>CALFWB010000115.1 GCA_937928795.1 uncultured Anaerolineales bacterium
TCAGGGGTGTGATCGAGGTTCGAGTCACCCGCACCGTAAGCTACCGCCGGGCAGTTCCAAACCGGGGCAACGATGTTGAGATCGGCCGTGCCGCTCTTCAGCGCAAAAGAAGGAGAGATGGACTCCCCCTCCTCGGCCGCAACGGCGCGGATGCCTTGCAGAAACGCTCGCACCAGAGGCGTGTTCTTCTCGGCGCGGTAGGCAGGGATAGGATAGCCGCTCGGTTGCAGTTCACACTCGACCCCTTCAAGACATTCAAACAAGCTTTCCACTTGCCGATACCAATCCTGCGGCGAGACTTCGCAGGGCAAACGCACGCCAACCCGCAGGGTGGCCGTATCGGTGAAGCCATCTTCGCTTGAGGAGAAGCCGCGCAAGCGCGGCGTGATCTGATCAAATTGGCGTTCCTTTTCGTGGTTGTAGGCTTGTGTCCATTTCAGCAAGCTATCCCAAAACACAAAGGCGGCTTCGCATACCGAAGGACGGCTCGATGCTGTGTGACTTGCGGGCGAGCGAAAAATGGCTTCAAACCACGCCGTGCCCTTGTAACCTAACGTCACGCGGTTCCACTGGCTGGGTTCGCCGATGATAGCAAACTGCGGTCGGTACTGATCCACAACAAACCTGGCGCCATCCGAATCGGCTTCCTCTCCCACGGCGCCGATGACCACCATCTGCCAGCCGGGAATTTCCCCGACAAGGGCAACTGCATCAACAAACGCAGCAAGCGGACCTTTGGCGTCCACCGTGCCCCGCCCGTAGAAGCGGTCTCCCTCTAAGCGCAAAGGAATTTCACCACTCACCGTGTCAATGTGTCCAAGCAGCACAAGGGTTTGCTCCCCGTTGCCCATTACGCCCACGGCATTACCGGCTGGGTCGCGAAAGGCGTGGGTGAACCCCAAGCGTTGCATGTGCTGCACCAGCCACGCAACTGCTCCCTCCTCTTGCCCCGAAGGGCTGTAATGGGATACCAAGCCTAGGAGGGTTGGCGGGACGGAGGTGAGGTTTTGTGAAATTTTATCGCTCATTTTTTTGCTTTCGGAAAAAGGCTTTTCCTTTTACTCTTAGGATGGCTTCTCCCTGCGCCCTTAGGGAGAAGGGTTGGAAAATCCCTCACCCTTGATCCCTCTCCCACGGGGAGAGGGGAACGGTTTCTCCCTGCGCCCTTAGGGAGAAGGGTTGGGGATGAGGGAAAAGTCATGGGGTGCACATTGGTTTCTGTCATACTTGGAAAGTCTCTCACCCCAAGCGCCGTTCCTACAGGCCGAGGGGATATGCGAGGATGAGACTTAACCTCTAATCCGCCGGCAAGGCCTCTTTCGCCAAAGGCTCTTGCGCTAAGACCGTCTCCAAAGCTTGGGCGACCCGCTCCAACTGCTCCTGTTCGATCACCAACGGCGGCAGCAGGCGGATGACGTTCATGCCGGCGTTCAGCACCAACACGCCTTGCTCCGTCATAGCTTGAATGTAAGGAGCGACTTTTTGCTTGAGTTCAACGCCGATGATCAACCCTAGGCCGCGCACCTCACGGATCAAGGGCGAGTCGATCTGGCGCAAGCGATTGAGCATCCATTCGCCAAGACGAGCCGCTCGGCCGGGCAAATCCTCGTTTTCGATCACGTCCAAGGCGGCTAACGAAGCTGCACAGGCAAGCGGATTGCCCCCAAAGGTCGAGCCATGCCAGCCGACTTCCAACGCGCCAACCCGCTCCCCAATCAGGGCCGCGCCCATCGGCAAGCCACCAGCCATGGACTTTGCCACACACACCAGATCGGGGTCTAAGTGATGGTGCTGATAAGCGAATAATTTCCCCGTTCTGCCCCAGCCGGTCTGCACTTCGTCAATGATCAGCAAGGCACCGCGTTGGCGGCACAGCTCCTGTGCCCCTTGTAAGAATTCGGCGCTGCCGGGATAGACGCCACCCTCGCCTTGCACCACTTCTAAGATCACAGCCGCCGTCTGATCGTCCACGGCTTGAGCCAGTTTTTCGAGGTTGTTATAAGGAACGTGGCTGAAGCCCGGCACCAGCGGCTCGAAGACTTCTCTATATTTTTTATTGAAGGTTGCTGAAAGCGAGCCCATCGTGCGCCCGTGAAAGGCGCGCATGGCCGCCACAATTTTAGGACGCCGCGTAGTTGCCCGAGCAAACTTAAGCGCCGCTTCGACCGCCTCTGTGCCGGAATTGCACAAGAAGACGCGGCTCATGCCTGTCAGGGTGCATAAGCGCTCGGTCAACTTTGCCCGTTGATCGTTGTAAAACATCTCCGGGCAGATGGTCAAGCGTTGCGCTTGGGCAGCGAGCGCTGCGGCAATAGCCGGATGGGCATGTCCCAAATTCGCCACTCCCTGACCGCCCACACAATCGATGTATTGGCGACCTTGGTCGTCATACAGCAGCGCCCCTGTGCCAGCTACAATGGTCAGCGCTCGCTTGGCGTAAACGCCACTGGTGTATTTGGCTTCAACACTTTGGATATCCATGGCACTACCTCTAAGCAAAGATAGCCGTGCCTTCGCCTTGGAGGGCACGGCGAATGGGCGCATCCAGGCGCCCATCGGCGATCAAAACACGTTGCACACCGCCTTGTAAAGCTTCCTGCGCCCCTAGAACCTTTTTCTTCATCCGCCCTTGAGCAGCCTCGATGGCTTGCTCGATCTGGGCAAGGTTGAGTTCCCGGATCAGCGAATTGACATCCGGAAAGTGACGCAGCAGCCCCGGCGCAGCCGTGAGCAGAATTAAGGTGTGCACTCCTAAGGCAGCGGCAATCATAGCCGCCGCCCGGTCGGCATCCACGTTAAGCGCCTCGCCTTGATGGCTCAGCGCCAACGGGGCGACCACCGGGGTATAGCCGCCTTCCAGCAAGGTGCGCAACAGAACGGCGTTCACCTGTTCAATTTTGCCGCTGAAGTCATCGCGGATGATGCGCCGCCGCCCGTTTTCCACGCTGATCACGCTCTCCTTCCGCTCGGCTACGAGCAACCGCCCATCCACACCACTTAAGCCAATTGCGTTGACCCCTAACTTTTGCAGTTGCTCGACCAGAAAGGTGTTGATCTTGCCGTTGACCGCCATGGCGAAGATTTCCAAGGTGCGCCGGTCGGTATAGCGGGAGGTATGCCCGGATGGTGAAGTAATAAAGCGCGGCGGATAGCCCAACGCCTCTCCTAAAGCGGTTGCCTCCGCCGAACCGCCGTGAACCAAAACCAACCGACGCCCCTCACCGAGCAACGCTGCCACATCCTGACAAATCGCCTGAAAATCCACCCCCTCTGTTCCACCCAGTTTAATCACCATCCATCCACTTCCGTTTTCGTCCATCCGATTATCCTTTTATTCATCACAAGGACACAAAGTCACAAAGGTTTTTGTACACTACTCTTGGTGTTTTTGTGCCTTCGGGTTTTGGCATTGGGTAACCACGAAGATACAAAGGCAAAGGCATAAAGCGTCCTTATCCAAAGCCGTTGTGTCTGTGTGACCTCTCGTTCACACGGGATGCAAGCCCGGGAACTCCAATCCCAAGCTTTCCTCCAAGCCAAACATCAGGTTCATCGCCTGCACAGCCGAGCCGGCTGCGCCCTTCATGAGATTGTCAATGGCGCAAATCGAGACCAATTGCCCGCTGTCCTCGTCCAGTTCAAAGCCGATATCGGCGTAATTCGAGCCGGCAAGGATCTTCGGCTCTGGCACGCGATAGATGCCGCGCTGCTCCTTCACCAAGCGGATGAAGGGGTTGTCGTTGGCGAAAGCGCGATAAGCGCGCCATAAGTCTTTGTTGGTCACGCCGCTTTTGAGTTGCACATGGGCGGTTGCCAATGCGCCGCGCACCAACTCTACCGAGGTCATCGTGAGCTTCACGTTGGTCAGTCCGCACTCCTGGATGACCTCAGCCGTATGGCGATGGCCGTAAGCCGAAAAGGTGCGCACCACATGGCTGCGCTCCGGATGGTGCGAGCCGGGGTTGCCCTCGGCGCCACCTTCCGAAGAGCCGACTTTGATCTCGACAATCACCGATTGGGCAGGGTCAATCAACTCCGCCTTGACCAACGGGGCAAGAGCTAAATTAGCTGCCGTAGCGTTACAGCCCACCCCGCTGACATAGCGCGCCGCGCGCAGCTCTTCACGATGCAATTCCGGCAAGCCATATACAAAACGCTCCAACCACTGCGGCGCGGCGTGCGGGTGTCCATACCAGCGCTGATAGGCTTCGGCGCTGCGCAGGCGAAAATCGGCCGAAAGGTCAATGATCCGCTCTGCCAGCGCAGCATAGCGTTCGATCTCGCCCTGCGCCTGACCATGTGGCAAAGCGAGGAAGAGCACATCGCACGGTTGCAAAGTTTGTGGGTCGCAGAATTGCAGTTGGGTGCGTTTGCGCAGGTTGGGATGGGTTTGATAGACGTATTCTCCAAGGCGGCTGCGCGAGGTTACCTGAACCACTTCCACTTCGGGATGGTCGATTAACAGGCGCAGCAACTCACCACCGGTATAGCCAGAACCGCCAACAATGGAGGCGCGGATCATCGTTGCTCACCTGGTAAGCGAATTAGACCCGCTTCGTTCATTGCGGCACCTTCTCGCCCCGCGCCACCGCCAGGAGGTAATCGACGATATAACCGGGGATATCCACGCCGGTGAGCGGGTAGGTGGTGTGAAATTCCATGGTGTGGTTGACCTCGTTCACCAGCAGCCCTCGTTGAGGATCTTCAAATAGATCGATTGCCAAGACGCCGCCGCCAACGGCTTGGGCAGCCCGGGTACAAATTTCGTTGAGTTCGGGCGTGACCGGGCAAACTTCGCCTTTGCCGCCGCGTGCTGTGTTGGTGATCCAGTGCGGCGACTTGCGATAAATGGCTGTAATGGTTTGGTCGCCGACCACAAAAGCGCGGATATCCCGACCGGGTTTTTCGATATATTCCTGGATGTAAAAGACATTGTGCAGGGGCCCACCCAAGGTCTCGCGATGTTCGATAACCGCCTCAGCCGCGTCGCGATCGTTGAGCTTCGTCACCATGCGCCCCCAAGAGCCGATCACCGGCTTCAGTACCACCGGATAGCCCATCTCTTCCATGGCTTGCAAAGCCGACTCGCCAGAAAGGGCGGTGACAAAGCGCGGTTGGGGCACGCCGGCTTTTGCTAGGGCTAAGCTGGTCAAGAGCTTATCCCCGCAGGTAGCCGCAACTTCGGCGGTGTTGACCGTGGGTATGCCCATAGCGTTCAACATCCGCAGGGCATATAAGCCGCTGGTAAAGCTGATGCTGCGTTCTAGAACGGCAGCGTATTTCTGCCAGACGGCAGCATTGTCCATGTCAAAAGTTGCCAAACGGTCGTCAATATGATCGTAAGCAACGCTGCGTTTCTCTAAAGCCTGAAAGATGTACTTTTCCTCTACTCGCACCCGCGAGCAGAGTACTGCCACACGGAGGGAAGCACTCATCGTTGCAGATCCACTTTAAGTTTAAGGAAATATGGATTGGAGCGATCTACTCGCCCCAATCCTCTGCTTCCATAGGTGCAGGCGCTAGGCTGGGAGGATCCAGAGAAACCACTTCCAGGTCCACGCCGCAATCGGGACAAACGACAATTTCGCTCAGCATGGTGTCGTTTGACAGAGAAACACTCGCTTCGCATTCAGGGCAAATCGATGTCATGGTCAACCTCCAGATAAAAATTTAGGATAAAAAGAACCCTCCTTGAGGAAGGAGGGTTCTTTTTGTTAACCGCTGCGTTTGGTTACCGTGCAGTCGCCAACGCAAAGCCGCCCATCCTTCCTCGGGAAGGTGAGAACGGACGACGAGCAGCCGGCTTAGCGAACGGTAACATCATGGGGTTTAATATAATCCCCTTGTTTTGACCCGTCAACCGTTTTGCTAGGCAAAAACTGCCGAAATTTTGGCAGTTATTTTTGTGTAGAGTGACGAAAAAGATTGAGTAAGCATCTGTGCCTGTCTGGATTTGGTCTTAGTGACAAAGGGAAATCGTTGCCGGGCAGGTGTTTACAGAATATTCTCGGAATAAGGATGATCTACCTCAACCTAGCCAGAATTCGGGAAGGACTTTTCAATA
>CALFWB010000116.1 GCA_937928795.1 uncultured Anaerolineales bacterium
TCTTACGTGGTGCCCGAAGCGCACTTCGATCACCCCGAAATTCTCGATATTACCCGCATTGCTTTCTCCAATCGCATCCGTCCGCCAGTGCTGACCATGCGCATCCGCGATCTGGCGGGTTATCTCAAAGAACATCTGATCAAATTCATCCGCCAATTCGACATCCACGTCCTTCTGGTGGAGAACGCCCTCTCCATCCCAATGAACCTTCCCCTGGCGCTAGCACTGACCGAATTGATCGCCGAGAGCGGCATCCCGACCATTGCCCATCATCATGACTTGTTCTGGGAGCGCAAGCGCTATCTGGTCAATTGCGTGTGGGACTACATCAACATGGTTTATCCACCGCGCTTACCCAGCTTAGTGCATGTGGTGATCAACAGCTCGGCTGCAAATCAATTGAGCCATCGGCGCGGCATCGCAGCTTATATCATCCCCAATGTAATGAACTTCGATGAGCCACCTCCACCGCCCGACGAATATTCCAACACTTTGCGCGATGATCTCGGTATTGCCGAATACGAGTATTTCTTCCTCCAACCGACCCGCATTGTGCGCCGCAAGGGCATTGAACATGCCATCGAGTTTGTCCGTCGGCTCGGAATGCCAGCTCGCTTGGTCATCTCGCACGCCAGCGGCGATGAGGGCGATGAATACGCCCAACACCTCTTTACCTACGCCGAGCTGATGAACGTCAAGTTGATTATGGCTGACCAGATTGTCAGTGAAAAGCGCGGCAGTTTACCCGACGGGCGCAAAATCTATTCCCTTTTCGATGTCTATTCGCGCTGCGATCTGGTCACCTATCCCTCCCTTTTAGAAGGCTTCGGAAATGCCTTCCTAGAAGCCATCTATTACAAGCGGCCCCTTTTGGTCAATAATTACACGATCTACTCGATTGACATTAAACCCAAAGGGTTTCGGGCGATTGAATTCGATGGCTTCATCACCGAGAAGACCCTGCAGCAAGCGCGTGAGGTCTTGGATAACCCGTGCCTGGTAGAAGAGATAACCGAACACAACTACCGGCTAGGCAGGCGCTATTATTCCTATCGCACCCTTGCCAGTCAGCTAAAGGGTATTCTCCACGTTCTTTCGGGAGAAGAAGAATGAAGATCGTCTTGGTCCATTACAGCGCCCCCCCGATTATCGGCGGTGTCGAGAGCGTGCTCGGACATCACGCTTGTCTGTTCGCCGATCACGGGCACACGGTGCGCATTCTGGCCGGTCGCGGGGCAGCGTTGGACGAGAGAATTCAATACGTTGAAGTTCCCTTGTTTGATTCGCGCCATCCCGACATCCTAGAAGTCAAAAGCGAACTCGATCTAGGACGCGTTCCCGATCGCTTCTATGACCTTGTAGATAAGCTGTTCCTCCTCTTGCGTCAACAGGTGGAGGATGCGGATTGGATCATCGCCCATAATGTATGTTCGCTGCATAAAAACCTTGCCTTGACGGCTGCCTTACATCGTTGGACCTGCACCGAAGACCGTCCGAAAATCATCTTGTGGCATCATGACTTGGCTTGGACAACGCCGCGCTATCAACCCGAGTTGCATCCCGGTTACCCGTGGGATTTGCTGCGCAAGGATTGGCAAAATGCCCAACATGTAACCGTCTCGCGCCTGCGCCAAAGGGAACTGGCTGAGTTGTTGGATATCCCTTTAGAACGCATCCGCGTCATCCCCAACGGTCTGGATTTCCTCACCTTTTACAAACTCGAAGAGAAAACGCGCCATTTCGTCGAGCGATTGAATCTATTCGCCAACGAACCGTTGTTCCTGCTGCCGGTGCGGATTACGCCGCGCAAGAACATCGAGTTCGCCATGCAGATTTTGGCTGAATTGCGTCAACGCCTGCCTGAGGCTGCTCTGGTGGTCACAGGGCCGCTCGGCGCCCATAACCCGCGCAATCAACAATACTTCGAGCGCTTGCTGGAACTGCGGCGACAGTTAGCCCTTGAAGAGGCAGTTCACTTTTTAGCCGAAGTGAGCCCTGAAACCCTGCCAGACTCGGTGATCGCCGATTTTTACCGCTTAGCCGACGCCCTGCTGCTGCCGAGCCGTGAAGAAGGCTTCGGCATCCCCATCTTAGAGGCTGGCTTAAGTCGTTTGCCCGTCTTTTGCGCCGACATCCCCCCTCTGCGGGAAATCGGCGGCGATCAGGTGATGACCTTCTCTTTGGAAGAGTCTGCTCAAGGAATAGCACAGCGGATCGAAACCGTCTTGCAGAGTAATCCCATCTGCGCTTTGCGCCGCCGCGTGCGCCGCGAGTATGGCTGGGAACAGATTTACGCAACGCATCTGGCTACCCTGATAGAAAAGAAAGAGCCAACATGAAGTCTTCCTATCAACGCGGCGTCTATCGACGCATTGTTGTCCCCATCCTGCCTGAAGGACAGAGCCAAGCTGCCTTTGGCTTAGCCCGAGCGCTTGCCGACAAAGGGCGCATCGTGTTGGTTGGTGTGGTTGGCGTGCCAGAAGGAGAAACGTTGAGCGTGGCCACCTTACCTGCCCGTCAGATTCGCAGTGTGCTTTTTAGCTGGCAACAGGTTGAACCGCGCGTTCGCATCCGTGAACGCGTGCGCGTTTCTCATCAGCCTTATGCGGATTTGTCTCAGGTTGTGCATGAAGAGCGAGCTGATCTGTTGATCTTGGAATATCCGACCCACTTCGAACAGATGGGCATCACGGTCGATCAAGCCCTGACCATCTACCCATGCGAGTTGGCAATTTTGCGAGGCGAAATCCGGGCTAGCCCCAAGCGCATTCTCGTCCCGATTCGCGGCTCTGTTCATGCCGAGCAGAGTCTGCGCTTGGCGTTTGCCATGGCTCAAACCACGCAAGCGAAAGTGATCCCTCTGCATATCGTCTCTCCGAAAGAACCTACCCTGGAACCGCCGGCGCGCAGCTTGGTCAGCGTGTTGGAACAGATGCCCGAGGTTGAGCGGTTGATCGTGCATGCCGACCAGGTGGCAGAGGCGATCTTGCAGCAAGCCCAACAAGCCGATTTGATCATTATGGGTACAATGGCAAAACCCGGTGAACGCTCCACCACTGTCGGCCCGATCACCGAGCAAATCTTGCAAAGGGCGCCATGTAGTGTGATTGCCATCCGTTCCTCACGCCCTATCCCCCCGAACATCGGCGAAGAAATCGCTTCGGTGAGTTCGATTTCGGTTTTGGTGGACAAGTGGTTTGCCGAAAACACCTACTATGCTGATGAATTTGCGGATTTATCCCACCTTGTCGAACTCAAGGAAAAGCAAGGTGTCTCAATCAGTCTAGCTCTGCCGGCGCTTAACGAAGAAGCCACTGTCGGGAACGTAATCCAGACCCTCAAAAAAGCCTTGATGGACGAAATGCCGCTCTTGGATGAGGTGCTTTTGATCGACTCGAACTCCACCGACCGCACGCGCGCCATTGCGGCCGAATTGGGCATCCCGGTCTATATTCATCAGCAGGTGCTTCCCGAACTGGGAGCCAGAAAAGGCAAAGGAGAAGCCTTGTGGAAAAGCCTCTACTTGACGAAAGGCGACATCATTTTATGGATTGATACTGACATCGTCAATATCCATCCGCGCTTTGTGTATGGCTTGATTGGACCACTGCTGCTGCGCGAGAAAATTCAATTCGTTAAGGGCTTTTATCGCCGTCCGCTCAAAGTGGGCGATAAAGTTCAAGCTGGCGGTGGCGGACGGGTGACCGAACTAACCGCCCGCCCTTTGATCAACCTTTTCTACCCTGCTCTCTCCGGCTTGATCCAACCGCTCTCCGGCGAATATGGGGGGAGGCGCGCTTTGTTAGAGCGCCTCCCCTTTTCCTCCGGCTACGGCGTTGAAATTGGGCTTTTGATCGATATCTTAGAGACCGCAGGGCTGGATGTGATCGCTCAGGTTGACCTGCAAGAGCGCATTCACCATAATCAGCCCTTGCAAGCCCTGAGCAAGATGTCTTTCGCCATCATTCAAACGGTGGTGCGCAAGCTCGAACGGCGCTACGGCGTTAATCTGTTGCAGGAGGTCAACCGCTCGATGAAGACGATCCACTATGAAGCCGGGCGCCTGTACCTCGAAGTAGAGGAGATCGCCGAGCGCGAACGCCCACCGATGATTGAAGTCCCCGCCTATCAAGAAAAAAAGGCGGCTAGAAGAACACCTTCGCCAGCTTAAGCGCTTTTTGCTTCCACGGTTGGCGATGGGTGATACCTTCTCCCTCGCTGAATGTATCTTTGTTCTCTAAATACCACTGATAATTGCGCAACAAAGCCTGCTGGTTAGAATAGCGCGGTTGAAAGCCCAATTTCTGCTGCGCTTTTTCAATGGAAACAAAGGAGTCTTTGGAAGCCGTTTCGTAAATCCACGGGTAGAGCGGCGAGAGTTTCAAGCGTTCAAGGATTTTGAGCGCCAGCACCACCGGCCCAGCCGGGAAAGGGATGATGCGTTTGCCGAACCCGGCCGCATCCAAAACAGCTTGATAATCTTGCATCATGGTGGTGAACTCGGCCGCCCCAATGTTGAACGTGTCGTTGACTAGCGCTTCATCAAGGGTCATACAAGCGTAGATCGCTGCGCACAGGTCCTCAACATCCAGCAACTGATAGCGGTTATTGCCCCAACCGATCATCGGAAAATGTTTGCCTTCGCTTGCCCACTCATAGAAAATGGCGAAGACACCCAGGCGTTCCGGCCCGATGAAGGATTTCGGGCGCAGGATGGGAACGCACATCCCTTTTTGACGGTATTCCAAGCACACTTCTTCGGCTTGGATTTTCGCCTTGCCGTAGGGCCCGACGCCGATCAGAGGGTCATCCTCGTAAATCGGATGATGATCAGGCACGCCGTAAACGGCTGTGGAGGAAATATGAATGAAGCGTTTGACGCCGTATTCGAAGGCTTGTTGCAAGACAATGCGTGTACCGACCACGTCGGTCGTGTAAATATCCTCGGGGGAGTAAAGCGGCAACGCCGCTGCCGTATGGATGACGATCTCGGCGCCTTTCATGCTCTGACGCACCGCCTCAGGATCACGAATATCGCCTTGTAGAAACTCGATTTTGGGCTTTTCAGGGTAGGTGAAGTCCACCAGATCGATGCCGGCAATCTGGTCATATCCCTTGTTCAAGAGGTAGCGAACCAAATTGATGCTCAAAAAGCCACTGATGCCGGTGATGTAGATTTTCATGGTCTATTCGCCTTTTCGATGAGGTTTTGCACTTGAGAATCATACCAGAATTTTTGCGCTGCGGTCAGGGTGATTGGTGTACACTCAAAAGTTGTTGGCAACATTGCTTTGTAGGACAACTCATTGAGTTGTCCTACAGCTTTTGCGTGGACACGGTGATTGGATAGATCGTTCTAAAAGCCATTATTTGCGCGTCAGCTTTCAGAAGTATGCGATCATCCCAGCAAAGGTTGTCTTGACTCTAACTAACGTTTGGTAGTAAAGGCAGCAAATTGTGCGTCAATCTCAGGTCGCAATTCGATAACAATACGAGCCTGGATTGGGTTTTAGGCAATCAGGCGCGCTATGCGGATGATGCTACTGCGCTAGGAAAGTAAAGCCCGAACCGGGCGCAGTCCGAATCTCATCCCAAACTGACCGAATTTCGTAAGGACTCGATGACATTCATCATATTCATTAAATCGAATATATTGGGTATAATTTGGCAAAGAATTCAATATCCACTGCGGAGGCAAAGATGATTACGGTTAAGGTATTAGGACCTGTTTGCGCAAACTGTAAAAAAGTCGAAGGGATTGTGCGCAAAGTCATTTTCGAGATGGGATTTGAAGCCGAAGTAATCAAGGTGACCGATTACGCCGAGATCATGAAATATCCCATCCTCTCGACGCCCGGCTTGGTGATTGACGAGAAGCTGGTCTGTTCGGGGCGCATTCCCACCCCGGCCGAGGTTACGACTTGGTTAGCCGATGCGGTCCTGCAGCACGAGCAAGCTACATCACCGCATCTCTTTACACAGAGGCTTAGGGGGTTGAGTTTTGAGTTTTGAGTTTCTAGTAGGCGAAGCTATTCGCCATCCGCCCGCTTGTAGGGGGTTCCTTACGGGCGGAAGAGGGCAAAGTACCACATGCCGGACACCAATGACATAAGCTTGAGCTTGTGCAAGCGAGACACAGGCTCAAGCCGATGTCACGAAAGCCTGCGCCGTCTTGCCTAGAGACAAACCGTGGTTTATTTTCGTGGGTCGAGTAGGGCGACAACCCGGATCGAGACCCGTTTGTTGTGATTATTCGTTGTTGGTTTCGATACGCTGCGCTACTCAACCCACAGCTTTTTTCCCTCATCCCCAACCCTTCTCCCTAAGGGAGAAGGGAGAGACTGCTCCCCTCGCCCTTTGGGGAAGAGGCCGGGGGTGAGGGTGCTCCCCTCGCCCTTTGGGGAAGAGGCCGGGGGTGAGGGTGCTCCCCTCGCCCTTTGGGAGAGGGGCCGGGGGTGAGGGACAATTAACACTTTTGTAAGCTTCATCCAACCTTACAAGCTTATCAGGTAAAAGTTCATCTCCGTTAAGTTAGAATGAGTTGGGTCACAACGGTTCAGCCTGCCTAGAACATCCAAAGACGACACAAATCTAGCAGAAAAATCTAATTGGAGTAACGGATGGATAAGAGGAAATTCAAGGCTTTTTACCTGATCTTAATCTTTTGTCTTCTGAGCTTAGCGAGCAAAGGACAAGCGGCGGTTGACCCATCTTCGACCCTTCAAGGCGAGAGCTTGTGGCTTCCGCTGAGCCAGTTTGGTTACCGAAGCCCGCTGCGCATCAGCGGCCAATTCGGCGAACGGTATCTTTACCTGCCCATCCCGGCTGGGATGCAACCGCAGCGATTCCGCTTCACCTTGCGCTCTTCGGCTGACGTTGAGAGCGGCTTCCTCGAAATCTATCAGCGTGAGCGCGTTCTCCAAACCATCCCGCTGGCATCCTCCCCTCAGCAGGTGGAGGTGCGCCTGGACAACGCTACGCTTGAAAACGGTTTTCTTGCTCTGCGCTTGGTCAGCCGTTTGCGCAGCCAAGACGATCTGTGTGAAACCGCTTACGCGGGTGCTTGGCTCGATATCGAAGAGGCTGAGCTTCAGTTATCCGGTGTTCCTTCTGCGCCCCAGACGGTGAGTGAGTTCTTTCCTCCCGTGCTCACCGACTTGATCTTTGAAGTTCCATCGTCTCCTTCCCCGCAGCAAGCTGAGGCCGTCTTGCGCTTGGTGGCTGCGCTGACGGTGAAGTATGCCAATCAGCCTTTCCAGCTCCACGTAGTCGGTGGACAAAGCGAAGTTCCAGCCGAGGTTTGGGAAAGACCTTTGGCACGCCGAGTGGTCTTTCGATCCCACCCACAAGCCGAGATGCGCATCCAAGATGATCAAAATCCACCGGCTCTCGTCCTTCAGGGGGAGGGCAATGCCCTTGCAATGCAGAGTGCCTGGTTGAGCAGTGAGTTCAGCCCCATCGGGGTTTACCGTCAAGTTCAGGTGTTGACATGGAAAGACCCTGGCGAGCTTAGCGGCAACACGGTGACTTTAGCCGATCTAGGATATCCCTTGCAACAAGTCAGTGGAGTGGGGCGACTCGACATTTCATTTGCCTTCTCTCAAGCCGATCTCGGCCGGTCGGTGCGCAATTTGCGGGCGCGCTTGGTGGGTACCAACACCCCGATTGAAGCCCTTGCCAACGCAACGTTCACCGTCCTCTTCAACGGTGCCCAAGTGCATTCGCAGTTGTTATCTGCCAACACGCAATTTGACCTTTACCTCCCATTGCCCAATGCGTTGCTGCGCCGCGATAACACCCTGACCCTGCGCTTCGATTACACGCCACGCCAAGGCGAGTGCCGCATTGGGGTCAGCCCGTTCACAGCCCAGTTGTGGGAAAGTTCTTATCTCCAATTCGATCAGGGCGAAGTGCTTGCAGCGGGTTTTCTGCGCTTTCCACAGGGCCTGCTGCCACAGTTTGAGGTTACCGTTGCGCCGCTTACGGTCGAAAACTTGCGCCGGGCTGCTGAGCTGATCCGTGCTCTTCAAAAGGCATCGAAGACCCCCCTGCGCCCGATCTGGACGGAGTGGCAAATGGCTTCCTCCTCTTCCAAGAGTTGGGTGGTAGTTCAAGGCGACCCTGCTCAAGTTACCGCCCTCAAGCCGCCGCTGGAGTTAGACCCCTTCCGCCTTGTGGATACAAGCGGTCGGGAGCTGCTCCGCTTTGAAGGCGAAATGCCCTTTGCGACGCTTCAAGCCTTTGAACAAAATCGCCGCCAAGTCCTTCTGCTCACGGCTAGAGATAATTTTGCTTTGATGGACCAACTTTTGATCAGCCTGCAGCGAAGCCCCAATGGTTGGTATGATTTGGCCGGTGATGTCTATCTGATGGGTGAAGGCATGACGCAGGGGATTGGCATGAACGTGCGTGGCGGCGCAGTGCGCGTCGAACCGCTGCAGCCTTCCATGTCCGTTTGGCTCTATCGCTTAAGGCCCTACTTTCTGGCAGCGGGGTTGCTAGCCTTACTGGCTTTGCTGGCATGGTTGTATCCCAAACTGGTGCGCCGACAACCGTAAAGCGGATGAGCAAGAGGACTTCTTCACTTCCTTCCATGTCTTCGGTATCCTCAACGCTGCGCTTAGGAGAAGCGTTGGTTCAGCAAGGCTTGCTCTCGCCGCAAGACTTGCAGCGCGCCCTGGAGGTGCAAAGCCGCACCGGCGAGCGCTTGGGTCGCATTCTGATCAGTTTGGGGTTGGTCAAGCGCCAACAGCTCTATCAAGCTCTTGCTAAGCTATGGCAGATACCCTTTGTCGATCTCTTGCAAGTCCGTCTGAATCAGAAATTGGCGCAGCGGTTTGACCCCCAAGTGCTGGTGCGGGAGCGATTTTTCCCCTTTGAACTGCAGGATTCTCGCTTGCGGGTCGCTACCGCCGAACCGCCTTCGCCAGCTTTACTCGAAACCTTGCAAACCATCGTCCCCAATTGTCAGGTAGACCTCTATGTCACCAGCGAGTGGGATATCGATTACGCCATCCGCCAGTGCTTTCGCGATCAGATTTTGGACCGCGCCGTTCACGGCTTGTATTACCGCAACCCCCAAGAATGCGCCTTCACCGTGCTGACTTTTTGGCAGTATCTGGTTCTAGCGCTCCTGATCCTTGCCGTGATGTTGGGGCTCTATTTTGCTACCCGCCCCACCCTAATCGGGCTGAACTTTCTAGTCAACCTCGCCTTCTTGGGAAGCATCCTCTTCAAGTTTGTGGTTGCCCTAGGCGGGGCAAAGAGCGAACAAGTCCAACCGATCAGCCCCGCAGAAGTTGCTTCCCTCAACGAAGACGACCTCCCTACATACACAATCCTCGTGCCAGCCTATCGAGAGGCAAAAGTGATCCCACTGCTGCTGAACAATTTGCAGCGCTTGGACTACCCAGCGGCAAAGTTGGAGATCCTTTTGTTACTTGAAGAAGACGATCACGAGACCATCCAAGCAGCCCGGGCGGCAAAGCCTCCAGAACAGGTGACGTTTGTTTTCATCCCCAAAGGGCAACCGCAAACGAAGCCCAAAGCCTGCAATGTCGGGCTGTTCTTCGCCCGTGGCGAGTATTTGGTGATCTATGATGCCGAAGACCGCCCTGACCCCGATCAGCTAAAAAAAGCTGTAATCGCTTTCCGCAAGGGCCCACCCAATCTCGTCTGCGTTCAAGCGGCGCTCAACTACTTTAACTATAACGAGAACTTTTTGACACGCATGTTCACCTTAGAGTATTCCTACTGGTTCGACTACATGCTGCCCGGTTTGGATCGCCTGCGCTTGCCCATTCCCTTAGGCGGCACCAGCAACCACTTTCGCACAGAAGTCCTACGCCAGTTGGGCGGGTGGGACCCTTATAACGTGACCGAAGATGCCGATCTCGGTATTCGCGCCGCTGCCAACGGCTACGGGGTTGGTGTGATTAACTCCACCACCTACGAAGAAGCGAATAATCATCTCTGGAATTGGATCCGCCAGCGTTCGCGTTGGATCAAGGGCTACATTCAAACCGTCTTGGTGCACAGTCGCAATCCTTTTGCACTGCTAAAGCGGGCTGGCTTGCGCAACACGTTTGGCTTCTTAATGCTGATCGGTGGCACACCGCTGACCTTTATGGCAGCCCCTATCCTGTGGGTCTTCTATCTGCTGTTCTTGCTGACCGGGACGCGCGCCCTCGATTTCCTCTTCCCACCCCTTGTCCTCTATATCAGCCTGTTCAACTTGCTTTTCGGCAATGGCTTGATGATCTATCTCAATATGCTGGCAGTCTTCAAACGCCATTATTATTCGCTCCTTTTCTACACGTTCCTTAACCCGATCTACTGGGTTTTACACTCCATTGCCGCTTATAAAGCGTTTTGGCAATTGCTAACCCGACCTTTCTACTGGGAGAAGACGATCCATGGCATCAGTCGAGAGCTTCAGGTCTCTCGCCAGACCCCCTAAAGCCCAAGACAAGACTGCTGAAATTTCAGCCCAAGACCTCACACTTGGGCAACATCTGCTCTTTAGTTTGATCCTTGCCTTGCCTTTTATCGGCTTGAGCCTCCTGGCGGCTCAAGCGGGTTTTTTGAGCAACCAACATGCCCATCTGATCGCTAAAGTCCTCCAGGCAATAGAACATCGCCGCTTGGAGCTGATCGGCTTTACCTATCCGCCGTTGCCTTTTCTGCTCACCGCCTTGTGGCCTCATCCCCTAACTCCATCGATCATCGCTTCGTTAGCGGCTGGTGGGACAGCTTGGTTGCTTTTCTACCATTTGCTGAAAATCCCCTTTCCCGCCTGGACGAAAGTGCTGTTGCTCAGCGCATTAGCGTTTGCGCCGGCAAATTTGTTCATTGCCACTCAATCGCTGACCGAGATGGCGACGCTCTTCTTATTCCTCGTAGCTTGGCTGGCTTTCTTGCGTTTTACCCGCTATGGAGAAACCTTCAGTGGCTTTATTTCTGGCTTAATTCTCGGCTTAGCGTTTTACTTCAACGCTTACGCGTTATTCTTCAGCCTTCTTTACGCTTTGGCATCGCCGCTCTTTTACGAGTGGCGACGCCTTTCTGCAGGGGAGAGGAAGTGGCAAGCCGATTTGACCTTGGTGATTGTGGTCAGCTTCCCTAGCCTTTTGGCGTTCTTCTCGTGGGCTTACCTAAACTGGGTTTTCACGGGTAACGCTTGGCTCTTTCTAACCGATCCAACCGCTCCTCTTTATACGTTTTTTAGCCCCACCGAGCTAACTTCATTAGATTTCTTCGCTACGGTGGCTTATTCCTTGCAAGAGGTCATCAGGGCACCGCTTTATCTCGTTAGTGCTGTTCTCGTTGCGGTTTATGTCCCAAAACGCTTGCTTGCCTATTTCGCTCCGTTTTGGATGATCGTAGTGGTGCGGATGTTCGGTTGGAATTACACCGAAGCTATGGCAATTGCGACCTATTCGGTCGTTGCGGTAGCTGGAATTCCGACTCGTACAACTCGCCCTTGGGATAAACTGCTGCTCGTGATGGCTGTTTTTCATCTTCTCCTCAATCTAAACTCTCCCTATCTCAGCAATGAACTCAAGATTTGGGAAGAGGTGATACGAAGTCAGGACAGGCGAGCCGGCGATGCGTTGGAAATCCAAGTCGCTGAGTGGTTATGTCAACAGCCGCCCCAATCGATCCTTGCCGACGACCGCGCCGCTTATCGTCTTGTGGCGCGCTGCGGAGACGCCAAACCGTTCTTGTTACCCGCCGAAGGAGAATTCTTGATGGCCCTTCATGCGCCGGCTCAGTTTGTGAGTTATATCCTTGTCCAGCGCAGCAGCAATCCTTCGCTTGACCAAGTGAGTCAACGCTATGCTCCTGCGCCGCCGTCCGGGTTTCGGATTGGGGCAATTTGGCAGGATTGGGTGTTGTATCAACGGGTGGAATGAGTAAGGAAAAACGACCGTGTGCACTCAAAAGTTGTTGGCAACATTGCTTTGTAGGACAACTCATTGAGTTGTCCTACAACTTTTGCGTGGACACAAAACGATCAAAAAACCTTGACGCGCGCAAAGGACAAGGTATAATACCAGCAAGTGTTAGCCAAAATGTTCAAGCTTCAGATGAGCGCTTGAGGAAAAAGTCTCGAGTGCTTGTCTTTGTTTGTCTCTGAAAGCGATAGACTTTTGTGAAGGACAGAGTTTCGACAGGTAGTGGTGCAACAAATTCCCCACCGCTGTCCCCTGACAACCGAGGTTTGGCTACACGTGAAAAGCCCAACTGCTCAAGGTTAGGGTCTGGATTGGTTATTATTGACTTTCGCCATAACGGCGAGGATTTAGGAGGCACTGAGTGGAAGCAAAGGGACTTAAAGCGTTAAGAATTAGCCTAGCTTCTCCAGAGACCATTCGCAGTTGGTCTTACGGAGAGGTGCTGAAACCCGAAACGATCAACTACCGGCGCTTGCGCCCTGAGAAAGATGGTTTATTTTGCGAAGCCATTTTCGGTCCTACCCGAGATTGGCAATGTTATTGCGGGAAATATAAAAACCCGCGCTATAAGGGCATTGTTTGCGATAAGTGCGGCGTTGAGGTGACCCGCTCTTCGGTACGTCGGGAGCGCATGGGGCATATCGAACTAGCTGCGCCGGTCGCCCATGTCTGGTACACCCGCCGTATCCCCTCTTATTTAGGTCTCTTATTGGATATTTCGCGGCGTAACTTAGACCGCGTTTTATACTTTGCGCAATATGTGGTCACCTATGTTGACGAGGAGGCGCGCAAGAAAGCCCTTGCTCGTTTGGAGGATAAAATCACCCAAGCCGAGCGCGAACAAGCTGCCCGCATCAACCAGCAAATTGCCGAGATCAAAGCCGAACGCGATCGGGAGCTCAGAGAACTACAGGAACGCAAACACCAATTGGAAACGCACTTTGAGGAACAGTTGGCCGAAAAGCTCGATCCGATTATCCAAGCCGGTCAACGCCTCGAAGCCAGCCTGAAAGAACAACTGGGCAGCACGGCAAAGTCTGCCATTCACTTTCCAGATACCGACATCGTGATTGTAGAAAGCGGCCAAACCATCGCCAACGTCCACCTTGCCAAAGTGCAAGCGGTCGTCAAGGGGCGACTGGAAGAGTTGGAAAGTGAAATTAAAGAACAAAAGCAATTCGAACTCGATCGGATCGCTGCAGATATTGAACGTAAACGCGCCGAAGCCGATTTGAGCATGGAAGAATTGCGCAGTCAACTGGAAGACCAAGCAGTGGTAGCCCGCGATGAGAACAGCCGTCTGCGGGACGAGCTGTTAGAATTGCGCCCGCTGACCTTCATGGGCGAGGCACGCTATCGTGAGCTTAAATCGCGCTGGGGGCAAGTCTTTCGAGCCGACATGGGCGCCGAGGCTTTCTACGACATTTTGCGCCGCATGGACCTCGATAAACTTGCCGAGGAGTTGTGGACTGAAGTGCGCACCTCGAAGAGCAAACAAAAGCGGCGCAAAGCCACGCGCCGCCTGAAGGTGGTGGAAGCCTTCCGCCGTTCAGGCAACCGCCCGGAGTGGATGATCCTGACCGTCCTGCCGGTTATTCCGCCTGACTTGCGCCCAATGGTTCAATTGGATGGCGGCCGCTTTGCTACCTCAGACTTAAACGATCTCTATCGCCGTGTGATCAACCGCAACAATCGCTTGAAGCGTTTGTTAGAGTTGGGAGCGCCGGATGTCATCGTGCGCAACGAAAAGCGCATGTTGCAAGAAGCGGTCGATTCATTGATCGACAATTCCCAGCGTGGCAAAGCCCTTTCTCGGCGCGGGCGGCGCGAGCTGAAATCCCTGAGCGATATGTTGAAGGGAAAGAAAGGTCGTTTCCGCCGCAACCTGCTCGGTAAGCGGGTGGACTACTCCGGACGTTCGGTGATTGTGGTCGGACCGAACCTCAAGCTGTATCAGTGCGGTTTGCCCAAGACAATGGCATTAGAGCTCTACCGTCCTTTTGTGATCGCCCGCTTGGTCTCGCATGGCTACGCAGCCAACGTCAAAGGCGCAAAACGCTTTATCGAACGCAATCGCCCCGAAGTGTGGGAAGTGCTTGAAGAGGTGATCAAAGAACGCCCGGTGCTGCTTAACCGCGCTCCAACCCTGCACCGCTTAGGCATTCAGGCATTTGAGCCGGTCTTGATCGAAGGCAGTGCCATTCAATTACATCCCTTAGTGACAACCGCTTTCAATGCCGACTTCGATGGTGACCAAATGGCGGTTCATGTGCCGCTCTCCCAGAAAGCCGTTTGGGAAGCGCGCCAACTGATGCTCTCCTCACGCAATTTGTTGAAGCCGGCCGATGGGGAACCGATCATCAGCCCTTCCAAAGATATGGTCTTGGGCATCTATTACTTATCCAAGACTGATAATAAAACCCATAAAGGCGACGGACGGGTGTTTGCCGATATGGACGAAGTCGAGCTGGCTTATGAACTGGAACAGGTCGCCCTGCATGCGCGGATTAAAGTGAGGGTGACCACATGGTATGACGATCAGGGCAACCGCCTTCCCCAAGCCCAAACTCGCTTGGTGGATACAACCGTTGGGCGCGTGCTTCTGAATCGCGTCTTGCCACCTACTATGCAATTTGTCAACCGCGAGTTAGACAAAGGTGGCATCAAAGATTTGATCGCCGAACTTTACGAGGTGTGCGGCGAAGAAATGACCCCTGACGTTGCGGATGCGATCAAGGATATTGGCTTCAAGTATGCGACGCGTTCGGGTTATACCCTCGCTGTTTCAGATATTACTATCCCACCAGAAAAACCAGCCATCATCGAAAACGCCCTTCGGGAACAAGAAGCCGTGGAGCGAGATTTCCGCCGCGGTTTGCTCACCGAGCAAGAAAAGAATGAACGCGTGATTCAAATTTGGCAGCAAACTACCGCTCAAGTGGCTGAGGCTGTCAAAGCGCGCATGGACCCGCACGGTAACCTTGCCGCCCAAGCTATCTCCGGGGCAACCAAAGGCGGCTTTGGTCCGATTTCCCAACTAGCGGGCATGCGCGGCTTAATGGCAGATCCATCTGGGCGCATCATCCCTCTGCCCATTCGCTCGAACTTCCGCGAAGGACTGACGGCGTTGGAGTACTTTATCTCCACCCACGGCGCTCGGAAAGGTTTGGCAGATACCGCCTTGCGCACGGCGGATGCCGGTTACCTGACCCGCCGGCTGGTGGATGTTGCCCAAGATGTGATTGTCAACGACGAAGATTGCGGAACGCAAGAAGGGATTTATATCCGTCGCAGTGACGATATTGCCGGGCAGTCCATGAGCAGCCGCCTATACGGGCGGGTCGCCGCTGAGCGGGTTGTTGATCCGCAGACCGGTGAAGTCTTAGCCGAACGAGATGATCTACTGGATCATCCGATTGTGCGGCGCATCGTTGCCTCCAACATCCAAGAAGTCAAGGTGCGTTCCCCGTTGACCTGTGAGTTATTGCATGGCATCTGTGCCAAATGTTATGGTTTGGATTTGGGGCGCGGTAAGATGGTGGAGGTTGGCACTGCGGTGGGAATCGTGGCGGCTCAATCAATCGGTGAACCCGGTACGCAGCTAACCCTGCGCACCTTCCATACCGGTGGTGTGGCTGCCGGCGGTGACATCACGACCGGTTTGCCGCGCGTGGAAGAGCTGTTTGAGGCGCGCCGCCAACCCAAAGGCGAAGCTACGGTATCGGAGATCGGCGGTGTGGTTTCCATTATGCAATCAGACCGCTATAGCGACCTGCGTGAAGTACACGTGCGTAGCTCGCAACTGATCGAAGAGCCTTATGACATCCCTGAAGATTGGACCATCGCCGTCGAAGATGGCGGTGAGGTTAGCCAAGGGGATGTGATTGCTTACGCGAATGAAGCTACCACCATCGTCGCCCAGAACGGTGGCCGCGTGCGCATTGAGGACAAGCGGGTCATTGTCTCCCGCGAAGTGACCGAAGATGTCACCTATGAAATCCCCAGCACAGCGCGTTTGCTGGTCAAAGATGGTGATCACGTCGAGCCCGGTCAACCCCTAACCGAGGGTTCTCTCAACCCCCATCGCATCTTGCGCATTCAAGGCCGCGAAGCTTGTCAGATGTATCTGCTCTCTGAGGTGCAAAAGGTCTATCGCTCGCAAGGTCAGAACATCAACGACAAACACTTCGAGGTCATCATCCGCAAGATGATGTCCAAGGTGCAAATCATCCGCCCCGGCGATAGCGATTACTTGCCCGGCGATTTGGTTGATCGTCTTGAACTGAAGCAGAAAAACGAGGAGTTGTTAGCACAAGGCAAACGCATTGCTCGTTCGGTAGATGTTCTCTTGGGGATTACCAAAGCCTCGCTCAGCACCGAATCGTTCCTTTCAGCCTCCTCCTTCCAGCATACGATCAAAGTATTGGCAGGAGCAGCCATTGCATCAGCTAAAGACCCACTTTACGGCTTGAAGGAGAACGTGATTATCGGTAAATTGATCCCGGCCGGCACCGGTTTTGAGCGTGGGCGCTTTGACCCCGACCAGCAAGTCTATTTTGACGATGGGGGAGCTGGTGACGGCGGTGAACGTCGTCCGGAGGCGCGTCCGGATTTTATCAGTTCCTACATCGATTAGCCAGCCCCACTCGCTCTTTAATAAACAGCAGGTCGGATTCCCCAACCTGCTGTTTTGATTCTCTGCGTCCTTTGTGTGATCTGGCTTGTCTGTTAATCTGTGCCTAAAATCCACAGCAATTCGCAGCCTGTGTTGTGTTTCCACAGGCTAAAGCTGTGTGCACTCAAAAGTTGTTGGCAACATTGCTTTGTAGGACAACTCAATGAGTTGTCCTACAACTTTTGCGTGGACACCCTAAAGCTTATGTTACGCGTGATAAGTCGCACCAAGCGGATTATCGTAACATAGGCTGCAGCCTGTCTATGGTTTGCACAGGTGAGATTTATGCTACTTCACATGATTTTCCCATATCGGATGTCTGAAGCCAGCGTTTTTAGGTCAAAATTTAGAATTGCTGTAAAATCCAATTCAATCTGGAAAGAATCGCCCAAGCAAAGTATGATTAAGTCATGACAACCCAGCCTTTACTTCAACGTTACCGTTCGTTCTTAGACCTTCCCTCTCATACCCAAATCGTTACCCTTGCGGAGGGAAATACCCCCTTGATCCCGATGCCCCGCTTGGCAGACCAGCTTGGGGGCGGCTTTGAGCTTTATGTCAAATACGAAGGGCTCAACCCAAGCGGCTCCTTCAAAGACCGCGGCATGACGGCTGCCATCAGCGAAGCGGTTGGGCGGGGGGCAAAAACGGTCATTTGTGCCTCGACCGGCAATACGGCCGCCTCGGCTGCGGCTTATGCCGCTCGAGCCGGCTTGAAAGCCGTGGTCTTAATCCCGCAAGGCAAAGTTGCCGCGGGCAAACTAGCCGGAGCAGTGGCTTATGGCGCGCAGGTGATCCAAATTCAAGGCTCTTTTGACGATGCGCTTCATCTGGTTGTGGAAATTTGTCAGCGTCATCCGATCGCCTTGGTTAATTCGCTCAACCCGTACCGTCTTGAAGGGCAAAAGACGGCTGCGTTTGAAATCTGCGATGCCCTAGGCGCAGCGCCGCACTGGCTGTGTTTGCCAGTGGGGAATGCCGGCAATATCACTTCTTATTGGATGGGCTTTCGCCAATATGATTGCGCAACACAAAGTGGGTTACCACACCTCTTGGGCGTTCAGGCACAAGGGGCAGCCCCGCTGGTCTTGGGTCACCCTGTGGATCAGCCGGAGACGGTTGCCACGGCTATCCGCATCGGGCGTCCGGCGCGCGGTGAACAAGCTCTGCAGGCTGCGGAAGAATCGGGGGGGCGGATCATCGCCGTCAGCGATGATGAGATTCTGGCAATGCAGAAAACCCTAGCTAAGGAAGGGGTTTGGGTGGAACCGGCTTCGGCAGCCGGATTAGCCGGCTTTGCTGCCGAAGTCTTAGCAGGGCGCATTAAGCCGAGAGGACAACGCGTGGTGGTAATTTGTACCGGTCATGGCTTGAAAGACCCGGATATTATTGTGAAGTCGATGCCTACTCCGCAACCATTGGCGGTTGATCTGGCTTTGCTTGAGGAAGCCATCCTAACTTAGGACGGCCCTGCATCCGTATCCTGCGTTCGGGTAAGAAATTCGCACTTGTCCTTTCAACGGCGCAGCGAGGAGAAATCTTGCCATTTCCATCGAAATTAGAGAGACTTCTTGCTTTGCTCTAAGTGACCCACCAAGGTGGTAAGCCGATTTCAAACTCGGGTTAAGAACATTCCGAATTCTTAGCTGCGAATTTGCTGAGCTTCACGAAAAAATCGACGTGAGTTTGTATGGACCAGCGTGCGAGTCGGTTTGAATTTGCGTGAAGTGGCATGAGTTGGTGTGAATCGATGTGAATTAGCGTGAATTCGCGACCCCATCGTCACACTACTTCGGCATACCCACAATGTGAGTTATCGTGCGGTGTAAGGGTTGATACCCTTGCTCGGCAAGCTCTGCGGTGGGCAGGGAGGCTTCATCGGGTTTATCCGATAGTCCAAAGAGCAAGGCGCCTTGATTTTTCCAGTCCAGCGCTAAGGCACGCACTTCGTGGGTGAGGACAATCTCGTCCCTGAGCAGCACATCGACAGGGGTAGAATCGGGCAGAAACCCCATGTGCTGCACCGTGTTTTGGTATTCCTGATAGCGAAAGGCTTTGAAGGGCGTCGGGTCACCGGCTTGAACGTTGGTATAAATCAAAGCGTGGATGGCTTGAAGAGAGGGGGCGAGCTGGCTTTTATGCGTCTCAACTTGGTCGATAAATTGGCGGAAGGTCAACAAGCGTTTACCGCGCACTTCTCGGATGATCTTCTCGGTGTCATACAAACCGCTGCCCAGGATCAAGCAGATATAAGCTAAGTAATCCTGATTGTCGGCGGTAAAGGGATGAAATTCGGGATGGTTGAGTTGGTTGTATGAATGGAGAAAGCGATCGGGGTCGAAGGCTTCGCCGAGCGCGGCTGACACTGTCTGACGCACGGCATCCACCCGTGCCTGATCAATGACGTGCGAGTTACGCCCGCGCGCCCCTAGGGCGGTTTTATCCAAATCGACAACAACAGCCGTTGCTTCATCGATGGGAAAGCCGCGCACAGCACAATAGCGGCGCAGGTTGTACTCCTCGCTATCGTTGAGGGCCGACCAGCGATTGGATAACACCATATTTCGCCCAGAAGGGGTTTGAACGCTCTCAAATTCAAAGGGTTGTGCGTTCTCCGAGCCGATGAAGATAATCCCCTCCCATCCGGCAACTTGACAAATATTATCGAATGCTCCTCCATCGCTCATGCGGGTATCGCCGATAAAGATCAAGCGCTTGATTTCGACCGTGGGATTTTCTAAACGCTGCGCTGCGCGGAGCAGTTCGACAATCACGCGGGCATAAGAGATTTCGTGTTTGCGCGGAATTTCATGGGCGGGGATTTCGAGTTTAGGGCGCAATTCGCTCAATTTGGGCAGACGCTCATCCATCGGGATCAGGTTGCGATAGACGACAAAATCTCCCAAAAATTCGGCAACATTTCCTTTTCCAAAGACCTTCATCCTTGTCTCCTATAGCTTGGGCAAGACGATTGATTGTTGTTTTTGGTACTTACCTTTTTTATCGGCATACGAAACCTCACATTCCTCGTCCGCTTCAAAGAATAACACCTGAGCAATGCCCTCATTGGCGTAAATTTTTGCCGGCAGAGGGGTGGTGTTGGAAATTTCGAGGGTGACGTAGCCCTCCCATTCGGGTTCAAAGGGGGTGACGTTGACGATAATCCCGCAGCGAGCATAGGTGCTCTTGCCCACACAAACGGTCAACACCCGCCGCGGAATCCGAAAATACTCCACTGTGCGCGCCAAGGCGAACGAATTCGGGGGGATCACACACACTTCGCCTTTGAAATCTACCATCGATTTGGAGTCGAAGTGCTTAGGGTCAACCACAGCCGAGAAAACGTTGGTGAAAATTTTGAACTCATCTGCCACGCGAATATCGTACCCATAGGAAGAAACCCCATAAGAGATTACCCCATCGCGCACCTGATTTTCGGCAAACGGCTCAATCATGCGGTACTCGCGCACCATCTTGCGTATCCAATGGTCGGGCTTCAGCCCCATTTTTACCTCCGCAATTTTAAGGGATTGACTCGCTGTATTATACCTGCTTTGGGCAAAGCCTTACATTGGGTCTGGAGAAGAACTTTGTCTCCTTGAACGGATCTACCGTTCAGGAAAGGCGGAGAGGAATACATTCCCCTGATCAAGCCTCCTCAAGTAGTCAGTGAGACGGAGATTGAACAACCCGATCGGGAACAAAATTCCTCCCAGAATCGTCTTTTTACTGGGTATTTTGTCCGATAGGAAGTTTTCATGCTAACAGAGCTTGCCCAAAACCATGCAGGCGTGTCGGATCAGGCAGAGTGTTAGAACAAGTCCCCACAGGGCTATATCATTCACGGCGCTAGATGAAATATAGGCGATCTTATCTTTGACAGGATGCTCAATTGATGTTATGGTACTTTTGAACTGGCATCAAGGTTGCAACGTTCACCGTTGAGCAGTTTTTAGACAGTCTGTGCATGCTTTTTCATTGCTTTCTTGTAGGAGAGTGTGACATGAAACTTCGTTTGCCGCAAATCCTAACCTTTGTAGGGGTAATTGGGGGGCTTTTAGTGGTAAGTCTCTTCTTTTACCAAGGAATAAGCCGTCAGGGGATAGTTCCTGCTGAGGCATTGGCGGGAGAAGAGCCGCCAATTTCGGTGGTGCTAAATCCTGACCAAGCGGCGGAACTATCTTCAGCCGATGGCAAGGTGCTTGCTAATTTCAGTACAGGATCGGTAACCAGCCCCCTGACCGTGACCCTGCAGACTCTGAGCCAAACCTCGGCAGCGGTAGAAAGCTGGCGCAGAGCGATTGGACAATCTTTTTACCTCAGGGCGGTGGACGGCGAAGGCGCCCTTGTGGAAAGTCTGCTCCAACCTTTCCAGCTTACTCTGAGCTATAGTGATGCAATGCTTAGCGGTGAGGAAGAAGCTCTACTATCCCTCTTCCAATGGGATGAAGACAGTCAAAGTTGGCGAGAGGCGAACCGCTCTTGCGACCCTCAACAAGACCCCTTACTGGACACTGCAAACAACCAGTATCTTACAACCGTTTGCAAATTTGGTGAATTTGCGCTCTTTGTCAACAACCAACCACCGATGTTTTCCTTCTTACCGCTCATTTCTAAATTTTTAGGCGGGCAGACCTTACAAGGCTCTGTGACCGATCTTGAAGGCAACCCCATCCCTGGCGTAGAAGTGCGGGCAAATGGCTCGCTCGTCGCCGTGACCGATGAGCAGGGCAACTATCGCCTAAGTGGTCTTCCCAATCAGCCGGTGGTCATTGAACTCACCAAACAGGGCTACATTTTCCCTGCCAATGGGTCACAAATTGATCTTACAGAGAGCAACCAGTTCAACTTTGCCGCCTTGCAACTGGCTGGTTGTTATGAGCTAGTCGATAACGGTAGCTTTGAAAAGACTCGCGCTTGGCAGATCTTAGGCTCCACCGCCCCCGCTGCTTATACGAACGCTCTCGCCCGCAGCGGCTCGCGCTCGATGCGCACGGGCATCCTAAAAGGCGGCCAGAACCGTTACAGCTTTTCCCTCTTCAGCCAAGAATTCGACATTCCTCTAAACACGACTTCAGTTATCCTAAAGCTTTGGATTTACCAAAGCACCACGGAATCTACAACGACTTCACAAAGTGAATCTGCCGCAGAGGTTGAGCCGGTAAACTATTCTCCGGTGTCTGTAAACCTACCCCTAGCAGGGATCGACATCAACTACGCCGGTCTATTTGACAGTAACGACAACCTGCTGACGGCCGATTATCTCTTCTGGACACGGAAGAAGTCCACCAATTGGGAAAACAAAGCCTATCAACTGATCAATTTTGATGGCAGACGGGTACGCTTGAAAATCGGCACGTATAACGATGGTAGCGGCGGGGTGACGAGCATGTTTACCGATGATGTCTCGCTCGAAGTATGCGTCAACCCACCAGCCGTGACCGATTTGATCGTCAACGGGGGTTTTGAGAACAACCAAGGGTGGGCGCGCTTGAACGCGGATAATCCTGCCCTACAACCGCAATACACCACCGAGCGCAAACACAGCGGCAATCGCTCGATGTTCGCCGGGGTTAAGACCAAAGGCTCGGCATTGAAGGGTTACTCGCCCTTTGAACAGGTGATCACCATACCAGCCGGCTCGACCAACCCAGTCTTAGAGTTTTGGATGTGGACGCAAAGCGCCGAGTCGAACCTAACCTCTGCCGCCGAGGAGCTACCTGCTCCTGGCACGCTCTCCCTACAAGCTGAACCAAGCAACGATGTCCAATACGTCGCCATCTTGGATACCAACCGTAAAGCGCTTCAATACCTAGTTTGGCGGCGCAGTAACACCCAAAATTGGGAGAAGTTTACCTTCAATTTGAGCGCATATATCGGGAAAACCTTTATCCTGCGCTTCGGGGTCTATAACGATGGCGATGGCAAGGTCAGCTCGATGTTCATTGATGACGTTTCTCTAACCCTAAATACTACACCTCTACCCACCGCAACCCCAACCCTGACGCCCACTCCCACCAACACCCCCACGCCCACCAATACCCCTACCCCTACCAACACCCCTATACCCACCCTAACAGCTACACCCGCTTGTGGGCCTAACTTGTTCGTCAACAGCGGCTTTGAGAACAACAGCGGTTGGGATATCCGCGACTCACCCGTGAAGCCTTACTACACCACAGCGTGGAAGTACCAAGGTGCCCGTTCGATGTTCGCCGGCGTTGCCACCAAAGGTTCAACGGCAAGCGGTTACTCCGTCTTCCAGCAAATAGTTACCATCCCAACCGGTGCGGCCAATAGTCGGCTTGAGTTTTGGATGTATCCCATCAGCTATGAAGCCAACTTAATGACCGCTGAAACGCAACCCATGGACGAATTAGGGCTTGCCTCCACTCCGGCTAACGATGTGCAATACGTGGCAATTCTCGATACCAACCAAAATCTCTTGGGCTATCTCCTCTGGCAACGCAGCAACAACCGTGTTTGGGAGAAAAAGGTGTTGCCTCTAGGCACTTATGCCGGCCAGACGGTGATTGTGCGCTTTGGCGTTGCGAACGATGGCGACGGCGATGTGACGTCCATGTACGTTGACGAAGCTTATCTGTGGGCATGTCCGTAACTCTCCTCTCGGCCTCCCTGCGCCATGAGGGAGGGTAAGGAGAGGACACCATGCGCATCAAGGTCGTGCTGGAAGCCAGCGAGGAAGGCGGATATGCTGTTTGTGTTCCATCTTGGCTTGGTTGTATGTATGAACTTACTCTAGTCTTTTGCCACGGGAATATCAGAATTTTATAAGAATTTTGCGCTCTCCTCTTGACTTAAGCTCAAAAATCCGATAAGATTTAGGCGCAAGTTAGCACTCTCGACATTCGAGTGCTAACTTGTCGCCATGTAATCTGTCCATCAAAACCATTTTCTCAAGGAGGTTTATATGTCTATATCTCTTAAACCCCTCGGTAACCGGGTTGTGGTCGAGCCCATCGAGCAAGAAGAGGTCACCGCGGGCGGGATTGTCTTGCCAGAAACCGCCAAAGAAAAGCCCCAAAAAGGCAAAGTCCTTTCTGTCGGGCCCGGCGAGCGCGATGATGAGGGCAAACGCATCCCCCTCGACGTGAAAGAGGGAGATACTGTCCTATTTGCCAAATACGCCGGCACCGAAATCAAGATCGATAACAAAAAACTGTTGATCCTACGCGAGAGCGATCTCTTAGCCATTGTTGAAACCAAATAAATTTTAGCAACGAAGGAGAATGATCTATGGCAGCAAAACAACTTGTCTTTTCAGAAGAAGCACGCCGTAAATTGCAACACGGTATGGATCTCCTAGCGACCGCAGTGGTCACCACCTTAGGCCCGAAAGGTCGCAACGTAGCGGTTGACCGCAAGTTCGGTTCCCCCACCATTACCCACGATGGCGTTTCAGTCGCCAAAGAGATCGAACTAGAAGACCCCTTTGAGAATATGGGTGCTCAACTGCTCAAAGAAGCAGCAACCAAGACCAATGACATCGCCGGCGATGGTACCACGACTTCAACCGTTCTGGCGCACTCGATTGTCACCGAAGGCATGAAGAATCTAGCGGCTGGCGCCAACCCCATGCTGCTCAAACGCGGCATCGAAGCCGCCACCAAAGCCGTTGCGGATAAAATTCGCAGTCAAGCCATTGAAATCACCACCAAGAACGAAATTGCCAATGTTGCTTCTATTTCCGCACAAGATCGCGCCATCGGCGACTTAATTGCCGAGGTGATGGACAAGGTCGGCAAAGATGGCGTGATCACCGTCGAGGAATCCAAAGGCTTGGAGTTTGAGACCGAGTACGTCGAAGGTATGCAATTCGACCGCGGCTATATCTCGCCTTATTTCATCACCGACCCCGAACACATGGAGGCGGTCATTAACGATGCCTACGTCCTTATCCACGACAAGAAGATCTCTGCAGCAGCGGACATCGTTCCAATCCTCGAAAAACTGGTTCAGATTGGCAAGCGCGATTTGGTCATCATTGCTGAAGATGTGGACGGCGAAGCCCTTGCCACTCTCGTGCTGAACAAACTGCGCGGCATGTTGAACGTTGTCGCTGTGAAAGCCCCTGGTTTTGGGGATCGCCGTAAAGCCATGTTACAGGATATTGCTATCCTGACCGGCGCCACCGTGATTTCTGAAGAGACCGGGCGCAAGTTGGAGAGCGCTACTGTGCAAGATTTGGGTCGCGCCGAGAAAGTTGTGGTCGACAAGGACAACACCACCATTGTCGGCGGTAAGGGCGATCCGGCCCAGATCAAAGGGCGCATCGAGCAAATCCGCGTCGAGATGGAGAAGAGCACCAGCGACTACGACCGCGAAAAACTCAACGAGCGGTTGGCAAAGCTCTCCGGTGGCGTGGCGATTATCCGCGTTGGCGCTGCCACCGAAACGGAGCTTAAAGAGAAAAAGCACCGCGTGGAAGATGCCCTTTCGGCGACCCGCGCCGCAGTTGAAGAAGGAATCGTCCCCGGTGGTGGTGTGGCTCTGATCAACGCCATGAGCGCTCTGGATGACCTCAAGATGGACAACGAAGATGCTCAAATCGGCGTGAACATTGTCCGCCGCGCCCTTGAAGTGCCGCTGCGCAAGATCGCCGAGAACGCCGGCAAAGATGGTTCTGTTGTTCTGGAAACCGTGCGCCGCATCCAGAAAGAGCAAAACAATCCCAATATCGGCTACAACGTTCTCAGCGAACAGTATGTCGATATGGTCAAAGATGGCGTGATTGACCCCGCCAAAGTAACCCGCGGCGCCTTGGAAAACGCAACCTCCATCGCTGCCATGATCCTGACCACCGAGGCGTTGATTACGGAGGTGCCGGAGAAAGAAAAACCCGCACCGCCGCCAATGCCCGAATACTAAACCGCAAGAAACGAGTTACGCGCCCGCAGCGAGGCTGGAGTCTCCAGCCTCGCTGGGCTTGACCGCTTGCGAAAGGCGAGCGAGGCTGAAACCCTCCCCAGGAGACAGAAATAAAAGATATGTCCAAGTTTTGGCAAAAACCAGACTGGCTGAATATTCTGCCTGGAGGGGGTTCGGGGCATCTCTAGACTATCGAAAAGCCCTAGAAAGGATCAAACGGCGGTTGACGCAATCAAGGGATCATGATAGAATGTATCCTGCATGGGCGCGTAGCTCAATGGCAGAGCAGTGGCCTTTTAAGCCATTGGCTGAAGGTTCGAGTCCTTCCGCGCTCATCTTGCTTTTTAAGCAGATGGAAGATTTAAACAAAATGTTAATCTATCCGTTCATTGAGCCAAAAGGATATATAATCAACCGAGTCTATCGAGAAATCGGTAAACCAATCCTTAGAAAACCAGACGAACCCTTAGGAATAAAAGGAGGACGTACGCTATGCGCCGCATCTTTTTACCCACAACCCTGATCCTTTTTGCTTTACTGACCATCGGGTTGGTCAACCCCGTCGCTGCTCAAGACGGATCGCCAACCGCAACCCCGACGCCGTGGCCCTTGACGCTCTTCACCAACTATCCTAGCCAAGTGGTCGGCTTAGGAGAAACGATCAATGTCCCGTTGACCCTCCGTGGTGGAACGAAACCGCAAGTGGTTGAATTAGAGACCGTCAAAGTCCCGGATGGTTGGACGGTGACCTTTCGCGGCGGGGGTAAGATCGTCAAATCGGCTTTTGTCGAGCCGGACGCAGATACGGATGTTGATCTGCGCCTCGAGCAACCCAAAGAGGTTCAACCCGGTGAATATACTTTCACCTTGCGAGCAAAAGGCGAGGGTGAACAAAGTGAGCTAACCATCAAAATCACCATTCAAGAGAAAACCCCGCCATCGATTTCTTTGGATTGCGATTTGCCCACCTTACGGGGTTCACCGACCCAAACATTCCGCTACGATGTGAACCTAAAGAATGATGGGAGTGATGAACTCTCGGTGAACCTCTCCGCAGAAGTAGATCCTCGCTTCCAGGTCAAGTTCCGCCTCTCCGGCCAAGAAATCACCAATCTGCCTCTGCCCTCGAAAGACACCAAGCGGCTCTCGGTTGAAGTCCAACCCATTTCCAATGTCTCGGCCGGCAATTATCCGATTAAGATCATCGCTGAGGGCACCGAAGCCCGTGCCGAATTAGACTTGGTTGCTGAAGTAACCGGTCAGGCGGAAATTTCGATCACCGCTCCCGATGGCCGGCTTTCAGGGCAAGCTTACGCCGGGCGAGATTCCTCCCTAAAGGTCATTGTGCGCAATAACGGCAGCGCGCCAGCCCGCAATGTCCAACTCAGTTCGAGTGAACCGAGCGGCTGGAGTGTCTCGTTTGACCCACAGACCATCGAACAGATCCCAGCCGGTGAACAATTCGAAGTGAATGCCACCATCCGCCCCAGCGAGAAAGCTGTTGCCGGGGACTACATTGTCAATATCACCGCGCGTCCAAACGAAGGGGCTAGCAAAACGGCGGAATTCCGCATCACCGTGCTGACCTCTACCTTATGGGGAGTGGTAGGCATTGTCCTGATCGCCATCGCTGTTGGGGTGGTTGCGATGGCTGTGATGCGTTTCGGGCGCCGCTAAACTGGAAAGGAGGTCAGGGATGAGCGAGTATGTCATCGAAACCGTTAACCTGACCAAGAAATATGATGGATTTACCGCGGTTAATAACCTAAATTTGCGCGTCCAGCAGGGTGAGGTCTTTGGTCTTCTCGGGCCGAACGGGGCCGGGAAGACCACCACAATCCTCATGCTTTTGGGGCTAACCGACCCAACCTCCGGCAAGGTAACTGTGCTTGGGATGGACCCCACCCGTAAAACCCTCAGTGTGAAATCGAAGGTCGGCTATATTCCCGACACGGTCGGTTTTTACGACGAACTAACCGCTCGCGAAAATCTGATCTACATTGCCAAATTGAACGGTCTCTCCGGCGATAGCGCCTACCAACGCATTGACGAAGTGTTAGCTCGTGTCGGTTTATTGGATGTTGCCGATCAACGCGTTGGCACCTACTCGCGTGGAATGCGCCAACGGTTGGGCGTTGCCGACGTCCTGATCAAGCAACCGCAACTGATCATTATGGACGAACCCACCCAAGGTCTGGACCCGGAAAGAGCGCGCGAGTTTCTGCACATGATCCGCTCGCTCAAAGAAGAAGGGATCACCATTTTACTTTCCTCACACTTGCTCCATCAGGTGCAGATCGTTTGTGATCGGGTCGGGCTCTTCCATCGCGGGCGGATGGTTCTTGAAGGCACAGTTAGTGAGTTAGCAAAAAAGGTCTTAGGACGTGCCTATCGAGTTATCCTCAACGCAGAAGGTTCACCCTCGCAAATCCTAGAAGCTTTAGAGAAAGTTCCCGGACAAGTGGGCGTGCGCCATTTGGAAGGAGACCGCTACGAGGTTGAAGCTGAAAAGGACATCCGCCCAGAAGTCGCCAGAGCTGTCGTGCAAAGCGGGGCGAATTTGCTGGGCTTGGAGGTTGAAGCCCAAAGCCTTGATGAAATCTACGCCCGCTATTTTGAGGAGGTGAAACATGCCCAAAAGGAGTAAGCCATCCTCTGCACCGATTGAACGGGAAGGGTCACCCTGGACTGGGCTGTGGGCAGTGGTCACCAAAGAAATGGCCGATCACATGACCAGTGCCCGCATGCGCATCTTAGAGATTTTGATTGTGCTGACGGCGGCCGGTTCGGTTTACGCTGCCATGCAGGTCTTGCGTGAAACCGTTGGACAGGACCCCTTCCTGTTCCTCAAGCTGTTCACCACTTCACGGGATCCGCTGCCGGCCTTTATCAGTTTCTTGGTCTTCCTCGTACCGTTGATCAGCATTGCCTTGACGTTTGATTCGGTCAACGGGGAGTTTAACCGGCGTACCCTCTCGCGTGTGCTTGCCCAACCGATCTACCGCGATGCGTTGTTAATGGGCAAGTTTTTAGGAGCTTTCTTTACCCTTGCGCTGGTTCTGACGGCCATCTGGTTGTTGATCTTTGGGCTGGGCATCGTTGGGCTTGGTTTGCCCCCAAACACGGAAGAAGTGGCGCGCAGCTTGCTGTTCTTGGTGACGACCATTTTTTACGGCGGCATTTGGCTAGCGGTGGCGATGGTCTTCTCAATTGTCTTCCGCCAGCCAGCTACGGCTGCTTTAGCTTCAATTTCGGTGTGGCTGTTCTTTACCGTCTTCTGGGGTATCTTGGCTAGCTTATTCGCTCAGGTCATCAGCCCGGTTCAAATCGGCACTTTGACCGAGATCGTGCGCCAGACCGAAACCCAGTTGGCTCTCTCCCGCCTTTCGCCCAACACCCTTTACGCCGAAACCATGCTGGCTCTGCTGCAACCTACCGTCCGCAGCACCGGCTTGCTGCTGCCTTTCCAGTTGGAAGGGGCTGTCATGGGTTCGCCGCTGCCCTTGCGCCAAAGTGTGTTGATCATTTGGCCACAGTTCACCGGCTTGATTGCTGTGACCATTTTACTCTTTGCCCTTAGCTACGTTTTGTTCCAACGCCAAGAGATTCGGGCATAATCTAACCGTGAGTTCGGGTTAAAAATTTGGATTGCTCATTTCGACCAGCGCAGCGAGGAGAAATCTTGTTAGGCCTTCTCGCTGCGCTCGAAGTAACGAGTCAAGCTGTTAAGCTTATCCCGAATTCGACTTAGATCAGCCTGAGAAAAGAAAGACTCCGCCTTGAAGGCAAGGGACAGGAGGCTTTTTCATTCATAGCTCAATCTTCCTCTTCCCAGCCGCTGATTCGCTCGAGGGTTTCTAACTCCTCCGTGGTCAACTGCACATCGAGAGCCCCAAGGATTTCTTGTAACTGCTCCACAGTGTTGGCGCCGACAATGGGACTGGTGATGGTCGGTTGCTGCATCACCCAAGCCAGCGCAATTTGCAAAATCGTCTTTCCCTTCTGCTTGGCGATTGCTTCGAGTTGGTCAATGATGCGGAAATTGCGCTCGGTCAAGGCGTGACGCAGATTCCAACCGCGCGTGCCTTCTTTGGGCTCATACCCCCGGCGATACTTGCCACTGAGTAATCCGCCAGCGATCGGTGAATAGGGGATGACGCCTAACCCGTATTTTGCACACACCGCTCGCAGTTCGCGCTCAAATTCGGCACGATGCACCAGATTGTAGTGAGGTTGGAGCGACTCGTATCTCATCAGATTATATTTGTCACTGATCCAGAGCGCTTCCATCAAATGCCAAGCTGGGATATTGGAGCAGCCGATGTAACGCACTTTGCCGGCGTGGACAAGGTCATCCAAAGCCCGCAGAGTTTCATCGAGGGGCGTGGAGGGATCCCAGGCGTGCGTTTGATAGAGATCGATATAATCGGTCTGTAAGCGTCGCAACGAGGCTTCACAGGCTTCGATAATGTGTTTACGACTCAGCCCGCGGTCGTTGGGTCCCTCCCCCATCTGCCCATAGACTTTGGTCGCTACGATCACCTGAGTGCGCGGCTTGGTTTTGAGCCACGCCCCGATTAATTCCTCGGCAACCCCACCCGGATTGCCCGGCGCCCAGCGGGAGTAAATGTCGGCTGTATCGATGAAATTACCGCCAGCATCGAAGAAAGCATCTAAGACGAGAGCCGCATTTTCGCGTGGCGCAGTCCAGCCATACTGCATCGTTCCTAAGCATAACTCGCTGACTTTTAAGCCTGTTCGGCCAAGGTTCTTGTAGCGCATTCGATACTCCTTTCAAATGGTAAGATACGATTGACCTCTGCTCCTATTCGTTTGATTATAATAACGAAAATCCGCCCTCAATACCCTTTTTCGGCAATGATAGAATTCCGCTTCGCTAAATCGTTAGAGGTGACAACATGATCAAGAAACTCCTTTTGATCTTGGTAGGAACCGTGTTTCTCTTTTTTCTTTTCCTTCAACTGATCCCTTACGGCAGAAATCACACCAATCCCCCAGTTGTTGGGCAGCCTAACTGGGATAGCCCGCAAACACGTGCTTATTTCTATCGCGCCTGCGCCGATTGTCACAGCCACGAAACCGTTTGGCCATGGTATTCCAACATTGCGCCGATCTCTTGGTTGATCCAGCGCGATGTCGATGAGGGACGAGCGGCTTTCAACATCTCCGAATGGGGAGTGCGCCGAGAGAATGAGGGGAAATATGCTGCTGAACAAGTCCAAAAGGGCGAAATGCCTCCCCTGTTTTATTTGCCTATGCACCCCGAAGCCCATCTTTCTCCACAAGAGAAAGCGGAGTTCATTCAAGGCTTGGTGGCGACATTCGGAGGAAAGATAGAGAAGGAAAACGGCGAAGAAGAGGATGAGGACTAATCGTAGAGGAGGAACCTTCTACTTCAATCTTGTTTTATTAGACAAAACAGCAGGCCAATTGTGACCTGCTGTTTGTTCCTTGCTAGATGGGGACAAACTTACACCCAGCCGCGCAATTGCATTGCCTTGACAACGCGATCAATGGCAACCATGTATGCGGCATCACGCATATAGACTTTCTCTTTCTCACTCATCTGCAACACCGCATGGAAAGCCTGCGTCATTTTGACATCCAATTTCTGTAACACCTCTTCCTTTGTCCAGTAGAAGTTCATGTCATTTTGGACGCTCTCGAAGTATGAAGTCGTCACGCCGCCAGCATTGCACAGGAAATCCGGAATGTCAAAGATGTTGTTTTGTTTGAAGAATTCATCGGCTTCCGGCGTGCAGGGCCCGTTTGCCCCTTCGGCGACCAGGCGCACGCGGCTGGACATCTGTTTTACCGTTTCGGCATTGACCTGACCTTCCAAGGCAGCCGGGATCAAAACATCCGCTTCTTTGCTGATCCAAGCCCCACCATCCTCCACCGTATAACCGGCTGCGACAGCTTTATCCTTATCGATCGTCCCGTATTGGTCGGTGATGCTGAGCAGGAAGCGGGGATTCACCCCATCCTTGTGGCTGTAGGTGTAGGAAGTTTTATCTTTGCGATCCCAGCAAGAAACGCAAGCCACTTTACCGCCCAAAATCTCTACGAAGCCAATCGCTGCATATTGGGCGACATTGCCAAAGCCCTGAATCGCCGCAACGCATTTGGTCGGGTCCATCTTCAGGTGCTTCATGGCTTCTCGCACACAATAAATCACCCCATAACCGGTGGCTTCCGTTCGCCCTTCGGAACCGCCGCCGCCTAACGGCTTGCCGGTGAACACGCCGGGGGTATATTGCCCGACCAATTTGGAATATTCATCCATCATCCAGCCCATCATTTGCGGGGTTGTCCCGACATCTGGAGCCGGAACATCGATGCGCGGTCCGAGATTGCGCCACATGGCTTGCACCCAGCCGCGGCAGAGACGTTCTTTTTCCGCCGTTGAAAGGGTTGCTGGATCGACCACCACCCCCCCTTTGCCACCGCCGAGGGGGATATCCGCCACGGCGCACTTCCAAGTCATCCAGGTTGCCAAAGCACGCACCGTGTCCAGGGTCTCGGATGGATGGAAACGAATGCCCCCTTTGTTGGGACCGCGGGCATCGTTATGTTGGACACGGAAGCCTTGAAACACCCGCATAGAACCATCGTCCATGCGCACCGGGATGCGGAACGCAAATTCACGCATTGGCCAGCGTAGGATTTCAGCAATTGCAGGGTCTAGTCGCAAAAGCTTGGCGACACCGTCAAATTGGGCTTGCGCCATTTGAAAAGCATTTATCGGTTCTGCCATCGAAATATCTCCTCTCGATAAAGTATAAAAATGATAAACGGGCATGACGGAATCACGCCCGTTTATTCTACTGAGACCGAAACACCTCGTTGGGATTGTTTCTGCACAGACATTCCTAAAAAACCACGATTTTGATTATTACTTCAACTTTATTGCAGGCGTGAAAAAACGTCAAGTGACAGATTTTACCCTCTTTAATAGTGACATAATTCACATTTACATTTGCGCTTGTACGTCTAATTGAGGAGTCCTGAACCCAACGTTTGGACGAGCGCTTATCCTTTGTTTGATCATGTGTAGATTATAGTCTAAAGATTTCTCCTCGCTGCGCTCTTCGAAATGACAGGTCGCAGTCCTTCCCGAAATGACAAGGATGAAAAAAGACTTGCAAGATGTAAGTTTTCAGACCCTTTCTCAGCGTTGTTCTTTCAATTTCAGCAATTGTCCTCTGAGGGCTTGCTGGACAACTTTGGGATTCGCCTTGCCCGCAGCTAAGCGCATCACTTGACCGAAAAACCACTGTTCCAAGGCCTCTTTTCCGTTCAAATAGGTTTGGACTTGTTCAGGGTTTTCTCGTAGCACTTGCGAAATCCACTCGCTAATTTGAGCTTCATCGGAGACCTGCTCTAACCCTTTTTCTTTAATCAGCGTTTTGGCTCTCTTACCGCTGCCGAACATTTCAGCCAAAATCATCTTGGCAGTAGGCTGGTTGATCAAACCTTCTTCTAAGTAGGTCAAAAGTTCAACCAAAGATTCGACCGGGAGTAGATGGGGATCGAATTCTCCGCCGGCTTGATTCATCAAGCCAAAGACCTCGCCGCTGATCCAATTGGCAATGGTTTTAGGAGCTAAATGCGGGGCTTGGGAAACGGCAGCTTCAAAGTAATCGGCTACAATGCGCTCATTGGTCAATACTTCTGCATCATAAGGGCTTAGACCATATTGCTCTTGAAGGCGTCGCCAGCGGTTGACGGGCAACTCGGGGATTTTGCGGCAGATTTCTTCTAGCCAATCCGAGTCGATCACGAGGGGTGGCAAATCCGGTTCGGGGAAATAGCGGTAATCGTGAGCTTCTTCTTTCGAGCGCTGGGAGACCGTTTTTCCCTGCGCCTCATCCCAGCCGCGCGTCTCTTGGATCACTTCTTTCCCTTCTTGCAGCAACTGTGCCTGGCGTTCGATTTCATAAGCCACAGCCCGCTCCAGAGCGCGAAAGCTGTTGAGGTTCTTAATCTCTGTGCGTGTGCCCAACTGCGCAGCACCGCGCCGGCGCACGGAGACATTCGGTTCAATGCGCATGACCCCCTTTTGCATATCCCCTGAATTGACCTCACAATAGCGCAAGATATTTCTGAGCGCCATGGCATAGGCGCGCACTTCTTCGGCGCTATGCAGATCCGGTTCGGTGACAATCTCCAGCAGGGGCACGCCGGCGCGATTCAGATCGATCAGGGAATAGCTCTCGCCATCCTTCGTTACGTGGGTTAATTTGCCGGTGTCCTCTTCCAAGTGCACACGGCGGATGCGAACCGCTTTTTCGCCTTGCGATGTGAGGATGATCAGCTTTCCGTTGCGGGCTAGGGGTTGTTCATATTGGGAAATCTGGTAGCCCTTTGGGAGATCCGGGTAAAAATAATTTTTGCGGGCAAAGATGCTGACCGGCAGAACCTCACATTCCAGCGCTAGGGCTAAACGCACGCCCAACTCCACTGCGGCTTGGTTAACCACCGGCAACACGCCGGGCATCCCGGCACAAACCGGACAAACGGCAATATTAGGCTGTGCGGTTGTGGCGTCCACAACCGCACAAGAACAGAACATCTTTGAGCGCGTGGCAAGCTCTGCGTGAACTTCTACGCCGATAACGGCTTCGTAATCTACCATCCAGTCCAACTCAGCCATATCGTTGCATAAACCTCTCCATTCTTTTTAGAGCCTCTTCGATCTTTTCGTAGGCAGTTGCGTAAGAACACCGCACAAATCCCTCACCCCCGGCCCCGAAAGCGTTGCCGGGGACAACCGCAACACGTTCCTCTTCAAGAAGTTTTTGGGCAAAGGTTTCTTCATCCATACCGGTTGCGGAAATGCTGGGAAAAGCATAAAAAGCGCCATGCGGTTCTACAGTTGGCAATCCTAAACGGTTCAACCCGTTAACAATCAATAGCCGCCGCCGGTTGTACTCGGTGCGCATCTGTTCAACATCTTCCTGGCCATGGCGGATGGCTTCAAGGGCTGCATCTTGGGCGGTTGTTGGCGCAGACATAATGGTATATTGATGCACGCGCAACAATCCCTTCAGGAGCGGGGCCGGCGCAGCCGCATAGCCAATCCGCCAGCCGGTCATAGCATAACTTTTGGAAAAACCGCCCAACAAGATCGTGCGGGCGTGCATACCTGGCAAGGAGGCAAAGCAGATATGCGGGACATCATACACTAATTGATCGTAGAGTTCGTCGGATACCACAATGAGGTCATGACGCTCAGCGATGGCGGCGATTTCCAGCAGGATTTCGCGTGTGGCAACTGCGCCAGTCGGATTATTGGGAAAGCCCAACAGAATGGCTTTGGTGCGCGGTGTGACCGCTCTTTCCAGCCGTTCCGGGTCAACCTGAAAGCCATCTTTGGCAAGCGTGGGCACTTCGATCGGGACGCCTCCGGCTAAGATCACCTCAGCTTGATAGGCAACAAAGCACGGCGTCGGAATGATGACCTCTTCCCCAGGATTCAACAAGGCGGTCATGGCGAGATAGAGCGCTTCGGAGACGCCAACGGTAATGATGATCTCATGAGCTGGGTCATAGGTAACCCGATACCGTTGATAGAGGTGTTCCGACAAGGCTTGCCGCAAGGCAAACCGCCCCATGTTGGATGTGTAATGGGTTTCTCCCCTTTCCAACGACTGAATGCCTGCCCGAACGATCCGTTCTGGGGTGGCAAAATCGGGTTCACCGATGCCGAGGGAGATCACATCTTGCATGGTTGCTACAATGTCGAAGAACTTGCGAATGCCGGATGGTTTGAGATTGACCACCCGTTCTGAGAGGTATCTTTTGTCCACAGAGTCTCCTTTCTGGGGGACAACAGGAACAGATGGGATGGATGGATAAGCAGGGTTTAAGGTTGATCGATTCGCCATTCGTCAAACAACTCCCCATAAAAAAGTTCAAAGATTTGGTCGTCCTCGGTTCTAACCCGGAAGCACTTTCCTCCAGGGACTCGCCAGCGGTCCAGAATTTGGCGGATTTCTAAGCGTTGCCCTTGCCACCAGAAGGCAATCGGTTTCTCAGCGTATTCATATTCGGAGTGACATTCGACAAGTTCCATGTTCATCTATTTCAAAAAGAGAGGCTGGTCTGATCGCCGGCGTTGATCACCCCGGGACGGCGTCTGATCTGCGCCTTGCGGCCAACCAGCGAGTTCTCCAAGATCGCATCGGTTACCTCGGCTTTCTCGGCTAAGATCGAATCGCGAATGATGCTGCTGTGCACTTTGCATCCTTCTGCCAACGATGCGTGGGGTCCAATAACGGAATATGTCACCTCGGCGGTAGGATGAATGAAAACAGGAGGGATAATCACAACATCTGCGCGGTGTTTGGCTTCTTGGCTGTTATCCGCCCCGTTTTCCAGCAAATAGCGATTGGATTCGAGCAGCGCCTCGGGTGTTCCGGCATCCAGCCAGACATCCACTGGGCGCGTAGTCATCTTCAATCCGTCTTCGAGTAAGATATTAATCGCATCAGCGAGGAAATATTCTCCATTAATTGCAATCCCGCGCTGCATTTGTTTCTCAATGGCATGGATCAGGCGTTGGGCATCTTTGAAATAATAAAATCCAACCACCACCAAATTATTGCTCAAGTCTTGCGGTTTTTCGATCAAACGGCGCACATAGCCGTTCTTGCCCAATTCAGCCACTCCAAAGCGACGTGGATCGGGCACTGCCTTAACCCAGGCAATGGCTTCTTCATGATTATCCAGTAAACACGAAAGGTCAGTTTGAATCAGCGTGTCGGCAAAGATGACCAACATCGGGCCCTCAAGTAGATGACGAGCCAAATAAATAGCGTGAGACTGACCGCGTGGGTCTTCTTGAACCACATAGTGAGAGCGCAAATGAGGATAATTTTTGGAAATGTGGGCTTCGATTTGTTCCCCCAAGTAACCGACGATATTCACCAACTCGACTTCGTAACATTGCGGAATTCCTGAGAGAGTATCGAGCACATGATCGAGGACTGCCTTGCCGGCCAAGGTCACCAGTTGTTTCGGCTTGCTGTAGGTAAGGGGCCGCAAGCGAGTCCCTAGTCCTGCCATCGGGATAACGATTTTTAAAGATTTCTTCTCCATATTCTCCTATCTCTCCACCTTCCTTTCTTGTATTATAACCCTAAGTGGACATTGGTGACCGCAAATGCCAATCCGTAGTGAGTTGATAAGCGTGGGCAATGCGGAAAAGCAGCTCTTCTTGAAAGTAATTTCCCATCAGTTGCAAGCCAATCGGTAAGCCTTCTCGATCGAAGCCGACCGGAAAAGCCAAGGCGGGCACCCCAGCTAAATTAGCCGGCAAGGTAAAAACGTCTTCTAGATACATTGCCAGTGGGTCATCGGTGTGTTCGCCGAAGGGGAAGGCAGTTGTCGGCGCAACTGGGGCAGCAATGACATCCACCCGTTGAAAGGCGCGTTCAAAATCTTGTTTGATCAAGGTCCGCACTTTTTGCGCCTTTCCATAATAAGCGTCATAGTAACCCGCTGAAAGCGCATAAGTTCCCAGCATAATGCGCCGCTTGACCTCTGCCCCAAACTTCTTACCCCGCGTGCGATAAAAAATGTCCCACATGGTCTCGGCACTGATACGCTGCCCATAGCGAATGCCATCATAGCGGGCTAAATTGGCTGAAGCCTCTGCCGGGGCAATGAGGTAGTAGACAGGAAGAGCATATTCGGTGTGCGGCAGGCTGATCTCTTCAACCACGGCTCCCAATTCTTGCAAATGAAGGATTGCTTGGCGAATGGCCTGTTCCACTTCGGGCTGCATGCCAGGGATGAAATACTCTTTTGGCACCCCAATGCGCAGCGAGTCAAGGTCGGTATTCTGCCCAAGCTGGATGGGCGGCACAGGCAAATCTACCGTGGTTGCATCGCGCCGATCGGCGCCGGCAATCTGTTCAAAGATGATGGCTACATCCTGAACATCCCTGCCAAATGCACCAACTACATCGAGTGAAGAGCCGTAAGCCACCAACCCATAGCGCGAAACCCGTCCGTAGGTTGGCTTAATGCCGCTCACCCCGCAAAAGGAGGCGGGTTGTCGGACACTGCCACCCGTGTCTGTACCCAGCGCTGCTAGGGCAAGACGGGCAGCCACCGCTGCGGCACTGCCGCCGCTAGAACCGCCCGGCACGCGTTCGCGGTTCCAGGGATTGCGTGTTACTCCATAAGCGGAATTTTCCGTGGAGGACCCCATGGCAAACTCGTCCGTATTGGTCTTCCCCAAAATGATAACCCCAGCATTGAGCAATTTTTCCACTGTGGTGGCGTCATAAGGCGGCACAAAGCCTTCTAAGATTTTTGAGCCGCAGGTGCAAGGCATGCCCTTGACGCACAAGATATCTTTTACCGCAATTGGAATTCCTAATAAAGGCGGCGGCTCGCTCTGCCGAGACTTACGCCATTCGGCCAACTGACGGTCGGCAATTTCAGCCCTTTTGAGCGCTCCTTCTCCATCGATAAATAAATACGCATTTAGGTCAATGTCTAACCTTTGGATACGGTCAAGGTGGGCTTCTACTAATTCGCGACAGGAGAAATCGCCCTGACGTAACCCGTGGATGGCGCGTTGCAGGCTCAGCTCAGTCAAGTCGTTCATGGTCAATCCGTTCTATGAATCCAAAATCGGGGGCACCCGGAATTGATCTTGTTCTACTTGTGGAGCATTTGAAAATAGATCAGAGAGGGAAAGAGAGGGTTGTACCTCGTCTGTGCGGGGCAGCCGCTGCGACTCTACCGCTCGAAACGTAGGTGGCACAGAGCTGGTATCAAGCTCTTGCAGGCGTTGAAAATGCTCAAGAATAGCAGAAAGTTGTTCACGAAACCGTTCGCGTTCCTCTTCACTGAGGTGCAGACGGGCTAAACGGGCAATATGGTCAACTTGTTCTCGGGTTAGTCTCATGGCTCCATTATATCAAATTTGGTTTCCGTCCAAGGGGCAGCATACCAGCGGATATACTGCTCGACATGCGCCTGCCAATAGACTTCATGATGGTAACCGGCATACAAAAACCACTCATGAGGGATGCGCTTTCGGGTCAACAACTGTTCAAACCAAACCGCTGACTGGAGAATGGGCGGCCGATCGCGGTCGCCAATATCCAAAAAAATGCGCGGCATTGCCTCAGACGGAATTTCGTCTAACCACCGCTCAATCTTGGGGGCGTCACTCTCGAAGACGGCCAAGGAATGGGCACCAATGGCGCCGAAAAGCTGCCAATAGCGCAACCCTAAATGCACCGCCCAACCCGCCCCGCGCGAAAGTCCACCGATCGCTCGATAATCCCGCTGCGGGATCGTTCGATAGGAACGATCAATCAAAGGCATCAGTTCGGTAACCAAGACCTCTCCAAAGGGATCGTCCTCTGGTTGTTCCCACAAGCGATCGCGGGGCATCACGATTAGGAAAGGCGCAATTTCTCCCGTGAGAATTAGCTGTTCGGCAACTTCATCGGCGCCAAGACGATCCCACTGATCGTCGGTGTAACTCTGACCGTGAATGAGATAGAGAACCGCATAACGGAGGTGGGTTTGGGGGTTGTAGCAAGGCGGCAAATAAACGCGATAGTCCAGCGGCTGCCGCAGCCTTTCGCTCTTGAGCGAACTTTGGATCATGCTACCCGATAACGAACAAGACATCGGTGTTGGACTTGGGATTGGTGTGGGTGAGGGAAACACCTTACCTAAGGTTGGAAGCGTGGAGGGTGTTGATGATGAGGTCGGCTTAAGGTGATAATTCTCACTTGTAAAACGAAGGGATGTTTTTGTTGGCTCTGGCAATGGTTGTTGCAATTCGTTGTCGGCATTCGTTGCAGGCATTTGTTGTGATTGTCGTTGTTGGGATGGGCTGAAGGTACACGCACCCCAGCTCAACAGGATCAAAACAGCCAGAAGCAATTGCTGATGGAGAGGTTTCACCTCTCTATTTTACCGAACAATTGTGCTCTTGAGAAATAAACCAATCTTTCGGCGCGCAAAATCGCAGCTCCGAAGCCGCTCTTCAACAATGTTAACCTTTCCCCCTCAAGACGCATAGAGGTAGATCGGGTCAGCGCGGTTCTACAACAAAGCGGATCGCGGTGCGGACTTTACCGTCGATCTCGACATCCACGAATTCGGGGATAATGACAATGTTGTAGCCATCTTCGCTCAAGTAGTTTTTGGCGAGAGCGATCGCCTTAACTGCTTGATTGATGGCGCTGGCGCCAATCGCCTGCACCTCGGCATGCTGGTGCTCCCGCACCACCCCGGCGATTGCACCCGCCACAGCAGCGGTGCGGGATTTGCCCGATACCTTAATGATATCCATGGGCCTCCCTCCTCCCATAACGTGTTGTCTGGCCGGGTAAGCGATGAACTTCATTGAGCGGGTCGATCGCTATATCCTCTGGCATTAAGTATTGTACAAGAAGTCATGATGCAAAGCAAGTCCTTTGTCAATAGATTTTTCATTGGTTTGACGATCTGTTAGGGTTGGGAATGGTGTCCACGCAAAAGTTGTGGGACAACTCATTGAGTTGTCCTACAAAGTAATGTTGCCAACAACTTTTGAGTGCACACGTTGGTAATGCCTGTGTTGACACCTTGAATAAGGGGTGTTACACTTTTTGCTAAATTGCGATAAAAACAGGGAAACTTATCTGAATGAGTGTAACCTCTCTTCGTCACCCCTTTCTCACCACCCTTTCCCAGCGCGTCCTCGTTTACGATGGGGCGATGGGAACCAACCTTCAGAAAATGAAACTGACCGCCGAGCACTTCGGTGGCGAAAGGACCTTTGGTTGTAATGACTACCTTGTCCTGACTTACCCTTCAGCGGTCGAAGCCGTGCATCGTTCATTCCTAGAGATTGGAGTGGATGCCATTGAAACCAACACCTTTCGCTCTAACCGCATCACCTTGGGCGAATACGGCTTGTCCGAACAGGTGATCCAAATCAACCGCGCTGCCGCTTCACTTGCCAGACGCCTCGCTGATGAATATAGTACGCCTGATCACAGGCGCTTTGTGGCTGGCTCGATTGGCCCATCGGGCAAATTGCCTTCCGCCGATGATCCTGATCTCTCCAATATCAGCTTTGATGAACTGGTCGATGTGTTTCGAGAGCAAGCGCTCGGATTAATCGAGGGAGGGGTGGATGTCTTGCTGATCGAGACCTCTCAAGATATTCTGGAAGTCAAAGCTGCCATCTTGGGGATTCAACAGGCATTTCGAGAACTAGGAGAGCGATTACCCATTCAAGCTCAAGTGACCCTTGACACGAATGGCAGGATGTTGCTCGGTACGGATATCAGGGCAGCGCTAACCATTCTGGTCGGCATGGATATCGACATCATCGGTTTGAACTGCTCGACCGGGCCGGAACACATGCGCCAACCGGTCGAATTTTTGGGCAGACACGCCCCTCTGCCCGTATCCTGCTTGCCCAATGCCGGTTTGCCCCTCAATGTCGACGGGGAAGCTGTTTACCCGCTGGAGCCTGAACCCTTTGCTGAGGAGATGCTCGGTTTTGTTGAACGTTATGGCATCCGTGTTGTCGGCGGTTGTTGCGGGACGACCCCGCTTCACTTGCAACGACTGATTCAGAGCCTGCAGGCGAAAGGCTATCTCACTCCCCAGCCAAAAATCTATCAAGCTGTGTCCTACCCGCCCCATCTTGCCTCGGCGGTGCGCGCCGTGGAGATGCATCAGCAACCACCGCCGCTTCTGATTGGAGAGCGGTGTAATGCACAAGGTTCGCGCCAATTTAAGCGTCTAATCTTGGAAGAGAATTACGATGCTATCCTTGAATTAGCCAGACAACAGGTGGAGGGTGGCGCTCACGCGCTAGATATTTCAGTTGCCCTGACCGAGCGAGCGGATGAGGCTGAAACCATGCGCAAAGTGGTGAAATTATTATCCAGCGGGGTGGATGTCCCCTTAGTTATTGACACCACCGAACCCGAAGTGATGGAAGTCGCCTTGAAAACTGCGCCAGGGCGTTGTTTGCTTAATTCGACCCATCTAGAGGGCGGAGAGGCGAAAGCCAGGCGCGTGTTCCAATTGGCAAAGGAGTTCAACGCTGCCGTGCTGTGCCTGACCATCGATGAACAGGGCATGGCTAAGACGGCAAGACGTAAATTGGAAGTTGCCCAACGCATTTATCATCTGGCTGTGGATGAGATCGGCTTATCTCCCGGGGCGCTGGTGTTTGATGCCCTTACTTTTACCTTGGCTACTGGCGATGAAGAGTACCGCTACTCAGCCATTGAAACCCTTGAGGGGATCCGCCTGATCAAGGAGAATCTACCGGGCGTGCTGACTTCGCTCGGTGTTAGTAACCTTTCCTTTGGGTTAGCCCCTCATGCTCGCCCGGTTTTGAACAGTGTGATGCTCTATCATGCGGTTCAAAAGGGGCTAGATATGGCAATTGTCAACCCTGCCCATATCACACCCTATGCCGAAATTAGCTCCACCGAACGAGAACTGGCTGAAGATTTGATCTTTGCGCGGCGGGAGGATGCCCTGGCTCGTTTTATTGATTATTTTGCCACGCAGGGCAATCAAGTTCGTCAGGGAGAAAAGGAGCAGACGGCAGCTTTGCTTGCCCAAATGCCGGCCCAAGAGCGCTTGTATTGGCGCATTTTACATCGTCATAAAGAGGGGGTAGAGGCAGATATTGATGAAATCATCCGTCTTGAGCTGGAAAGTCCCTCACCCCTAACCCCTCTCTCTAAGGGAGAGGGGAATAACATCCTCCCCTCGCCCACTTCTCCCCCAGAGTTGGGGAGGATAGATGGGGGGCTGAGAAAAAGACAACACGAAATTGCCGTCCGCATCCTCAACACCGTGCTATTGCCCGCCATGAAGGAAGTTGGCGATCGATTTGGAGCTGGTGAGCTAATTTTGCCCTTTGTCTTGCAATCTGCGGAAGTCATGAAGAAAGCCGTTTCACATCTGGAAAATTACCTCGAAAGGCAAGAAGGCACAACTAAGGGCAAAATGGTCCTTGCTACCGTGTATGGCGACGTGCACGACATTGGCAAAAATCTGGTTAAAACCATCTTGTCCAACAATGGCTACACAGTGATCGACCTCGGAAAACAAGTGCCGGCCGAAAAGATCATCACCACCGCCGTTGAAGAGAAGGCAGATGCGATTGGGCTAAGCGCCCTATTAGTCAGCACCTCAAAACAGATGCCCTTAATTGTCAATGAACTCCAGCAGCGTAACTTGAAATTCCCAGTGCTGATCGGAGGCGCGGCGATCAATCGCCGCTTCGGTTGGCGAACCTTATTTACGGAAGACGGTCGAATTTACGAGCCGGGCGTTTTTTATTGTAAAGATGCCTTTGAAGGCTTAGCGGTTATGGATCAACTTGTCGATGAGGAGAAACGCCAAGCCTTAATTGCAAAGGTTCGGGAAGAGGCTCAACGTGAACTCGCTCGCCCGCTTCAGACGGAGCAAAGCCAAAGCCGTGCGCAGCGCTCCGCCATTGTCGCTCAACCCTTACAACTGCCTAGCGGAGTACGCTGGGGCAGCCGCATCGTTCGGGAGATGCCCTTACAGACGGTCTTTCAATATCTATTCAAGAACGACCTTTTCCGTCTCTCTTGGGGAGCAAAAAACGCTCACGGAGAAGAGTGGGAACGATTGCGCCGGGAGTTTGAACAACGGCTGGAGATCATGCAACGCCAAGCTCGGCAACAAGGGTGGCTCAAACCGCAGGGTGCCTATGGCTATTGGCCCTGTCAATCAGAGGAGGACGATCTGATCATTTATGAGCCTGAGTCCCTCGGCGAGAACCCCGCTCAATGGGTAGAGTTGATGCGCTTCCATTTTCCGCGCCAAGATGACCATGAATATTTGTGCCTAGCGGACTACTTTTCGCCGCGCTCAAGCGGTATGCTAGATGTGGTTGCTTTCCAAGTCGTTACTGTTGGGTATGAGGCAACCGATTATTTTGACCGACTTCAGGCAGAAGGCAATTATACCGAAGCCTACTACGTGCACGGTTTAGCAGTTCAAACAGCCGAGGCGGCCGCCGAGTATCTCCATCGTCACATCCGCCGAGAATTAGGCATTCCTGAGGGACAGGGGAAACGCTATTCCTGGGGCTATCCAGCCATTCCAGAATTGGAAGACCACCGCAAAGTGTTCGATCTCTTACCGGTCGAAAAAGAACTGGGCATGAGCTTGACCGCTGCCTTTCAACTGGTCCCAGAACAATCCACGGCAGCTATTGTCGTCCATCACCCGCAAGCCAAGTATTACACCGTAGGCGGCAGTCGAGTGGAACAATTAATGAGGGCGTGAGCTTATGGAACAACAACCCGATTTGAGAGACCTTCTGCTTCATGAAAGGGTGCCTCTGCTCTCGGACGGAGCCATGGGCACCCAGCTTCACGCGCGCGGGGTATCGTTTGACGAGTGCTTCGACGCCCTAAATCTCACCAACCCCAATTTGGTCTTCCAAATTCATAGCGATTACCTCCAAGCGGGCAGCGATCTGTTGCAAACCAATACCTTTGGGGCAAATCGCTATAAACTGGCTTTGCACGGGTTGGAAAAAGAGCTAAAGCGCATTAACCAGGAGGGCGTCAAGCTCGCCCGTCAAGCGGCTGAGGCGGCTACAAAGAAGGTTTACGTTTTGGGCGATGTCGGTCCTCTGGGCGTGCGCCTTGCGCCTTTTGGACGCGTGCAACCCGAACAGGCTCGGCGGGCTTTTCGCGAACAAATCGAAGCCTTGTTAGAAGCTGGCGTGGACGGGATTATTCTAGAAACCTTCAGTGACCTTTACGAGATAAAAGAGGCGATCCAGGCAGCAAAAGAGCTGAGTTCTTTACCGCTGATCACCTCGCTGACCTTCACGCGCGATGACGTTACCTTGCTGGGCGACACGCCTGCCCAAGTGGCAAGACAACTCTCCGAATTTGGCGTCGATGTAATTGGGGTGAATTGTTCGGGTGGTCCGGCGCAGGTTTGGCGAATTTTGCGCCAGATGGGACAAGCCTTGCTGGCGAGTGCTCTCCCTCTGCCACCTTTCTCGGCAATGCCTAATGCCGGCTGGCCCGAACAAGTGGGTGGACGGATTATGTACCCAGCCAACGCTGAATATTTCGGCGAGTACGCTCTAGCGTTCTGTGAAGCTGGCGCCCGCTTGGTAGGCGGTTGCTGTGGCACGACTCCAGCGCACATTGCCGCCATGCGGGCTGCTTTGGATGGGCAAACGGCGGGTTGCGCACCATCAGTCAGCGAGTTGTCTTTGCCAATTGAAATTGAAGAGATCAGAGCGGAAGTGGAACCGCCCTCTCGTCTGGCAAAAAAACTAGCAGAAGGCAAGTTTGTAATCAGTGTGGAGATGGATCCGCCGCGCGGCCTTTCTACCCATAAGTTATTAGCCGGGGCTAGCTTGCTCAGTGAAGCCGGCGCAGATGTGATTAACATTGCCGATAGCCCGATGGCTCGTATGCGCATGAGCCCCTGGGCGGTTTGCGAACTGGTGCAGCGAACGTTTGACATCGAAACCACCTTGCACTTTCCGACTCGCGGGCGCAATCTGCTGCGGGTTCAAGGGGATTTGTTGGCTGCACATGCCCTCGGGATCCGCAATGTCTTTGTCGTGATGGGCGACCCGACCGCAATCGGCGATTATCCTAACGCCATGGATAACTACGACCTTGTCCCCTCCGGATTAATCAAATTGATCAAACACCATCTCAATGCCGGCATCGACCAAGCAGGGGCTGAACTTGGACAACCCACCCAATTTTTCGTCGGTTGCGCTTTGAATCTCACGCCTGCCAACTTTCAGCAAGAAGCAAAAAACTTGCGCAGGAAGTTGGAAGCCGGGGCCGATTTTATTCTCACCCAACCGGTCTTTCAACCCCAACAAGCCGAAGCATTCCTACATTATTACCAAGATCAATTTGGGCAACTGAATACCCCGCTCTTAGTCGGGGTACTCCCTCTGTTTAGTTTCCGCCATGCCCTGTTTTTGCACAATGAAGTGCCAGGCATTCACATTCAGGAAGAAACGTTAGAGCGCATTCGCGCGGCTGGCGAACAGGCCGCTCAAGAGGGAGTCCGCATTGCCTTAGAACTCATCGAACAAATGCGCAATTGGGCAAAAGGCATTTACCTGATGCCCGCCTTTCACCGCTACGACATTGCGGCGGAGATCATTGAAGCGTGTCGCAAATTTTAGGGCTTAGCCGGGCGGCGGGAGCGGCTCATCGCTTGCCAGCGGTTGAGGTTTTCGGCGCAGGGTGAAAAATCCCACAGCCACGGGCACGACCATCAATAGCAATCCAAGACAAAGGATTGGGATGCCGGCTGCGGGGGGAATGTTGCCGCCTTGTTCACCGAGTTCAAAAGTGCCCCCTCCTAATGCGGAAGCCGCACCGAAGAGGCACAAAAAAATGCCCGGGCAGCCGCAAAACAATACGGTCCCAATCGTAGCAATCAATCCAACGGTTTTCTTATCCATATGACCTCCGAAAAAGTAAAAAACTCCAAAAACGCCTTAACCCTCAAGCGCTAATCGGAAACCGCAAGCCGGCGCCAAGGCGAATGGATGAAATCAACCCCCTTGAAAGCTGAGCGGCACTAAATCAGCACCATTCCCAACGACAACCTAGCCGTCGATTACCTAGAAGTATTATAACCCGAGTTCGGGATAAGCTTACCCCCTTGACAGTGTCCACGCAGGAGTTGTAGGACAACTCATTGAGTTGTCTTACAAAGCAATGTTGCCAACAACTTTTGAGTGCACACCCTTGACATGTCACTTCGAACGCAGCGAGAAGAAGTCCTGCGGATTTCTCCTCGCTGCGCTCGTCGAAATGACAAGTGCGAATTCCCAACCCGAACACGTGAATTAGACCCTCTTTTCAAGAGGGGGTCTCAAATAAAGAGTGCTTCGTTGGGGACTCCCCTCGGAAAAATATTTCTTTCTCCTGGCTACATATTCCCCGTCAAAGTGCCCCGCACCCAATCGCCTACCAGCCAGTAGCGAAAATCTTTGCCCTGACTCACCTGGTAGGCGCCGTAACATCCGTAAATCAAAGTGCCGAGGGGTAAAAGCCCACAGATCAGGGTAAAAACCAAGGCAAAGGGGATCAAGAAAACGCCAATGATTAAAGCGGATAAGACTCCCACAATTGCCCACATGATGCCGATCAGCGTTCCGCCGCCATACCAACCGATCAACTGAAAGATCAGAGACTGCAGAGCGTGATAAGCAATAAACCGTGAGCGGTTACGATAAACGAGGTAGATAATCAGAGCTGCGATCGGTCCTCCGAAACCGGTTGCTAAGTTGACCAGTACACTCAAGTGCGCCAAAATTCCCCACGTGCGTTCGTCGCCCGGGCCTATTTGGGTAGCGGAAAGTTCCTCCGAAGAATCGCTGCTTGAAGAAGCATTCCCCTCTGTTTCTTGAGGAAGGTTTTGCTCCTGTAACTCGGTAGGGGGAATGGAATGCTCTTCTTGGTCTGACATCTAGGACTCCTTGGGTTCAAATTCATTCTATTTACGGATGAATCCCTAAAAAGTTTTATTTCCAAAGGGATTTCATCAATAGGGAAAGCAAACGAGGCTACAGTCTGGGCCATTTTGGCTTCGGTTGGGTCGCCATAAAATACGATGCGGTATAATGGCAGGCGCAAGCCACCTTCGCGGATGAGCTCAATGGATGATCAGGATCAGTGAACCAAGATAGGATTTATAGGCGCGGAAAGAGCTGAAGAAGTCGATCGTGGCATCGGAATCCAAAAGCCAGCTTTGCTATTTCAAGTGCCAATCATCAGGATACCCTTGTGATTTACGAATCCCTCCTCATCGCTTTGGGTTTAGCTATGGACGCCTTTGCAGTTTCACTCGGGGTAGGAACGAGTCAAATCGCTTATAGCACCCGCTCCAAGTTGCGTCTTGCTTTTCACTTTGGCGTGTTTCAAGCCGGTATGACCCTCTTCGGCTGGTTAGGCGGTACAACCATTGAGGCGCTTATTCGCAACTTTGATCATTGGATCGCCTTCGCCCTGCTCAGCTACGTAGGCGGCAGAATGGTCTGGAGCGGCTTTCACGCCGATCAAATGAGTTATTCATCCGACCCCACCCGCGGCGGTCTGATGGTTTTGTTATCGGTTGCAACCAGCCTCGATGCCTTGGCTGTGGGCTTGAGTATGGCAATTCTAGGCGCGCCGGTGTTTGTCCCCGCCTTGTTTATTGGGCTGGTAGCCTTCCTGCTTTCGGCGATTGGCCTTTTTTGTGGCTGCTATTTTGGAGCGCGCTTCGGCAAACGAATGGAAATTCTTGGCGGATTTCTCTTGATTGCTATTGGGTTGCGCATTTTGGTTGAACACCTCACTCTTTCATCGTTGTAACCTTTTTGGGGTAAATGCATCTAATTACTCAGATAGTTAATCGAATTTATGCTTTTGGAGGTGTTCGATGTCTTGGGTTAATGAAGCGAGTTGGGATCGTATCTTGCGGGTCGTTTTGGGGGTGGTTTTGCTCTACTTAGGGTGGAGCGGCCTGGTTGGGGGAGGATTGGGAACCGTTTTGAAGTTTCTCGGTTTCGTTCCAATCCTAACCGGTTTGATTGGTTGGTGTCCACTGTACTCGCTGCTGAAAATCCGCACCAATCACGCTGGCTGATGGATTCAACACGCTTTCAAGAAATAATTCGTGATCACCCCCGCCCGATCGTGGTCGATTTTTGGGCGGGGTGGTGTATGCCCTGCCGCGCCATGGAACCCGCCCTCAAACGGGTTGCGAAAGAATTTGAAGGGCGGGTTGACCTGCTACGTATCGATGCCGATCAAGCACCACAAGTGCTTGCCTCTCTGCGCATTTTCGGCATTCCCACCTTAATCGCCTACCAGAATGGCAAGGAGATCACCCGTCAAAGTGGCGCCCAGAACGATGCTGGCGTTCGGCGCATCTTCGAAGCGGCCCTTGCCGGGCAAACCGTCAGGTCTGCCACGCTCAGCCCGATGGATCGGACAGTGCGCTTGGTGGCCGGCATTGGCTTAATTGGGGTGGGATTGACCTTAAGCGCCGGCTGGGTCTGGATGCTCATAGGCGCAGTGGTTTGTTTTTCGGCCGTTTATGACCGCTGTCCGATCTGGCAGGCTGTGACGAGCTGGCTAAAAAACCGTCAAATCGGGGTAAAAGACTAGAATTTATAACCGATCTGGCGCAGAAAATCCTTGCGCCAAGCGATATCCTCCTCACCTTCCACGCCTTTTGGCGGAAAGCCATCTACAACCCCAAGGATGCCGCGCCCTTGTTCGGTCTCGGCGATCAGTACTTCCACCGGGTTTGCCGTTGCGCAGAAAATGCGGCACACCTCGGGGATCATTTTGATTGTGTTCAACACGTTGATAGGGAAATAGCCTTGCCCCAAGAAGAGAATGAAAGAGTGCCCGGCGCCAATGGCAAGGGCGTTCTTGTGAGCCAATTCGATGAGGGTAGCATCGGTGCCGCTCCAGCGCACCAGACACTTGCCGGAAGCCTCACAAAACGCCAGTCCAAAGCGAATGCCCGGCACAGTGCTGACCAACGCTTCGTGAATGTCCTCCACGGTCTTAATAAAATGGCTCTGCCCCAGAATAAAGTTAATTTCTTCGGGCTTTTCGATTTTGACTGTGAGAATGTTTGCCATCCTTAACCTCCGAGCGAATTTGATGAAAATCACCGAGTAACCCACGGGGATTACTCTAAGTACTAAGTGCTCTATGGCACATAGATTGGCAAGCTCTGCACCAGAAAAGCATCGCCAACGTGCTGGACAAGGAAGTCGAATTGGGTCAGTGGCGGAAACTCTTCCACATCTGCCCCACAACATGGACCGAGAACAAACAGGCTCCCATCGGGATTCTGCAACTCGACAGTAAAGCGGAACTGATCGGGCGAAAGCTGCGCGACCTGCACCCAGTTTTTCACCGTCAGATTACAGACAAAGCCGTTCTGCTGACAGGCTCTTGTCCACAAAGCCAGACGATCCTCCGCAGGAAGGTCGGGATTCATCTCAGCGAGCCAGGCGTAACTCCCCCCGTAAAGTTCGACTACAGCCTGGTAATCTGCCTTTTTGAGCGCATCAAGGTAGGCAAGCAACACCTGTCGAGCAGCTTCTAATGCGGCAGAGTCTTGGACTTGAAGAGCCTGATCGGCGATCTCTTGGGCAAAGCGGCTGATGTATTGCCGCTCATCTGCATCGGCTTCTTTTTTGCCCTTGCCGTTGAAAACGATCCGCAAGGTCATCCCATCCGCAGCGCCTGAGTCCCCTTCACTGCTCTCGAAAGGCAGGAAGGTGTCTAGCCAGCGGTAGAGCTCTTGCATTTGCCCAGCCGTCAGGTAAATTTTCTCTACGCCGAGCTGTTGGGCAGGGCGACAAGAGCTAATTTCGGCAATGCCGCTGCGGTAAATCAGCACATCTTCACAGAAGCCCGCTATGCCTCCTTCGCGGTGAAAGGCAATTGCCAGCGAGGAGGTGGACCTTGCCTGCGGATCGTGTTCCTGCCAGAGTTGACGCGCCCATTCGGCTAACATCCGTTGTTCGGTAGAGGTGGCTGTTACGCTTCCCTGACCGCGAAAGATCAGCGTTCCACTGGAGATTTGCACATCAAAAGGAGCATATTGCTGAGTGAACCATTTCACTTCTTGACGGCGTTCTCGCCCTACCAATGGTACAGAGGTCAAAGATTGGTCGCAAACGCCAAAAGAGAGCAGGTCCTCATATAGCAAGACCTTCTGACAAACCCCGCCTTCCTCTCCTTGCCATTCCAAAATGGCATCACCACTCTCCGCCTTGGTAGGGAGCGCCAAACGGACATCGCTGCCGCTTAAGTCGGTATGAAACTCATAGCGCTTTCCCTGGGATTCTAGGATGACACGAAAGCCGGGGGTAATCACCTGGGCGCACATCAAGCCCGGCGTTGCAATCCCCAGACAAGCATCCGGCCATTCAACGCTTTCAAAGCTGAGAATGCCCACCTCTTCGGGAGAGATACCCAATTGGGCAGCCAGCAACTGCTGAGCGGAGAGGGCTGCGCCGGGCAAAAAGCGCACCAAAACACCATCTTCGCTGACGCGAAATTCGTATTGCACCCCTTCACCTAAGAGAACGCCTTGATAGCCTGAGATGATGACCTCAGCACAGGCTTCGCCCTCTTGCGGTAAACCTAGGCAGCTATTTGGGAATTGGCGCTCTTCTACCGAGAAAACTTCCAACTGTTCAGGCGGAACGCCAAGCTGTTGGGCGATGGCTTGGCGAGCTGTCTCGACGGCTTGGGCGGGGATGACGGCGGTTGGCGCAGCGGGTTGTTGGACTTGAGGAGACCCCTGCGGCGCGGAAGGCGATGAGACCAACGGGCTACAAGCAACGGCTAGAACCATCATCCAGAGAATGATCATGAACCAAAGGGGCTGGGAGGATTTCATCTTTTCTTTCTCCTTCTGAGTCTACTTTCCATCAGGGCGGATAGCCTTAGAATGGAAAAACACGGATGGAAATCTGAGAATCACTTAAGAACTCACCACTGAGGACACAAAGCGCACGGAGGCTGTCATTCGGGTTACTCTCCATATGCTGTGCGCGCTCTGTGGTAGGATGACACTTTTGCAGTGAAACCATTTCTACGACTCCAACGTTGCCGATCCGATTTTCGTTCCAAAGGTATGGCAGCTCGGTTTTTCTCTCGCTGCAGCGAATCATACCTTCTTTTTGGACAACTGCCTACCCCGCCCCCTTCCCTGTGTGCACTCGAAAGTTGTTGGCAACACTGCTTTGTAGGACAACTCATTGAGTTGTCCTACAACTTTTGCATGGACACCCCTTCCCTTATTACGTTTCGCGCCTCGGCACAGCTCAAGAGGCTGAGGCCGAACTCAGGTTAATGTTACGCGCTTCTCAGAACAGCAAGCTCGGCTTGTTTCCGCACAACCAATGCGCGAAAAGCCTCCATCTAGCAAAGGATGATAAAATTTCTCTGCCGATTGCTTTTCACTCCATAGGTAGCATGTGGAGAGCACAAAAAGAAACGATGGCACAAGACCTCTATACCCGCTTAGTCTATGCTCGCAAGTCCCCTCTGTTTGGTAGGCTGGCGTATTACTTGCTCAAAGCCCTCGGCGTAGAGATCCCGCGCTCGGTGCCGATTGGCGAAGGGTTTGAACTTGCCCATGGCGGTTTCGGAGTGGTGATCCATTCCAAGACGGTCATCGGCAAGCGGGTCAAGATCTATCCGGGCGTTGGCACGGGGCGCAGCGATATTTACCGCCCGATTGAAGAATCGAAATTTGAAGGGATTATCATAGAAGACGATGTGATCCTTGCCCCCGGCGCCAAAGTGTTGGGTAAAGAAGGTGTTTTGCGCGTCGGGCGAGGGACGGTGGTGGGCGCTAACGCCGTCCTGCTCCAATCGACTGGCGAGAACGAAATCTGGGCTGGCGTGCCAGCCCGTAAGGTGGGGATGCGCAAGTGAAAGTGTGTATTGTCCCGCGCGTCAGCGGCGTGGGAGGAATGGTCTCTTTTCGCGACCGCTTGGTGGCTGTCTTTGAGCGGCAAGGGGTGTCCGTCACGCAGGAGCTAGACGATTTGCCCTATCAGGCGGTCTTGGTGATCGGCGGCACGCGACAATTGAGAGGACTATGGGAGGCGCGGCGGCGCGGTATCCCGATCGTGCAGCGTTTGGACGGGATGAACTGGCTGCACCGCCTGCCAAAAAGTGCTTACCACCCTTCGACTAGGTTTCGACAAGATCAACCGGCCAGCACTTCGGCAAGCTCAGTGCGGCACTCAGGGCAGCGCACTTCGACAGGGTTTCAACAGGCTCAACTGGCTAGCTCAGGGGGACGACTGCGCTTTTCCATGCGGCATATTCTGCGTGCCGAACTGGCAAATTTCAACTTAGCCCTAATCCGCCGCTATCTAGCCACCACCATTGTCTATCAAAGCCAATTCGCGCGGCAGTGGTGGGAGCGGGTTTACGGCGCCATCTATCAGCCACAGCGCGTGATTTACAACGGGGTTAATTTATCCTTGTTCTCTCCTTACGGGGAGCATCAACGTCCGTCCGACCGCCTGCGGATTTTGATGGTGGAGGGCAGTTTGGGCGGCGGATATGAGTGGGGTTTGCAGGTAGCCGTGGGCTTGGTGGAAGAACTGCGCGCTTTGCAAACCGCATGGATCAAGCGCTACCCGCAGGGGGTGGAGCTGATGGTGGTCGGACAGGTTGCCGAGCACATCCGCCAAGCATGGGAGCAGACCGATACCGAGTTCATCCGCTGGCGGGGACGGGTTGCGCCAGCCGAGATCCCTTTCCTCGACCGTTCGGCGCACATCCTGTATTCAGCCGATGTTCACCCAGCCTGTCCCAACGCGGTGATCGAAGCCCTAGCTTGCGGCTTGCCGGTGCTGGCTTTTGCGACCGGCGCTCTGCCCGAATTGGTCACCGCCGAGTGTGGGCGGGTGGTTTCCTATGGCGGCGATGCGTGGCGTTTGGAGCAGCCCGATATTCCTGCCTTAGCGCGGGCAGGGGTGGAAATTGCCCTGCAACAAGAAAAGATGCGCCCGGCTGCCCGCGCCAGAGCCGAAGCTTATTTTGACGTTGAGGCGATGGCAAAGGCTTATGCGGAGGTGTTGGAGATTCCCCTCACCCCTTCGACAGGGTTTCGACAAAGTCAACCTGCCAGCTCAGGGCAGCGCCCAAGCCCCTCTCCCAGAGGACGAGGGGAACGGTTGATATGGGTCTCAGGGATAGGCAAACTCTCGCGCTGGACCCCTCTGGCACTGAAACGCTTGGTTTATCGGCTGCCGTGGCTCGCCGCTTGGTTACGTCAGCGCGTCAATCGCTCCGCCGGTCAAGGTCCACAGTGGGTAGAGATTACCGCTGGTGGCTTGCGCGGTCTTTCCCTCTACCTTGATCTTTCTCAGGAGAAGGATTATTGGCTCGGCACCTATGAGCCAGACCTACAGACGGCCATTCAAGAGCTTGTCCACCCTGGGCAAGTGGCTTACGATGTGGGCGCCAATGTCGGCTATGTGACACTCCTTCTGGCGCGTCGAGTTGGTCCGTCGGGGAAGGTCGTCGCTTTTGAACCCTTTCCCGAAAACGTGGGGCGTCTGAAGCAAAATTTATCGGCTAACGCCAACTTGGCGCCGATGGAGGTGGTCGCAGCAGCGGTGGTGGATACGACTGGAACGGTGACGTTCTTGGTCGGTCCTTCCGATGACACCGGGCATGTCGCCGAGCCCTCTGAGGGGGCAATGCGCCCAGGCAAGACCCTAACTGTTGAAGGTATTGCGCTAGATGGGTTGGTCTTTGAGCAAGGCTATCCGCAACCGCAAGTGATCAAGCTCGACATCGAAGGCGGCGAAGTAACTGCCTTGCGCGGGATGAGGCGGCTGCTGACTGAAGTCCGCCCGCTGCTGTTGCTCGAAACGCATAGCCAAGCTTGTGCTGAAGGCGTGTGGGAAATTTTGACTCAAGTAGGCTATCGCGTCTGCTGGATGAAGAAGGGCTATCCCTCTCTTGACAAATCTAAACCTCTGCCTCGCCGAGCGTATCTGGTAGCATTTCCGGCAACGAATGAGGGCAAAGAATAAAGGCAGCAAATGGCAGTAAGGATATCGAGGCAACGAATGCAAGAGAAGAAAATGACCGAGGACAAGGTGCGCGTTGGGGTGCAACAGCGCGTTCTGCCCGATTATCGGGTAGCTTTCTTCACCTGCCTAGCCGAACGCTTTCCTGAACGGCTGAGCGTTTTTGCCGCTCAACCGTTGGCGCAGGAGATGATTCGCCCTGCCAATGCAATTCCACAGGCAACCCTGGTTGCAGGAATCAATTTACATTTCTTCCATCCCGCTCACCCGCTTTACTTTTGCTGGCAGCTTGGGCTATTACGCTGGTTGGGACAGTGGCGTCCGCAGGTGTTGATTGTCGAAGCCAATCCGCGCTACCCGGCAACACGTCTGGCGGTGCAATGGATGCATCGAAACGGTGGCAAGGTCTTGGGTTGGGGATTGGGAGCGCCACCGCTTCAAGGTCCTCTTGCCCATCTGCGGCAAGCCGAACGGAGGAGTTTTCTGCGCAGCTTGGATGGGGTAATTGCTTATAGCCGCCGCGGGGCAGAGGAGTACCGCCGCGCTGGTGTGTCTCCTGAAAGAGTGTTCACAGCCATTAATGCAGTAGCGCGCCGTCCGAAAATTGCTCCTCCTCCGAAACCATCCTCCTTCGAGGGTAAGCCAAAGGTGCTGTTCGTTGGACGCTTGCAAGCGCGCAAACGGATCGATCGGCTTCTGCAAGCCTGTGCGGAATTGCCTGCAAACTTGCAACCTCAATTGGTCATTGTCGGCGATGGACCACACCGCCCGACATTGGAAGAGCTTGCTGCCCAACTTTATCCTGACACCCGTTTTTTGGGTGAACGGCGTGGGGCTGCTTTGGAGGAGGTTTTCGCTTGGGCAGACCTGTTTGTCTTGCCCGGCACGGGTGGGCTGGCTGCCCAGCAGGCAATGGCACATGCTTTGCCGCTCATAGTAGCCCAGGGAGACGGCACTCAGGAAGATTTGGTGCATCCCGAAAACGGCTGGCTGCTACCACCTGATGACCTGAACGCCTTGAAGAGCGCTTTAGCCGAGGCATTGAGCGATGCAGCGCGCCTGCGCCGCATGGGAGCGGAGTCGTTCCGTTTGGCGGTTGAGGAAGTGAATGTTGAAGCCATGGCTGCTGCCTTTGAGCAAGCTATTCGGGTGGTGTTGCAGGCTTGACCGATGC
>CALFWB010000117.1 GCA_937928795.1 uncultured Anaerolineales bacterium
TTGTTTGCTAAGAACTTGACCAATCACTTTGACCTTGCTGAGGAGTTCCGTTTAAGCCTCGATGCCTTCCCGCAAACTGACCGAGGATAAGGTTCAAAAAGAGGATTTTGTAACTCTACCGCTTACAGACCACCGCATAAAGATAAAGCGGTCTTCCGTGCAATTCAGTTGCTTGCAGAAATCGCAAGTTTTTTCGCAAGATCATCCCGCTCGCTGTTGTCCACCATAGGTCAGGCTTCAGGTAAACCTGCTGGGTGCGAATGGGCTGACGGGTAAGCAAATGGTCAAAACCATAGCCACAATGAGCCCCGCTAATAGCTGGCTCTTGCCCCATGTCGCCATAATAGACGTTAGGCAGACCGATGCCGTTACGGTTAAGGGCAACATGCACGAACATCTCGCGAGCATTGTCCGAGGGAAGCCATAATTGTTTTGCCCCGTGCATTTTTAGCCAATCGGCTAGGGCTTGCGCTTGCGGGTCGTAAGGGCTAAAAGGCGAGCCGCTGGGACGGATGACCAGGCTGGTTAAGCCAACTTGGAGCGCAGCGAGAAGGAGAAAGAACGTAACTCTACGCTGATCCTCGCTTGAAACTTGGAGGAGCAAGAGTAATAACACAGTGAGCGCGATGAAAGGCAAGGCGCGCATTGGGACGCGAAAAGTGTCTAATAGGTGATGTCCTCGATATAGCGTGGCGGTTGCTAGGAGAATAAAAAGCACGCAACCGATCAGCAAAGCCACTTCTAATTTTGTCAACCGCTGGCGGAGCTGAGTTCTCTTTAGAAAAGATTTTGCCACAAGATATAAGGTCGGCAGCCCCACTGGCGCCCAGCTTTCCCAACTCAGTGGGACAGTCACCCCGAAGGCAAGGGAGAGCAAGATTCCTCCCAAGCTAATTCCTAGACTGGAGATCGGCTCGGCGGGATTGCCGCGCGCTTGCCCGATGAGATGCCACACGCTGGGCAAGTGCAACAAACCAATTGAAGCAGTGAGCAGGAAACCAAACCAAGTTTTGCGATCGCCAATGGCAAGGAGCAAGAACCCCATGAGCAGGAGCGCATAGAACGCATAATAGTTTGAACCCGTCAGCGGAACAATTCCAACACACAAGCCACTCCATAAGCCGCGCCACAGTGAAGTACGGTTGGGCTGAAAGAGAAAGTACAACGCCAACAGAACCCACCCCCAAGAGAGGATCTTCTCGGTATGGACTGGCAAATAGGCGGAGAGAACCGGCCCTGTCAATAAGATGGCAGCCGCTATCCGCCCGATTTCTGGGTGGATAAACAGGCTGGCTAAGCGATAGCCAGTCCAGAGGGTGAAGCACAAGTGTCCAAAGTAGACCCAACGTGTGCCAATATCGAGTGGAAAGATCAACCATAACAGGGTAGCCGGCAGATAGAGAAAGCTCCACAGCGGGTTTTGCCATTGGTACCGCCCGCCGTACCATAAATCGGTGTAAAACGGCAAAGTATGTTCTTCAAGGATCGATTGCCGATAATGAATAATGGGCAGCAGATTGGACCACGCATCTGCATCGCCCCAAAACGGCGCTCGTAGCGCAGGCAGACAATACAAGAACGCTAAAGCAAAGAGAAAGAGCAACGACCATCCACTCTTCGGAGTGCGAATTCGCTCGTTATTCTCTGTCATGCAGGGTTTCCATCTGTGCCATTGGGGCGCGCTTGGGATGGTGAAGAAACCACGAAACGATTATACTCTCTCTGCGCTCGATTTTTCGCATAGCACAAACAATACACGGGCTAAAGCCCGTGTTACGGAAATCGGTTCGGCGCAGGCTATTCAGCGTAGCATAAGCTTCAGCTTGGGCAGTAACCTAAGCTTGAGCTTGTGGAAACGACACACGGGATAAAGCCCGTGTTACGGAAATCTGCTCTTTCTTGCTATAGCAAGCCCCATAGGCTGAGTTTGTGCTATACTGCTAAGACATGCACGATTCGAGCAATCCTCAAATCGAAGAACAGATAGCTCACCAAAGTGCATTTTCTTTCCTTAAAGCAAAGCCATTGATCGCCCTTGGGTCGGGAGCGGTGGTTGGCATTCTTGGCGGCTTGATCGGATTGGGTGGAGCTGAATTTCGCCTGCCGCTTCTAGTAGGCCTGTTCCATCTTTCCATTCTGGTTAGCATTGTCGTCAATTTGCTGATCAGCTTGGTAACGGTGACCTTTTCTCTGCTGTTTCGCCTGCCCATCCAGGGTGGATTGATCTGGATGGCGCATTGGTCGGTGGTCTTGAACCTCTTGCTTGGCTCGTTGGTTGGCTCAGCAGTAGGGGCGCGTTTCGCCGGGAAGGCAAAGGCTCGAAGATTAAAGAACATTATTGCGGTTTTGCTGGCTTTGCTGGGGGCATTGCTGATTAGCCATGAATGGCTTTTTGCCCAGCAACCCCTAACGCTCTCTCCTCTCCTGCGCTTGATCTTAGGGATCGGGGCCGGCTTTGGGATTGGGTTGGTCAGCAGTTTGTTGGGTGTAGCCGGGGGGGAATTGCTGATCCCCACGTTGGCGCTCTTGTTTGGCATTGACATCAAACTCGCCGGCAGCCTGAGCTTGCTGGTCAGCTTTCCCACTATCCTGATGGGGTTGTGGCGTTATTCTCGGCAAGCGATCTTTCGTCAGGTGCGCTCACAGCTCAGTTTGGTGATTTGGATGGGCTTAGGCTCAATTCTTGGCGCCTACTTGGGCAGCCGCCTGCTACCTTATGCTTCGGGCTTGTTCTTGCAGGTCTTTTTAGGGGTGATTTTATTCATCTCTGCCTATCGCATCTGGCGTTCCGAAGCGCATTAGGGGAAGGATTTCTCTCTAACTCCTAGTTACTCTCCCACCCGCCGCCGAGGCGGGAGTCTCCCTTCCCCTTTAGGGAGAGGCGGCTAAGAGAATCACCTCAGAGACACCGAGACACAAAGAAAAATGAAGTTTTTGAAAAGTCCTACTAACCGTGAAATCTTGCCGGTCAGATGTTGGAGTGTAGTTGTATAATATTGTGGGATGAATTGAGCTTAGATATCCATGGAGCTTTGATAACTCAGGCAACGAAGCAAAACTTTCAAGAAGCGGCTACCTTACTTCAAGAGTTAGGTCGGACAGAAATCGCAGTAGGATAGGAGACCTCCCATGTTTCAACTCGGTGTCGAACGTGATTTCATTGCCCAACATTATTTGATCGGCGGCGATTGGGGCGCTGAAAACCAGCTTCACTCCCACCATTACCGCCTAGAGGTCATTTTACAAGGGGAAGAGCTTGACCAACATGGCTATTTGGTGGATATCGTTGCTGTGGAACAAGCCCTCGATGAACTGGTGACGCAATATCGGGATCGCACCTTGAACGATCTGCCTCCTTTTCGGGGCTTGAATCCGAGCTTGGAGCGTTTTGCCCGCCTGCTATGTGAAACCTTGTGCGTCCGTCTGCAAGCGCCTAACCTTAAACAGATAACCGTCAAACTTTGGGAGAACGAGATCGCCTGGGCTTCTTACACAGTTGAGGTTTAGCTTCCCTTCATGCGCCTTGCCTTAATCATCTACGATTCTTTGAACCAACAAACGGGCGGCTATCTTTACGATCGAAAATTGGTAGAGTGCCTCCAAGCTCAGGGCGATCAGGTAGAAGTTATCTCTTTACCGTGGCGGAATTATCTCTCTCACCTCGGCGATAACCTTTCTCCAGCCCTTTTTCGCCAACTGACTAACTTGAAGGTGGACATCCTCATTGAGGACGAATTGAATCATCCCTCGCTTGCTGTGCTCAACCATCTTTTACGCCGCAAAAAAAGCTTTACTCTAGTTAGCATCGTTCACCACTTGCGCTGCAACGAAGAAAATCGTATCTGGCAACGGTGGTTCTACCAACTCGTTGAGCGCGCCTTCCTTAGCAGCCTTCAGGGGTTGATCTGCAATAGCCAAACCACGCTGCGTTCCGTTCAGGCGGTTTTACCTTCGGGAAGTGGCAGAAATATCCCTAGCGTCATCGCCTATCCAGGCAAAGACCACCTTTCTGGAGGGCTCAGCGACGCCGAGATCGAAAGGCGAGCAAGGCAAAGCCATCACTTGCGCTTACTCTTTCTGGGCAACTTAATCCCGCGCAAGGGGTTGCACTGGCTGCTTACTGCTGTCTCCCGCTTGACTAAGCTCCCGATTTATATAGATGTTGTGGGCGACGAGAGTCGGGATGCCGCTTATGCCCGTTATGTCCATCATATGATGAAGCAGGCTTCCCTGCAAGAGCGTGTCCGGTTTTGGGGTGCGGTCGATGAGGCAACCCTGCGGGACATTTTAGCGCAAGCCCATGTTTTGGCATTACCTTCCTCTTATGAGGGATTTGGGATTGCCTATCTGGATGGGATGCGCTACGGATTGGCGGTTCTTGGTTCCACTCACGGCGGGGCGAGTGAATTAATCCGTGAAGGTGTTGAAGGCTATTTAGTCCAGCCGGGCGACATCCCTGCTTTGGCAAATCGTTTACAGGAATTGCATACCGATCGAACGCATTTAGCCCGAATGGGCATTGCAGCCCGCCGGCGTTTTGAGCAACATCCCACTTGGGCAGAAAGCGCCGCCATCATCCGCCGCTTTTTGCTAAATTTGCTTGCATAAGGAAGAACGTTGGACGAACAAACCTTTATCGAATACTTGCGAGTTAAGCAGACGATTGACGATCGCTCGCTCAACCGCACTGTTTGGGAAGCATTGACCGCAGCCATGCCGCCGGCGAGCCCTGAGCAACCGTGGCAAGTGCTTGAAGTTGGCGCCGGTATCGGCAGCATGATCCAGCGCCTGATCGAGTGGGATTTTCTGCATTATGGTCACTACATAGCCCTTGACGCCTCGAAGACCTTCCTTGAGGCAGGGAGTCGCCGCCTGAGCCAGTGGGCTAGCCAAAGGGGACTTGATCTGCTTCAGGATGAAGTGTCCCTTCAGATTTCCGATGCAAGCCACGCCATTCAGGTGGATTTGGTGGCCCAGGAACTCGATCAATGGTTGAAGGAAGCGATCTGTCGAGAAACTTATGATTTGCTGATTGCCCACGCCTTTCTGGATTTGGTCAACTTAGAGGAAACCCTCCCTCACTTAATGAGTTGCCTCAAGAAGGGAGGGCTATTTTACTTCACGATCAACTTCGATGGCCTTACCGTGTTTGAACCCCCTGTGGATGAAGACTTGGATGAACGCGTCCTCTCGCTCTATCACCGCACCATGGAAGAGCGGTTGGCAGGGGAGAAGCCTTCGGCAGGCGCCTACAGCGGTCGCCGTCTTTTGCGGGTGCTTGAGCAAGCGGGTGGCACGCTGCTTTGCGCAGGTGCTTCGGATTGGGTGATCCATCCGGTTGAGGGGAAATATCCTACGGGTGAAGATCGCTTTTTGCGTTTCTTCCTACAGATGATCGGTGAAGCGTTAAGCGGGCGGAAGGAGCTCAGGGAGGATGCATTGCAGAATTGGCTAGCCCAACGCCTACATCAAGTCGAAACCCAATCTCTAACCCTAATTGTCCATCAACTCGACCTAGCTGGGCGCCGGCAAATTTGACTCTGCGGATGCGCTGAGCTTTAGACGCGCTTCATAACGACAATATACTCCCCGGTCATCGTATGGTCAAGAACGCCGGCGACATTTGTGGGGCTGTTTTTCAGCGGCATGCGCTTATTTGGAATATTGCGCCGGTAAGTTGTCACATGGACGAAGCCACATTCTTCAAAGAAGGTTTGAACGGCTTGATCGGTGGGTAAAACGACCCCTCTCACCTTGCGATTTCCCACTACGTAACCGGCTATGCCACCTTTGCGAATCACTTTTGCCACGTTTGCGGTTGAGGCGCGAAGATCACGGTAAAAACTGATCACTTGCAGGGCGCGTTTGTGATCTTTCTGGTAGATTTGCTCAATTGCCTCACTCAATGGACGGCTGGAAAATTCAACTTTGGTTTGAATTGGGTTTGAACCCAGCAGCTTGCGGTCAATCTTATGAGGGTCTTCGAGTTCCAGCCAAGCAGCAGATAAGCGGGAAAACTGACCGTAAGCCACAGTGGTGCCGGAATCTCCGTAAGGGGGAGAGGTGATCACAATATCAACACTGTTTTCTGGAATTAATTCGGTTGGGATTCCTTCAACCGTGTTGAAATCGCATATGGTTACCCTAGCAGTCTGTTTTAGGTTTGCCAAAATTGCACGGTATTTTTTATACCCTTGCAGGTTGCGATGTAGTTTGGAGGACATCATGCCATATACATTGGGATCGTGAGTTTTCAATCGTTCGGGGGGGTAACGATAGAGTTTGAATTCATCTTTACGCGTGTTTGAGCTTTCGCGAACGGTTTCGCTAAAAGCAACTTGAAAGAAGAGTTGAATGGCTTGATCCTGAATGGTTTTGATCCATTCTCGGATACGCCATAATTTTTCAACGACCTGGGGCTTAAACCAGAACTCTAAGTTGGGAATCCCATAAACCACAGGCAGCTCGCCCAATTGATGAAGTTGATCCTCTAAGGCTTGGCGGTCGAATAGTGCAATCTGTTCTTCCAGTTGTTTGATGTCTGGAAGGGCGGTTTTAGCCTTGGCAATCAGGCGCGCCAAGGGGTTAAGATCGGTACCGAAGGCATTAATCCCTCTGACTGTTGCTTCGACTAAAGAGGTACCACTGCCGCAAAAGGGGTCAAACAAGGTTGTGGCTTTGCTGCCATATAGATCAAGCAGTTTGCCGGCAATTTGGGGGATCATCCGCGCTGGATAATCGTGATAGACATGCGTTAATTCGCGTGTCGAAGCTCCATTGAACGTCCAATCGTCAAAACTGGTTTGCTGCTCATCTATCAGAAAGAGTTGTCTCGGCTGCATTACAGGTCTCTCACGGATTGAAACAACAGCGGTAATTGGCTAACATAGGCTCGGAATCCTGTTCCGTGATTCCTTGCTGAAGTAATCTTATCATGAAGTCTGAGATCGACGAGGACGTTCCCGGCAAGAAGCTGGTTGCGCAGGATTTCTGGGGATGTTCCCCGATTTGCCCCTCTCCCATTGGGAGAGGGGCAAGGGGTGAGGGAAATAGAGAGGCTAGAGAACCTTGCTGATCAATCCTAATCCAAATTTGTGCATCCTACTTTAACATGGGCATCTTGATGCCGTGTTTTTTGGCGAACTCAATGGCAATTTCGTACCCGGCGTCAGCATGACGGACAACTCCCATGCCGGGGTCGGTGGTCAGAACACGCTCAAGGCGTTTGGCCGCTTCGGGCGTGCCATCGGCGACGATCACCTGCCCGGCGTGCTGGCTGAAGCCAATGCCTACACCGCCACCGTGATGGAAGGAGACCCACGTTGCTCCGCCCACGGCGTTGATCAGAGCGTTCAAGATCGGCCAATCCGAGACGGCGTCCGTGCCGTCTTTCATGCCCTCGGTCTCGCGATTGGGAGAGGCAACCGAACCGGCATCAAGATGATCGCGCCCGATCACGATGGGGGCTTTCAATTCGCCCTTTGCCACCATCTCGTTAAACTTCAATCCTGCTTTCGCGCGTTCCCCATATCCAAGCCAGCAGATGCGGGCTGGCAGTCCCTGGAAGGGCACT
>CALFWB010000118.1 GCA_937928795.1 uncultured Anaerolineales bacterium
CGTGTGACCCTTGCGATGAGGTTCGCGAAAGCTGCTTGGATAACCTTTCTGGCAATGGCGATCGCCACTGCATTGAAAACGGTCTTGTTGCTCTTTGACCGTTTTCCCTTCAACGCGGATGAAGCAATTGTAGCATTAATGGCCCGCCATATCCTTCTAAATGGCGCGCGGCCGATCTTTTTCTACGGGCAAGCCTATATGGGCAGCCTAGATGCTTACTTAGTGGCGGCGGGGTTTGCCTTATTTGGTTTCCAGGTGTGGGTGATCCGCGCCGTTCAAATCGTGCTCTATCTGTTGGTGATCGGCTCAACTCTGGCGTTGATCCCGTTACTGTTTAATCCTTACCATGGCTTCTGGTACACCGCTGCGCTATTGGCGATTCCCACCGTCAATGTCACTCTTTACACAACGGTTAGCCTCGGCGGCTATGGAGAGGCTTTGTTCATTGGCAATTTGATTTTGTATCTCGGATTGAAGATCTTATCCTCATTGGAAGGCAAGGCTAAGCTGCTGCCTGTTTGGTTATGGACGCTGGGATTTTTGGTTGGTTTAGGACTATGGGTGAACGGCTTGACTGGAATCTATTCCCTTCCTACCCTGTTGGGATTGACCTATCAGGGCTTTCGAGAGCGTAGCAAGCTTCCGGTCAGGAAAATCGGTGTGGCTTTCGCCCTCATCTCCGTCGGTGTTTTTGCCGGTTCCCTGCCTTGGTGGTTTTATGCCTATCGTCAAGGGTTGGATGTATTGCTTGCAGAACTCTTTGGTTCCGCCATTGCCGTTTCGCAAGGTAGTTGGTTTCAGCAAATCGGGGCAAATTTTTTCAACTTCTTGCTCTTCGGGGTGAGTGTGATCATCGGTTTACGCCCGCCCTGGGAAATTCGCTGGCTGGCTTTGCCACTTGCCCCTTTTGTGTTGGCTTTTTGGGTGGCAGTGATAGGATTATGGGGACGTTTCCTCCGGCGCAGCGGGTTCTCTCTTGCACATTGGATACTTAGCGGGGTAGCTCTCACCTTTTTGCTGGCTTTTGTTTTGACCCCCTATGGGGGGGACCCATCGGGCAGATATTTCTTGCCGCTGTGGATCGTCTTGACGCTGATAGCGGGGGAAATGATCGGAAAATTTGTTCCCAAATTGAGCTACCAAGTCGGTTGTATTGCCGTGGTGGTGCTCTTCAATCTCTGGGGGGTGGTGGAATGCGCCTTGCGGGATACGCCGGGGCTGACGACACAGTTTGACCCAGTGGCTGCTGTTGACCATCGTTACTTACCGCAATTGATCCGATTTTTGCATGAAAATGGTGAAACACACGGCTACACCAATTATTGGGTCGCCTATCCTTTAGCTTTCCTCTCGGATGAGCGCCTGATCTATGCCCCCCGTTTGCCCTATCATCCCGATTTGCGTTATACCCCTCGCGATGACCGCTATCCTCCCTATACCCGGCAGGTGGCAGAGAGTGGACGGGTCGCTTATATCACGACCAAAAACCCGAAGTTGGATGAGCTCCTCACCGCCAACTTTCGGCTGGCTGGGGTGGAATGGCAAGAGAGATGGATTGGGGACTATCATATCTTCTACCGTTTGTCGCGAGCGGTTCATCCGCAGGAGATCGGCTTGGGGGAAAAGTCGCCCTAAGCTAAGAGGAGTCAAATTCCCGCCGCGCCAAAGCAGCCAGAAAGAGCGCAATCGAACCGGCTACCGCAGCGTTATACGAGTGAATTTTGCCCTTCATGGGTAATCGGGCAAGCAGGTCACAAGAGCGGCGCACCAGTGGGCGGATGCCACTGCCCTCTCCCCCCACTACCAAAGCGATAGCGCCTTTCAAGGAGATCTGGTCAATGGGTTGGGCTGCGGGTGTATCTTCAAGACCAACCACCCAAATGCCGCGCTGCTTGAGGATTTCAATGGCTTGAGCAAGGTTGCTGCGAGCGATGAGTAGATGTTCGCTGGCGCCGGCTGAGGCGTTGACCACCGCCGGGGTGATTTCCACGCTTTCCCTCAGAGGTAGGATGATCCCATGAACCCCAACGCCTTCGGCTGTGCGCAGCAGGGCACCGACATTTTGCGGGTCTTGCAGGATATCTAGGATTAAGATAAACGGTGCACGCTTTTTTTCGGCGGCATAGAGGAGAAGGTCTTCAATTTGCTGATAGGGATAAGGATCAACCTGAAGGGCAACGCCCTGATGAGCAGGGTGAATCTGATTGAGTGCTCCCTTAGATACCTTTTCAATGGGGAGATCGGTTTGTTTCGCCACACGGAGAATGTCGGCAAGCCTGCCCTTGGGTTGGGCGGTTTCAGAGATGATCAGACGATAAGCTGGGCGGCGCCGGGCAATCAGAGCTTCGTACACCGCATTGCGCCCGTATAGCCATTCGCCTTTGCTGTTCGCCATCAATGACTGAATTCTTCAATTTCGTGTTTCTCAGCCGGACGAGCAAAAATCATCCGTCCAGCAGCCGTTTGTAAAACTTTGGTCACGATCACGAACACATTGCGGTTGATATGATCCCGGCCATCCTCGACGACCACCATCGTGCCATCGTCTAAGTAGCCTACGCCTTGGCCGGGCTCTTTGCCTTCTTGGATAATGTTGACATTCAGGGCTTCACCGGGCAAGAGCACCGATTTGACCGCGTTTGCCAGTTCGTTGACATTCAGCACAGCTACTCCTTGCAGTTCTGCGACGCGATTCAGGTTGTAGTCATTGGTTAGGATCGGGGCGCGCAGTTGGCGGGCGAGAATGACCAGTTTGTCGTCCACTTCTCGCACGCCTTCCACGTCAATATCGCTGATTCGCACTGGAAGGAGGGCGTTTTTCTGGAGCTGGGCTAACACCTCCATTCCACGGCGGCCGCGCTGGCGGCGCAAACTATCCGGTGAGTCGGCGATGAATTGCAATTCATTGAGGATAAAACGGGGGATGAGCAAGGAGCCCATCAGAAAGCCGGTGCGGGCAATGTCGGCGATCCGTCCGTCGATGATGACGCTGGTGTCGAGCAAAATCGTGCGTGAACTTTCGGCAGGTGGAGGTTCGGCAGAGGATTTGGCAGGAAGGTTAAGTCGAAAGAGAGAAAAAATCTCGTTCTGGCGCATGATAAAGACCATCACGCCCAAGTAGCCCATAATTAAGGCGCCGATGAAAGGCAGGATATTTCCAAAGGGTTCGGGAAGCAAAGAGAGGGGGAAGGCTAAGAGGGCAGCTAGGATGAGTCCAGCCAGAAGACCTAAAAGTCCGCCAAGCAAAGTTTGCACCGAGACACGCCCAAGAATAACCCGCAAGGCTTTGACCGGGCGAGTGGTGAGAAAAGGGGTGAGGACTAAACCCGCTAACGCACCGACCAACCCAACTAGGATTTGATAGTACAACAGGTTGTTGGGGTCACTGAAGTTGGCTATTCTTTCTCCAACATAGACGCCCAAAATGCCAAATAAAACCATTCCGATCAGTCGGAAGATGAATTCAACGCTCATACGCAACTCCTTGATCAACGCACAAAGTTAGTTTGTCCGCCTCAAGCCGTGCGCTGCCTTCATCAAGGGCTAATCATTCTCGTTCGATATCCCCTAAAAACGAAGGCAATGAAGGAGAATGAAATAATAAGTGCAACTATGAATGATGAATGAGCAGGCAAGCAATTGCGGACAGTCCATAAGCACACCTGCACCGGATAAATCCATGAATAAGTGCTAAACAAATTATAACACAAAAATCATTGCTGAGGTGTGTGCAAAAGATATTGCGAAAATGAAGCAGAGGATTTTCTCAATGGGCTGATTTTATCGAGTATACTTACGCTACTTGCAATCCCTCCAACAAACATCCCTTGATTTCTTTAAGGTGGAAAAAATGAGTGCAATCTCCGTGACCCATTATCCTGCTGACCCCAGAGAATACAACCGCCGTATCTGGGCATGGACCATGTACGATTGGGCGAACTCGGCCTTTGCAACCACAATTTTGGCGGCCGTTTTGCCGATCTACTTCAGTCAGGTGGCTGGCTCAACTTTACCAACGGCTGCGCGGGCTACCTCGATTTGGAGCTTGGGCTTGAGTGTCTCATTGTTGATCATTGCCGTCCTCTCGCCGATTCTCGGCACCATTTCTGACATCATGCGCGGCAAGAAAAAGATGTTAGCCTTTTTCGCCGGGTTGGGCATTCTTGGCACAGCATTGCTGGTGTTGGTTGAAAGCGGCGATTGGATGCTGGCTTCGATTTTAGCCATTATTGGGCGGATTGGATTTAACGGTGCCAATGTATTTTATGATGCACTCCTAGCCCACGTTGCCCGACCCGAGGATCAAGATCGCGTTTCCGCCCGCGGTTATGCCATGGGTTACTTAGGGGGCGGGCTATTACTGGCGATCAATGTAGTGATGATTCAGCTCTTGCCAGGCACTTGGGGAGCGCGCCTTTCTTTCCTCAGCGTTGCCATTTGGTGGTTGGTCTTTACTTTACCGCTGCTAAAGTGGGTGCCTGAGCCGCCCGCGGCTGCGCTGAAGGTCGAGCGCCTGGGACAATTGATCTCCGAAAGCTTTGCCCGCCTAGCTAAGACCCTGCGCGATATCCGCCAGTATCGTCAGTTGTTCAAGTATCTGCTGGCGTTTCTCATCTACAACGATGGAATCGGGACAATCATCGGTGTAGCCGCCATTTATGGCGCAGAGTTAGGATTTGGTAGTGTGGAGTTGATTTTAGCCCTGCTCTTAGTGCAGTTTGTTGGCATCCCCTATAGCCTAATTTTCGGCCGTTTACCCACCGCCGGCGATCGCCGTCGCCCGTTCTTTTTGGCTTTTATTCTGTTTAATCTCGTTACATTGCCAATTTTGGGCATTGCCGGGGCAAAGACGTTGCCGACCGCCATGGTCGGAGCGCCGCCACCGCCATTTCAAAGCACAGCAACCGCGGTTGGCGAGGGCATCTACACCCCTGAAAGTGCGGTGGTTCGGTTAGTTGGCGACTGGACGATTGAAACCATTCCAGCACGACAAGCCGGCTTGGAGAAAGATTTGGTTTATGCCAAAGCCAAAGATAGCACAGCGCGAGTGGAATTGCGTTTCAATGGTCAAAAAGTGCGCATTACCCATAGCAGCGGGCCGGATCATGGCATCTGGAATGTGCTTTTGGATGGCAAACCCTATATTGACCCGGACAGCGGCAAACCCCTTGAAATCGATGGGTATAGCGCTTCTTATCGTTACGATGTCAGCCGCGTCATCCTCGCCGACTCGCCGGGTGAGCATGTGCTTGAGATGATCAACGCCGGCAAGAAGTACCCTGCCAGCCATGCAATGATGATCTCGTTGGTTTCGATTGAGGTCTTACCACCTATCCGCGAGAGCAATTTGTTGTTGATCTTGGGTCTCATTTTAGCAATTGAGTTGGTTGGACTGGGATTCTCGGCTCTCTTCGGCACTCTTCTGTTTGGCAATTTTGCCCAACAGTTCGATACCAAGCGCAGCATTCTATTGGCTTTGGCGGTGTATTCGGTGATTGCCGTTTGGGGCTTTTTCCTCAATTCGACCATCGAGTTCTGGTTTTTAGCCTGGATGGTCGCCATTGTGCAGGGTGGCAGCCAAGCCCTCAGTCGCAGCTTGTATGCCTATCTCTCTCCAGCCTCGAAAAGCGGCGAGTTCTTCGGGCTGTTTGGCGTGATGGAGAAGTTTTCAGCAATGATCGGTCCGCTTTTCTTCGCTGCTGCGGGGACCATTTTCGGCAGCAGTCGTCCAGCCATTCTTTCGATCATTGCCTTTTTCATCCTCGGCGGTATCCTGCTCGCTAGTGTGGATGTGGCTGAAGGGCGACGGATTGCCGAAGCGGAGGACGCAGCCTATTTGAAATCTAATGAAAATGGCTAAGGTCGATCAGCGAAAACATCCCCAAAAGGTGCGCGCCATGTTCGGGCGCATTGCGCCAAATTATGATCGCATGAATCGGGTGATGACGTTGGCGCAAGACCTGCGTTGGCGCAGGGAAGTCATCCAATACGCTGCCCTCCCTGAAAAGGGACGGCTCTTAGACCTAGGAGCTGGCACCGGCGATCTGGCATTCGAGGCGTTCCGTCAGGTGCCCACCGCTCAGATCTTTGCGGCTGATTTTACCCTGCCGATGATGCAAATTGGACGCAAAAGGAAGCCTACCCCGATCGTTTGGTGTGCCGTCGATGCCTTGGATTTACCTTTTGCTGACGAGAGTTTTGATGCGGTTGTTTCGGGTTTTCTATTGCGCAACGTTATCAATCTGGAGCGCAGTTTACAAGAACAGTACCGCATCTTGAAGTCAGGCGGCAGGGTGGTTTGTCTGGATACGACCCAGCCTCGGCAAAATCTTTTTTCGCCGTTCATTCGGTTCCATTTGAACTCTGTCATCCCGACCTTGGGGAGATGGATTGCCGGCGATGGGGCAGCCTATACCTACTTGCCTCAGACGACCCAATCCTTCTTGCGGGCAGAGGAATTGGCGGATTTGTTGCAGAAAGCCGGCTTCTGCGCGGTCGGTTTTCGTATTCGCATGCTGGGCACGATTGCCATCCATTGGGGCGTAAAAGAATGAGCTCCATGCGGCGCTTGGTTGTAGCCATCAGCGGCGCCTCGGGCGTGATTTTGGGCATCCGTCTTTTAGAAATCTTAAAGACCTTGCCCATTGAGACGCATTTGATCCTCTCGCCGGCTGCCAAAATGACCATTCGAGCAGAGACCGATTGGCAGGTGGAAGAAGTCATCCAGTTGGCAGATGTGCATCATTCTTATCGCGATGTCGGAGCTGCAATTGCCTCTGGCTCGTTCGCGATACAGGGCATGATGGTCGTGCCGTGTTCGATTAAAACCCTCTCTGCCATTGCCAATGCTTATGCGGATGATCTCATCAGCCGGGCCGCCGATGTGACGCTCAAGGAGGGACGCCCGCTCTTATTGGCAGTGCGGGAGACTCCCTTGCATCGCGGCCATTTGCGCTTGATGGACCTAGCAGCCAAAAGCGGCGCAATCATATTTCCTCCGGTGCCGGCCTTTTATGCCCGGCCTGCTAATTTGAACGAAATGATCGACCATTTAGTCGGACGGATGCTTGCCCGCATCGGGATTGAGAATGAGTATTATCTCCGCTGGGGGGAAAGCCAACGTGAATGATGGGATTAGAGATTTGCTTGCGCTCTCCACGATGACCTTAGCAACCGCTGCCTTGAACGGAGAACCCCATGCGGCTGCGGTATATTTTGTGGCGGAGGGATTGCAGTTGTATTTTTTCTCTGCTACCGATAGCCAACACAGCCGCGATTTGCAGGAAAACCCCCTTGCAGCCGTTGCAATTTACCCTGAAGTGTGGGAATGGCAAGCGATTCGCGGTTTGCAAATGCGTGGCAGGGTGGATTTGGTCTCGCAAGGCGAGGAATGGCAGAGAGCATGGGAGGCTTATCAGCATAAATTCCCCTTTGTCCAGCATCTCAAAGCGGTGGTGGCGCGTAACCAGCTTTATCGCTTCCAACCGTTTTGGCTGCGCTGGATTGATAACCGTTTGGGTCTGGGACATAAACAAGAATGGCATCTAGGTTCGACCGATTAAGTAATGAAAAGGCTGCTTGTTGCGGAGAGCCTTCCTATACCTGGAGAGCCGGACAAGAACGGCGCTGGCAGATGATGCTCAAGGCAGCCGGTGAATTGATCCAGGGCACGATTTTAGAAAATGGTTGTGGAGTCGGGTTATATTTAGAGAAATTCGCTCCTCTAGCTCAGCGGGCAATTGGGTTAGAGATCGATTGGGAACGGGCTTACACAGCCCGAAAGCGTAACCGGCTGGTGCTTTGTGCAGCCGGGGAGGATTTACCCTTTCCTGATTGCTCTTTCGATTTGATCCTCAGTCATGAGGTTTTAGAGCATGTGCGCGATGACCGCTTGGCTATGCGAGAGATGGCCCGTGTGCTTAAGCAGGGTGGACGCTTGCTTTTGTTTGTCCCAAATCGCGGCTATCCATTTGAGACGCATGGCATTTATTGGAAAGGGAAATATCACTTTGGCAATATCCCTTTCGTTAACTATTTGCCGCGCCGTTGGCGCGACCATTTAGCCCCACACGTGCGCATCTACCAGCGGCGTGATTTGGAGAAACTGGTGCGGGGTTTGCCCTTGCGCTTGGTGTCTGCAACCGTGATCTTCGGAGCTTATGATAATGTCATCGCCCGATTTCCGAAACTAGGAAGGATGCTCCGTTTCTTTTTGCAGAGTCTGGAAAAGACTCCCCTGCGCTTTTTCGGTTTATCTCATTTCTGGGTGCTAGAGAGAGTCTAGGGGATCTCGTAGCGACCTACTTGTAGGCAAAGCGAAGCAGTCTCCTTGCTGCCAGAGCGGTTCATCCTTGCTGTTTCTAATTGCCTGACCTAATAATTTTGTAAGAACAGCGATTAGTTCCTTGGAGATTCGATGTACGAAGACTATAATGTATTAAGAGTCTTTCTTTGATAAAGAAAGTTGAGGTCAGAATGTTCGACGTACGGACGAATTTCTTCGAAAACAAACTGCTCTTCTTTGCCAAAGGGAAAATGGATGGAAATGAAGTGCGGTCTATGTGTGATGCCTTGTTGAAGAACGCGCGAAAGTTACAAGCGGGCTTTATCTTGATTTCGGATATCCATGAATTAGAACCATTACCGGAAGAGGGTCGTCTGGAATTGCAGAAGACGATGCAAGCCCTTTTGGATGGGGGAATGGGGGCCGAAATTCGCGTCATCTCGGATAAAGCGATCATTACCGCCAATCAATTCCAGCGCACATCACGCAGTGTGGGCTATACGGCTAATGAAGTACGCACGATCCAAGAGGCAGAGCGTCTGGTTGATCAGCTTGTGGGGTAGTCGTGGATACGGAAACATACTGGGAACGCACATGGCTGCTCATCTAAGCAGCCATGTTTTTGTCGGTTAGCCAAGAGCTACGAGGGGCTGCTAGCGGAGGGGAGATCAAAATACCTCCCTGCACGAAAAATAGGTAGCCGTCTTTATAAAAATCCCTGCTTAAAACACTTGCGAGGAATATCATCCTGATTTATCATTTAGTATATACGTTAAGGAGTTTTAAAGATATGAATGTAGGCATACTCACCGATACAACCGCTAGCATTCCCTCTTCCCTTATAGAAGAGTTAGAGATTGAGTTAGTCCCCTATTATGTGATGCGCGGCATGGAAACCTTGCGCGATATGGTGGACGTTAAACCCGATGAGTTTGCGCAATATCTCTTGACGGCACAGACTCTGCCCACCACTTCAAATCCCAGTCCGGGAGACTATGTCAATGCTATCTTACGCTTGGCTGAGCGCAGTTTGAATATTGTCGCGCTGACCATGACCTCGAAAGGCAGTGGAGCGTATCAATCCTGCCTAGCTGCAGTGGAAATGCTCAAAGAAAAAATGCCCAAATTGCGGGTCGATGTGATTGACACTTTGGCAGTCGCCATGGCGCAAGGGTGGGCGGTGGTAGAAGCTGCGCGGCTTGCAAAACAGGGCTTTGGGATCGGCGAGGTGGTCGAGAAAGCTCGTCAGGTGGCAAAGCAATCCATGATGATGATGACCGCCGATACCTTGCGCTATCTCTATATGGGTGGGCGGATTGGGCGCGCGCAACATCTGATCGGCTCACTGCTCAATATTAAGCCCATTATCGGTATGGAAGAAGGGGTGATCACGGCATTGGCAACCGAGCGGACGCGCCCGAAGGCATATTCCCGCATTGTAGAGCTAATGAAAGAGCGCTTGGGTGGGATAAGAAATATCAAAGTTGCCTTTATGCATGTGGCTGCTACAGACCAAGTAGAGCGTCTAAAGGAGAAAGTCTTTTCGCAGTTTAATTGTGTCGAAACGGTAACGACGTCTCTTTCACCGGCCTTGGCTGTCCACTCTGGCCCTGGAACAGTAGGGGTAGGTTACATTCCTGCGTTGACTACGTAAGCAATAAATCCTCCCCGTAAACTTGGATGGAATCCCGGCCGGCGGATTTGGCGATGTATAAAGCGTGATCGGCTTTTTCGACCAACTCCTCAGCCGTTTTGGCGTGAAAAGGTAAGCAGGCAATGCCTTGACTGATCGTTGGGGCGGTAATGGTTATCTCTGGTAAAGAGGTGAGGGGGGTGCGCCTAAGTGCCATGCGGATGCGTTGAGCAACCTGAAGGGCATTCTTAAGCGAAGCGCCTTTCAAAATCAAACCGAATTCTTCTCCTCCCCAGCGTCCGAGAACATCTCGGCTCTTGATCTGTTTTCGGATCACTTGTACGATCAAGCAGAGCACTTCATCTCCAATGGTGTGTCCGTAACGATCGTTAACCTCCTTGAAATGATCAATATCGAGCATGATCAGAGATACTGGATCATGATGAGTTAGGCTAGCGTTTACCGTTTGTCGAAGGATTTCTAGGAAATGTCCATGGTTATAGGCGCCAGTTAGAGAGTCACGGCGGGCGCGCTCCTCCACTTCTGCGTGATGGCGAGCATTATCAATGGCTAGGGCAGCTTGTTGGGCAACATTGGATAAGAGTTGCAAGTCTTCGTCATCGAAAGCGTTGGGAGTATAACTTGCCACTGCTAGGATACCCTGGGGATGGTCTTCTTTACCAAAAGGTACGCCTAACCAGGATGCAGACATTTGGTTTTTGCCGATGATCACGGGTTTGAACGGTAAGACTTCTGATTCACGTTGGAAGTCTCGAATCAAGAGAGGTTTCTGCTGGCGGGCGACGTAACCGGCTAAACCTTGAGCGAGAGGAATTTTCACTCCTTCATAACGTTCTCCCGCGTCCAGCAATAGTTTTAGTTCAATGACTTCATGCTCCCAATTCACTATTCCGACATAGTAAGTATCAGCGGGGATGACTTGGATGAGGAGGTGATACAATTCTTGTAACAAGGTGTCCATCTCGATGGTTGAGCTGATAACGTTGGCAATGTGGTTTAATACCTCTAAGCGTTTAGCTTTTTTTTGCTCTTCTAAGTGCAAACGGGCATTTTCGACCACCACAGCAATTTGGTTGGCAAGCGTTTCGAGAAATTCGACTTTGACTTGAGAGATTGGTTCCCGCTGGGCATCTCTGACTTCTCCGACAGAAAGGAAACCGACCACGCGGTTGGCTGCCAGCAGGGGGATTACACAGATGGTGTGGATATCCGCCGAGAAAAAATGTTTGAAATCTAACCAGTAAGGCGTTAGCTCTATATGATCTCGATGTGCCTGAATACTACGTCGAGTCTGGTAGGCTGCATCTATCCAGGGTAATTCGGCTAGAGCTGGACATTGTCGCAGGCGAATCCTTTCTTCCCTGCCATGACGTAAGGAGGCGATGCCATAAGGAACTAAGCGTTCTTCCTCTAAAAGATCAATGCGGGCGTATGAAATCGGTAAGAAAGAGACGATCTTTTGAACAACTTGAGGCATGGTTTGGTTGAGATCGAGCGATGAGGTGGCGATTAAGCTGGCATCCAGCAGCAGAGATAAATCTTCGTTTTTACGCTGGCGCTCATAAACCTGCGAGGTCAGTAAATCTCCTAGCGCGCTACTGATGTAAGCGGTGATAAGAAATTGAATGGTATTAATCCCCTGATTCGCTGCTTGATATACCGGGGGTTGAGCATGGTAATTGTCTACGGCAATTGTTCCTAGGAGAGAGATAACGGCAGCAAAGAAAGCCGCTGCCCGTCCGCTGAAGATGCCGCTGATAAAGACGACAATGACCAAAAGAGCGTTCATCGAAGAATTAAATTCACCCAGAAGAGCGTAAGCACCGCAGATTAGCGTAATGCTCACAAGGATGTTAAGGAATTGAACCCAGCGCTGAATTCCAAAACGAGGATAGATCACCCAATAGAAAATCGAAATGTATCCTCCGACAGCCAACGAATAAAGCCATAACGATTGTCGTTGTAAAGCGGATAAAGGCAAGAGAAAGATCAGGAACAGCAATCCGATTGCCGTGCTTAATGCCACGATCTTAAGGGGTATTAAGTAACGGCGGAAGAGTTCCGCTCGCAAGCTCCAGTCGTTCATGATCTTGTGGTTGCCCGCCCTTCTTCTGCTCTAAAAATCCAGAATTAACCCGATGCCTTTTATCGATACCAAAATGTTAATTCAATTGAGCTCAATGCTCAACTTTATTGTAAACCCAGAAACGCCAAAGGAACCAATCGTCAATGTTTTCAATTTTGATGGGCAATGCATGGGTGTGCCTAGAGCTGTAGGTGATAACGGCTTTCGAAAAGTTGAGCGTCAAAAGGGGCTTGACGGGAGCGACAGTTTTCGCGTGGGCAAAGCTGGCAACTGGTGAAATGGGTCTGCGTCGGAAAGGCAATCCCAGACACCGATTTGACCGGGAACATTAATTTGCTTTCGGTCATGGAAACACCGATGCTACCCTTTACATCGCCGAGGAGAGCAAAAAGGTCATCCTGCGCGCTGAGTGGCCAATCGTCCAGAGAGCCGGGGTGCATTTCGGAAAGCAAGCCGGGGTGAAAGCGCTGAACAAGATATTGGTGCATTGCTCGACGGGCGGTTTCCAAAGCTACTTCTTGGAGGGCATCTGCCCAAAAGCGGTGAAGAAAGTCGGAGAGCGTCTTTGACCAGGCATCAAGTTCTACACCGGCAGTGGCAACAAAAACAAAAGCACGCTGTGCTTCTTCGAGGTTAACTCGTAAGACGCGGCTGTACAGACGGCGTCCGTCCAATTGCACCCAATTTTCCCCTTTTTCATCCACGTAAATCATGCGCACCAGGGCTTTCGGTTTGCCAATCTGCTCGGCTTGATCGATCAGTCGATCCAGTTCGGCGAGATGGTGGCTGCCGGGTTTGAGGCGCAAATTGCGCCGCAGAACTGTACGATCCACCTGGAAGGGAATGGTGTCAAGAACCTTGACGGAGGAAAGACTATGTTGAAGGGTATCCATGGAGACCTTTTCTCACAAACCCAATTCAATGCGCATTATATCAGGCTTTATGGGAACGTTGGGGGCTAGGCGGGATAGGGGTAGAGCTTTTCTATCATCGAACCTTTTGCTCCCTTTCTTACGGATTTGGTGTGCTTGAGCGATTCCTTTGCCCCAAACCCCTTTCCCCGCGGGAGAGGGGCTGGGGGTGCTGCCCTGAGCTTGTCGAAGGGCGAGGGCGGGTTTCGACAAGCAAGCTCAACCCGCGGCGTTGCGCGGGTCGAGGAGGGCGCCAGCCCGTATCGAGACCCATTCGCTGCTCCCCTCGCCCTCTGGGAGACGGGCCAGGGGTGAGGGTTGGCTCGATCGCTGTCACAACTTCTGCGAACCCTGTCGGCAATTCCTCATCCCCAACCCTTCTCCCTAAGGGAGAAGGGAGGAACTTCCCGCGCCCGAAGGGCGCGGGGCCGGGGCGCTGCCCTGAGCCTGCCGATAGAGGATTGAGAAGCCCTACTCCAACTTCAAAAAGATCGCCGTAACATGGGCTTTCAGCCCGTGCTTCTTTGCGCAAGCGAAAGCTTCCGCTACGGTGGAGAAACACCACCGAGCAGACTGCCGTAACATGGGCTTTCAGCCCGTGTCACTTCAAGCGCCGCACCTTCATGTGTCACTTCGAGCGTAGCGAGAAGAAGTCCTTAAGATTTCTCCTCGCTGCGCTCATCATAAAAACCCCTACCGATAGCACGTGTCCGCGCAAAAGTTGTAGGACAACTCATTGAGTTGTCCTACAAAGCAATGTTGCCAACAACTTTTGAGTGCACACGATAGCATGCTCCTATTGACAAAAAGCACTTCTTCCCTTACAATAAAATCAGAACAAAAGTTCTGTTTATCGAGTAAATCGCTTGGGAGATACGCCATAAGGAGGTGCGCCCATGTCGTTTTGGAAGCGGTTGCGCCCCAGTGGGACGCGCATTGCCCCATCGGCCGAGCTGGTGATTGCTGACCCCGAAATCCAGCGGGTGTTGGAGGAATTGGCAGAGCAAGAGGGTCGCTCGGCACAACAAATTGCGGCAGACTTGCTGCGCTATGCTCTCTCGGCGCGCTATGCTGCTCAGGAATATCTGCGCCGCTGGCAGCGGCTCTCGCGCCGAGAGCAGCAAGTGGTCGCTTTACTGTGTCTGGGATACTCTTACCGCGAAGTCGCCGATCAATTGATCGTCTCGTATGACACGGTCAAAACCCATGCTCGCAATGCCCTGAACAAATTCGAACTGCGCAACCTGAGCGAAATGCGCCAAGCCCTCGCCGATTGGGACTTCAGCGCTTGGCAGAGCACTTCAACTGCCCCTCAGGCGGCTCCTAAAGCAACCATAGACCAGAGGTAGGGGGCGCTCTCCAAATTAGGCGGCGACTTGCGCTAATCCCCTTTCGGTGATTTCCAGTGCTTTATCGATCTGTTCGGCAGTGACGATCAAAGGCGGGATATAGCGCACAACTTGTCCATACGTGCCAGCCATATAGGCAACTAACCCTTGTTCCAACATGGAATTCAATAAGCCAAACGCTACTTCAGGGTTGGGCTGTTTGTCGCTGTTGGGGTGGATGAATTCCATTGCCAGCATCAATCCCAAGCCGCGCACCTCGCCGATGACAGGATATTTTTTCTTCAGGATGTTCAAACCATCTAAGAAGCGCTTGCCCATGCGGCGTGCGTTTTCGAGTAGATTCTCTTCCCGAATAACTTGCAAAGTCGCCAAAGCGGCTGCACAGGCGATCGGGTTGCCGCCGTAGGTCGTCCCGTGTGCGCCGGGCAGCCATTGGCTCATCAACTTACGGCTGGCAACCGTGGCACTAAGTGGGAAGCCGTTGGCGATCCCCTTGGCAATTGCCAGAATATCGGGAATGACGCCAACATGTTGACAGGCGAACATTTCGCCCGTTCGTCCAAAGCCCGTTTGGACTTCATCGAGGATTAGCAGAATGCCGTGTTCGTCGCAAAGTTTGCGCAGCGCGGGTAGAAAGTCGCGCGGCGGGACAATGTATCCGCCTTCTCCTTGCACCGGCTCGACGAGAAATGCAGCCACTTGAGAAGGGGGAATCTGATGTTGGAACAGGCGTTGAATGCTCAGCAGTGTCCATTCCAACGCTTTTTCAGGGGTTGAACCTAACGGGCAACGGTAGGCATAAGGATAGGGGACAAAATAGATGCTGGGTACGAACGGTTCATAGTGATTGCGATACTTCGATTTGACCGTTGTCACGGACGCTGCCCCATAGGTGCGTCCGTGGAAGCCTCCCTCAAAAGCGATAATGCCCGGTCGTCCGGTCACATAACGGGCTAGCTTAATGGCTCCTTCTATCGCTTCAGCGCCGCTATTGCCAAAGAAGAACATATCCATCTCAGCGGGCAAAACTTTCGGCAAGGCATCGCACAGGTCGAGAAGCGACTTGTGAATTGTCACCCCCACGGCGCTATGTACCATTTCTTCCATCTGGCGGCGGGCGGCTTCGAGGACGCGCGGATGTCCATGCCCAAGGTTCGTGACTGCGATCCCAGAGGTGAAATCGAGATAGCGTTTACCATCTGCGGTATATAAATAGCAGCCCTCGGCTTTGATCACGGGTAATTTCGGCCAATCTTCAGCCAAGCTGGGGGCAAGGACTTCAGGAATGCGGTTCATCTGTTCGAGGAATTCTGCATGGAAATTTGACATAAGGGTCTCCTTTTTTACAGGAAAAATGAGTCAGTGCTCCACAAAAGCGGGATAGTTGCTTGCGGTAATTGTACCACTGGAGAAGTTGACCATCCTTGTCGAGTAACGCTTGCACACAAGGCGCTTGCTACTCAACCTGCAGGCGATTTGCTCCCCTCGCCCTTTGGGAGAGGGGCTGGGGGGTGAGGGCTGTATTTGTTGTCGGTTTCAGTAAGCTAGCTAGCGCTCGCTACTCAACCCATAGGCAATCTGCTCCCCTCGCCCGTTGGGAGAAGGGCTGGGGGGTGAAGGCTGTATTCGTTGTCGGTTTCGGTACGCTCGCTGGCGCTTGCTACTCAACCTGCGGTGAGGCGTTGCGGGTTGCGCAGGGCACAAGCCCGTACGGAGCCCGTTCGTTATTCGTTGGCGAAGTCTTTGTTTCTGCGAGGAGCTATACCGACAGGTTTTTTGAAAAGTTGGGCAGCAGCGATCGAACTTGATTCCGCCCTCCCTGCTTGGCTTGATAGAGGGCTTGATCGGCAAATTCGATCAAGGTTTCGATTGCCCGTTGCGGTTCTAGTTGGCAGTCTGCGGGATTGCCCCCACAAACTCCAAAACTGGCGGTGATGGAAATTGAATGATCGTTGGCAGGAATCGTTATTGCGGCGATCTTTTGCCTTAAGCGCTCGGCGAGGGATTCGGCCGCTTGCAGCGTGGTCTCGGGCAAGAGGAGAATGATCTCCTCTCCGCCAAAACGGGCAACCAGATCGCTCTTGCGCACCGTTTGGATAACCAGACGGCTGATGACCTGCAACACCAAATCCCCTACCGGATGACCATAGGTATCGTTGACCGCTTTGAAATGATCGAGATCGAGCATAACGATGGCAAGTGGATGACGATAGCGACAGGATCGGATGAATTCCTGACAGGCGCGTTCGAAGAAATAGCGGCGGTTATAGAGCCCGGTCAGGGTGTCCGTTACGGCAAGACGTTGGATTTCTTGGAAGAGGCGCGCATTGACCATTGCCAAGGCAGCGTGGTTGGCAAACATCTCTAATTTGCGAGCGTGTTCCTCTTGGTAGGAATTGGGTTCCAGCTTATCCAGAGAGAAGAATGCCAGAATCTGACCGTGGGCATAGATCGGTGTCCCCACCCATGACCGAACTGGATTGCCGGTTTTGTGGCGGTTCCAAGCCGGGTACTGATCGACATCTGGGATCACCAACGGCTTGAGGGTGGTGTACATGGTGAACAGATTGGGGGTTTTGGGAATGTCAAAACAGGTTTCGAGGACCCGCTTCTCAATCGCTTCACCGTAGTGGTGATAATTCTTTGCCCGCCGCACACAGGCTTGCATCCCATTCACTTCCATGATGACCGCTGAGTCGTAGGAAACAATGTCGCCGATTCGTTCCAACATGATATCCAAAACTTCTTCGTAGTTTAGGGTCGCGTTTAATGCCATGGCAGCAGCTTGCAGGGCTTCCGCTAACTCCCGTTGCTCACGTTCGGCTGCTTCGGCGCGTTCGCGTTCTGCCACCTCAAGGATGAGACTATCGTTGCGCCGAATTAATTCATCCTGTTGGGTTTGAAGCTCTCGCGCCATGGCGTCCAGTTGAGCGACCATTTCGTTGAAAGCAACCGAAAATTCGCCCATGAATTCAACCCGTTGGGTAAAATCTCCTCGCGCAACCTGTTGAGTCTGCCAGGTTAAGTGGCGCAAATTGGCTTGAAGATTTTTTAAGGCCCCTGCCAATGTGCCTTTTTCTTTGATATCGTAAGAGAGTTCCCCCTTCGCCAAAGCCAGTGCCAAGCGACGGGCTTCAAGCAAGGTATGCAGAGCCTGTTCGTAAGGTGCCCAGGGTCCATTGCAAGGGGGATGGAGGGTGATCTCTTGCGCTTCAGTAACCAGGGCGCAAAATTGCTCCAAGAGTTGGAGTGCCTGCTCTAGGTCTGATTGGACTAGCGAGGATGTTTTGTCCATCAGGGTTTTCTCACCGAAGCAGTCAAAGCTGGTCTAAAAATGACTATCACGAAGCGGTTACGGTTGCCCGAAAGCGGCAGGTGCGATCTCCGGTGCACCAGCAATCGATCTCCTTAACCTTGAAGGATAAGCCCGTGAAACTCTCCAGCAAGCCACAAATGAATCCCTCGTCGTACACGCAAATCTCGTAGTCGAGTTCTGGCAATCCCGAACAGTCTAAATCTTCCGATACGGTTAGGACAATTTCTCCGCTCTCTAGGTCTAGCTTTTCCACCCGCAAAATCCCAATGCCCCATTCCCGCAAGGTTAAGGTTAATTCTCGGATGAATTCACTTAAGTCCTTGGTCGGTTTGAGGGCATTTTGATAAAACTGTTGCCCTGCCAGCTTGCCAGATTGGTAAAAAATTTGATCGGTCTGCTCGCTGCCCAGTTTTTGTTCAAGGGCATCCCGCAAAGTAAATTGCATTAAACGATAAGCGTATAAACTGGTATTGGGCCCAAGGTTTGGGCGGCCTAGGCGCAGATTGCCTAATAATTCCCAGCGGAAGGGATATTTGCGGGAGGGGGTGGGAGTATTCATCTGATTGCTGCTCCGATAAGCGTGATAGAGAAAGTTTTTATGGAACAACTTGCCTTTGGTTTACTTCGTCCTTGCGAGATGTGAAGAGATCATGCAAATTCCTTCATCAAGAGGTGCATTCTGCAACTTCCCATGTCTCGCTAGAGGCAAGCGCTTAGTTCGCAGTGACAGGGTAGGGCTCGCGCGCTTGCGTTTACACCTTCTGGGTGCAACCCCTGCCGGGCGGTTGCATTTTGATGCTTTGTTTGAACTTTTAGCCGCAAAAAGGCGGAGAATTTCCTTATCTATAGATGTTGTTATGGTTTAATTTTATCTCATAAATCCTTGAAATTGCAAGGAGTTATGAGCGTGCACAGCAATTCTAAACTTACACATTTGTTCGTCTTTTGGCAAAATGAGGCGGGGTTCCGTTACCCTAGCTTCAGCCTGTCTTTCGTGTTCTTAGCGCAAGCATAAGGCCCCGCCCAATGAGCGGCGGCAGACGGATTTCCCGTAACGTAGGCTTCAGCCTGTCTTTCGTGTGCTTAGCGCAAGCATAAGGCTCCGCCCAATGAGCTGCAACAGGCGGGTTTCCCGTAACATAGGCTTCAGCCTGTTTATGGTTTGCACAAGTTTACAACAGGAAGAATCTTGCACCACGACTGGACTTTGATACCCCAAGCTACCCAAAAAATCGCTATGGAAGTAAAAAAACACAGTAAAGACCGTCGGCAAGCAGAAGCTTTAGGGTAGGGAAGACGTCAGAGAGGCTTTGCTCCTGTCGGCATTCACTCCAGATGTAGCGGACGTTGAAGTCGTCGGCTAGCTTTTTCCAAAGGGTTTTACCGAAGCCTCTTGCCCTCACAAAAGGTTGCTGTGCCCAATAGATCGTTTCAATACCACCGTCTAGGCTTTCGGATACCCCAAGCACAACCCCGGCGGGTTGTTTTTGTAATTGCTCTGCCAACCGCTTCATTTGATCGTACGGTTGAGCAAGGGAAGGCGTTTCAGCTCCGTAATAGAGATTAAGTGGTTCTTGACGATAGGGAAGCAAGGTTAAGAGAAAAAAGAGCGCCACGCCTGACCCGATCAGCCAAACGCGTTCCTTGAAAAGCCTCTCTGCATGGCTGATGCTCTCACTGATGAGAAGATAGGAAGTAGGTAGGAGAGGAATCAGGAAACGCGCCTTGTAAGTTGCCCAAAGGAGGATGGTGAGAAGGTAGAGCAGAAGGGGAGAAGTCAGATTTCTTATACTATGTCGCAGCCAACCGCTTGACCATTCCTCTCGGCTTTGCCTCAGATGTAGTCCGAGCGCAATAAATATGCCCAAAAAACCGAGCGGTGTGACCATGTCGATAAAGTGATTCAGTCCAGCCCATGTAGATTTGGCAATCAGAAGGCTATATCGATAGGCAATTGCAGGAAAAGGCGATTCTTCAACCGTCCACATCACCCGATCTTGAACCAACTGGATGCGGGTCATACCAAGCTGCTCAAGGAGATAGTATGAAGAAGGGGTGTGAAACCATTGCCCGAATGTCCGCCAATTCCATGCCAACCACGGGCTTAGCAAGAAGAGTAGGGTTGCGCAGAATATTCCCAAACTTAAGGCTTTCTTTTGATGGGAGCTATCTTCTTGAACCAAGATTCTGATGACAAACGATAGCGGTAAAAGGGTCAAGTTATTGTGGGTGAGGATTGCCAAAGCACAAAGTGCAGCGATGCCGATCAGCGCAGGTGGGTAATTGAGAGGGGCGGATTTCCAAAGCCGTTCGGCCAGGATTAAGATGAGCGTGATCAGGATATAAGGACTGCCGTTGGCGCTGAAGTCGACCAGCCAGGGCGAAAGGGCGATCAATCCGAAAGGCATCCATTTAGCGATGGAATGGGACTCTTCTGCTTTGGGCAAAAATATCACCCACAGGCATAGCCCCACGAAGAAGGAGAGGAACTTGAGCATCTGGAACGTGTTCGTAGTCTCACACAGGCGGGCTAGAATCGCCCCTAAAAGGGGCCACAAGGGGGGGTGTTGGCTGGCGGGACTTTCTAAGCTGAGATAGAGGGCTTGGGGGGTATAGTCATATTTCATCGGGTAGGTGAGCTGCCCTTGAGAGGCAAGCTGGCGAGCAGTGAGGGCGAATAGGTTGAGGTCCCCATATAGCCTTGTGTTCTGTTGAAAACTCCAAATACGCAGCAAAATCCCCGCAATCAATAAGCCTATATACAGTATTAGCAAAAAAAGGCGATGATTAGATCGCTGGGCGAGTGACATAGCGTCCTTTCGCTAGAGAAAAAAGCTAGTTAATTATACTGAGTTCGGGTTATGTATTCGGAGTGGTCATTTTGGCAAGCACAAGCGACGAGAAATCTTGCCTATTCATTCTCTTTTCGATCGAAATCGTCAAAACCGCTTGCTATGCTTTAGGGCTTTTCAGTACACTAATCTCTTACTTGATCCCTTTCTCGCGGATTCAGCCTGCTTGAAGAGTTTCCTCACCCCCAAACCCCTCTCCCACTGGGAGAGGGGAGTTTCTCCCTTCGCCCTATGGGAGAAGGGCTGGGGATGAGGGGGCGAGGCGGTTTGTCCTAAACCGAGCTTGCCGCCTCAGAAAGGACCAAAAAAATAAGGTTTCGAAAAGCCCACCTTTGCTCAAAGCAACTTGTTAAAAATCCAATGGGCGAGACAAAGAAGCTCTTTTGTTCGGTTAGGACAAAGGGTTTTCGTCCTTTATAATGAGGCAAGCTTAAGGTTGGAGAGTTTTACCAGTTTTGGTCGTCTGGAAAGATGTTCGTGTATAAAGCCCGTGTGCGCGGTTCAGCCAACATGGGCTCTGCAATTTCGCGCCATTTGTTGTAATGAGGGGTTTCTTTGTGTTTGGCGGGGTCTTCGGGCGTGCGATAGACTTCGACCAATAGAAAGCGGTTGGGATCATCGCTTTGCTGAAGGACATCAAACCGAACGATCCCGGGTTCCTGTATGCTATGGCGCGCGTTCTCCAAGGTGGCTTCCTTAAAAGCCTCAAGATACTCTGGCTTTACATGGAGGGAAACAACGAGAATGACCATAATATAAAGGCTCCTCGACCAGGACTCGAACCTGGAACCTAGCGGTTAACAGCCGCCCGCTCTGCCGAATTGAGCTATCGAGGAAGGACAGTAGAAATTATATCTGTAAGAGTGAGGCGTGTCAAGGAGTGTTTGTAACCAGCAATGCTAAATTTACTCATTGATTTGCCTTTTAGCAGAAAAGAGTGGATCTCTGTAGGCTTCAGCCCGTGGGATGTTTCCATAAGCTGATGCTTATGTTACTGCACCAGGCAGATTTCCGTAACAAGGGCTTCAGCCCGTGCGTCAATTACACAAGCGAAAGCTGATCTTCTTGCCCAAGCTGAAGTTTATGCTGCCTCCGCATGATCTTTCCATATTGGATAGCTGAAGCCAGCGTCTTAAGGTCAATCCATAGAGGATGCCAAAATTTTAACTGGTACCTTACTGGGTGGGTAAAGACTCTGCGCGCTGCCACAATCGCAAAAAGGGGTTTGCTTGCCAGTAAGCGGAGAAAGTTTGGTATAAATCATCCTCACTTTCCCAAAAAGTGCTGAGTTGAGAGCGGTAGGCAAGCACCGAACGCAGCCAATATTCAAATCCCGCTTTAGAAATCGGGATGGAATGCGTTTGATAACCTGATAGGAAAAAGTCTTTCTGCCAATCTGAGTGGCGGAAGATATAGGGAATTTCAGCATAATACCACAAGGGTAAACCGCTCATCTCGGCTGCCAGACGGGTGAGTTGGTGATCTACATGGTTACCAACCCCCAGGGGACAGACAAGGTTTGACGGGCAAACGGTTTTTTGGGCAATCTGTTTGCTTAAGGGTTCCACAAGTGCTCGGTCGTGATCATGAAGCTCTCCAAACAGTGCCTCGTCCGAGGTGTAGAGAGGCTGCCCGCTGCTGGAGAGGCGATAAATGCAATCCGGAATGGAAAAAGAAAACCCGCTAACCCCAAGTCGTTTTAGGGCTTGTGCGTCTTCTGCTTGACGCTGAGCTACCGCTTCGAGACCGACACCCCAGCGGTGATGGAGCTGTTGAACGTATGACGATAAAACAGCTTGTGACGGTGGTTGTCCACCGCAGATCGTCCAGACTTCCACTTCCTCGCCGGCGTTTTGCAGTTCCCAGATGCCACCGCCACAGGAAAAGACGGCATCGTCATAGTGAGGAGATAGAAAGATCCACCGCATGAGATGCTTTTTACCACAGGATTGGAATGGCTGCAATAGGAGCAGGTTTACCTCATTTTTCATAGAGCACTTGTCGCAATAGGCAGCTAATGTTATCATGCAGACATTGAAAGGGATGCAATGGAAGCTGAAGGCTCACCCTACCGTCGCTTGCGAATTGTTTTAGTGATGATCATCCTGAGCACCCTGCCGTGTTATTGCCTCGGGTTTTTTATGGCTGCCCAAGCCCCGCGCCAGCGGGCGACAGCAACGCCGACCTTAACGCCAACAGGACGCAAAACCTTCACGGTGACCCCCACCCTCTTCCAATTTCCGACGGCAACCTTTACCCCTTTTCTCAATATCATTACGAATACCATTACCCCAACAGCATCCCCAACTGCCACAGCTACACCAACCCATACGTTTACGCCTTCCCCCTCCATAACAAGCACCCCGACCTTAGAACCAACGTTTACTGAGACTCCTAGCCCTCCACCACCGCCGACAGAGACTCCCACTCCTGCTCCAACTGACACCCCTGTGCCAACGATTGCTCCCCTCGCATCCCCGACATCAGCTTCGACATCAACCAGTGGGCGTCCCTTTCAAAGCGACCGAAGTTGGGTATCCTAAAATGAGGATTTCCGATACAATTACGCCATGAAGACATCAGACCTTTCCAACCTGCTTAGAAAACTTACAACCCCGCCCGGCTTGTCGGGCTATGAAGATACGATTGCCAGAGAAGTAGAGAGTTTATGGAAACCACTAGTTGATGAACTCTCCCGCAATCGTCTGGGGAGTGTGCTGGGTTTCCGACAAGGCAGTGGTGAGCCGCCGCGCCCACGCTTGATGATGGTTGCTCACCAAGATGCGATTGGCCTCATGGTGAGTGGGATCAAAGAGGGTTTTTTGCGCTTGACCGAAATTGGCGGTGTTGACCACCGCATCCTGCCCGGGCAATTGGTTCAAATTCATGGCAAACGTACCTTGCCGGCGGTGGTCGTTCAGCCTCCTCCCTTTTTGCTGCCGCCCGAAGCTCAGGAAGGGAGTGTGCCTCTTAACTATCTATGGGCAGATACCGGCTTGGAGGAGAAAGAGGTGCGGCGTTGGGTGCAAATTGGCGCCCCGGTTTCTTTTGCCCGAAACTTTCTGGAGCTGGGCTCGGATTTGGTGTGTTCCCCCTCTCTGGATAACCGTGCCTCTCTCTGTGCTCTAACCCTCTGTTTGCAGGAGCTACAAGGAAGAAAACACGCTTGGGATGTTTGGGCGGTTTCTAGCACGCAAGAGGAGGAAACCCTTGGAGGAGCGGCGACTTCCGCTTTTCAGATCCGCCCCGATCTGGCTGTGGTAATCGATGTCACGCATGGCAGCGGACCGGGCAGTCCTTCGCATAAATCCTATCCTTTGGGAAGAGGTATCACTCTAGGGTGGGGTGCGACGGTTCATCCAAAGCTCTATGAAACATTTAAAGAGCTTGCCGAAAAAATGGAAATTCCTTATAGGATGGAGGCAATGCCACGCTATTCTGGGACGGATGCCGATCGCCTGCAGACCGTTGCAGAAGGCATTCCGACGATGGTGATCAGCATCCCTTTGCGCTATATGCACACGCCGGTCGAGATCGTTTCCAAGAAAGATGTTCAGCGAACGGCGCGGTTATTAGCTGAGTTCGCTACCACCTTAGAAATTGACTTTATGGATAAAATTCAATGGGACGAAACACCGAAAGCCTGAATCACCCCACCATTAATCCTGAGCAGATTCGCCTTTTGGAGAAGCTTTGCAATGCCATTGCCGTCAGCGGTAACGAAGGGGAGGTACGTCGGCTGGTTATCGATCAAATTAAGCCCTATGTTCAAGAAATGCGCATTGATGCGATGGGCAATTTGCTCGTGCGTCAGAAAAAAGAAGATCAGAAACCGCTGACGGTGATGATTGCGGCTCATCTGGATGAGGTCGGTTTTATGCTCACTTCAGAGGAAGATAGAGAAGAGGGCATCTTCCGCTTTGAGTTGGTGGGGGGGATTGACCCGCGGTGGTTGGCAGGAAAGCCGGTTCAAGTGGGCAAAGAGCACTCCAAAGGGGTTATCGGTTGCAAAGCTATTCATCTTACTACCGCTGAGGAACGCCGAAGCTCTTTTACGGTTGAGGGGTTGAGGGTGGACTTAGGAGGAGGCGGGAAAGCCAAAGTGGGGGATTGGGGGACGTTTGCGACGTCTTTTCAGCGATTGGGAGGGAGCGTGCGAGCAAAGGCCCTTGATAATCGAATAGGTGTTGCCACTGTGATTGAACTGCTCAAGTACGATTACCCCAATCTCAATTTGGTGGCAGCTTTCACCGTCCAAGAAGAAGTGGGCTTGCGCGGGGCAAAGGTGGCGGCCTATGCTCTCAACCCGGATGTGGCAATTGTGGTGGACTGTACCCCGGCTTACGATTTACCGTTGCAAGTTGAGGATAGCTTTTACCCCCCAGAGAATGAACAATACAATACTCGTTTGGGGTTCGGGGCTGCCATCTACCTTTCTGATCGGGCAACGATCTCCGATCCGCGCTTGGTGACGCACTTTGTTCGCACGGCGGAAGAGAAGGGAATTCCTTATCAGTTTCGCCAAGCAGGGAGTGGGGCAACCGATGCCGGGGCTATTCACCTACAACATGTCGGCATACCCAGTTTATCCATCTCCGTCCCCGGCCGCTATCTCCATACGCCAGCCAGCATTGCGCGGATTTCGGATTGGGAAAGTACCCTACAATTGATTTATCATGCTCTACAAACCCTTTCGGCGGATATTTTGAAATCCGAACGGTAAGAAGATCACTGCCAGCGGAGAAGTACTCATGAAAGAACTGCTCAAAACCCTTGTGGAAATTTCGGCCCCTTCGGGGTATGAAAGCCAAGTTCGCAATCAGATTCAAGAATGGATCCGTCCGCTCGTCGATGAGATGCGCGTTGACGCTCTTGGCAATTTGCTCGCTGTACACAGGCAAGCTGACGCACCCCGCATCATGTTGGTGGCGCACATGGATGAGATCGGCTTGATGATCACCCATGTCGATCGGCAGGGTTTTGCTCGCTTTGTCTCTTTAGGAGGTGTGATGCCGATTCACTGTGTTGGCGGTCGAGTTCGTTTCCTGAACGGCGTTCAGGGAGTTATTGGGGTAGAAAAGAATCCTGCTTCTTATGAAATTCCTCCGCTAGAAAAGATGTTCATCGATGTCGGCGCATCTTCTGCTGAGGATTGTCCGATCCGCATTGGGGATGTGGCTGTGTTCGAGCGACCTTTTTTGGATTTAGGCAAGCGGGTTGTTGCCAAAGCCATGGATGATCGAGTCGGCGTGGCTGTCTTGATTGAAACCTTACGGCGACTGGAGAAAAGCGCCTTTGAAATTTACTTTGTCTTTAGCGTTCAAGAAGAGGTTGGGGTACGAGGTGCAACGGTGGCTGCTTTCGGAGTAGAACCGCATTTGGGGTTGGCAATTGATGTTACCGCCACAGGGGATACCCCGAAAGGGCATCGGATGGAGGTGCAATTGGGGAAAGGTCCGGCAATCAAGATTCGCGATGCAGGCATGTTAGCCGATCCGCGGTTAATTCAATGGATGGTCCAAACCGCCGAAAAAGCAAAAATCCCTTACCAGCGAGAAATCTTGGAATTCGGTGGAACCGATGCACGGGCAATTCAGCTTTCGCGCAGCGGGGTCCCCGCCGGAGTCATTTCGATCCCGTGTCGCTACGTCCATGCGCCCTCTGAAATGGTGGATATGGAGGATGTGGAGAACGCTGTAAAATTGCTCGGTCGTTTACTTCAGACACCGTCTCCTCTTGAGCTATCTTCCTAGTTGGATCACGCCTATTTACTTTTCAATGATGGAGTTTATGAAGAGGTTGCAAAAGTCGGCGCGCAAGGGCTTCTTCGTTTTATTGACATTCCTTCTGGTCGCTTGCAACGGTCAGGCAGGAAGAATTCAACCTCTCCTAAGCCCTACCTCCGATCCTTCGCCGATGATGAGAGTGACCAATACACCATCGTCCTCCATGCCTCAGGATTTGCGCCGCGGTTTGCGTCTCTGGTTGCCGCCTCAGTTTGATCCCAACAGCGATCAACCTGCTGCTCGTTTACTTTGGGAGCGTCTCCAAGTATTTTATGAGCAGTTTCCCAATTTGCCGATTGAAGTCCGTCCTAAGGCAGTAGATGGGCCGGGTGGAATGCTTGATGCGCTAACTGCGGCGAGCGAGGCTGCTCCACTTGCCCTACCAGATTTGGTGCTTCTGCCGCGTAAGTTGGTCGCTCCGCTAGCTCAGAGCGGTATTCTCCATCCCTTGGATGGGTATGCCGAGTTGTCGGAGGAACAGAAATGGTATCCCTACGCTCGCCAGCTAGCTACTGTTGAGAACACTCCATTTGGTATTCCGTTTGTAGGGGATGTTCTCTTGTTGGCTTATCCGCAGAACTTAGCCAATGAACTGCCCTTAACCTGGAACGATTGGTTAACCAGTCGTCATACACTAGGTTTTGCAGCAGCCGATCCGCAAGCGGCTGTGATGCTTACGCTTTATCTTCAAGCAGGCGGCGCAATCCGTAATGCTCAAGGAAAACCGATTCTAGAGGAAGCGGTTCTAACAGAATTATTAGAAAACATGGCTTACATCTATCGACAGGGAAAGCTTCCCGCTTGGGTGATTCAGGCTGAAACTGATCAGCTTGTGCGGCAGTCTCTTGCAGAAGGCAAGATCGACAGCGGCTATCTCTGGGGGGTGAGTTTCCTTCGAGGTGATTTTCAAGAATGGCGTGCTTCGGCAGGGTTTTTGGCGAATAAGACCTCTCTTACTTTAGCGGATGGTTGGATTTGGGCTTCTACCAGTCCAATACCTGACCAGATCGGGATCAGTTTTCAGTTAGCCACCTTTCTCAGCCAGCCGGAATTCATGGCTGCCTTTACTCAGGTGGGCGGTTATTTGCCCACTCGTGCGGATGCTTTTTTGCTTTGGCAAGCTGATGAGATCGCCAAAGAACTCGACACAATCTCAAGCTTAGCGCAAGCAGTACCTCCGAGCGCCCTAGGCGATCCTCTGGGCATTGCCCTGCGCAATGCTGTTGTTGCGGTGGTCAAAGATCGCCTTCCGCCCCAGCAAGCAGCTAAAGATGCAATTGCTAACCTAAACAAACCCTAATTTGGTTCTCATCTTACCTCCCCTAGCCAATGGTATGATAGTGGTGCAACTTGTTTATGGAAGGATCACCAAACTCCCTTGAAAGAGAAAGACCCCTATTCTATAGAGGTTAGACAATTGGCGGATTATCCCCAAAAATCCGATCTACAGGGAGGTGAATCGCCCAGTCGGTGGCAAACCCTGTGGCAAGACCTCACCGAACTGGGTTTCGATGAGACCTTCTCGCGATGGGCTGCTCATTTGATCTTGGCAGTGGCGGTCTTGGTGTTGATTTGGCTCATGCCTAATTTCTATACATATAACTTCTTCTCATTTGTCTCGGCCGAAGAGGATGAGATGACCATTCTCACTCCAACGCCGCTGCCGAATCCCCAACCAATGATTGTCCCGACGGCTGGAGAGATGGGGATAAACCGCCAAACGCAACTGTTTACCTCACTGCCAAGCCGACCGCGCTTTGAAGTGATCAAATACACGGTTAAGCCAGGCGATACGCTTTTCGGCATTGCCGAGAAATTCCGCCTAAAGCCTGAGACGATTTTATGGGGCAACCAATACACCTTGGGAGACAATCCGCATAACCTTCGACCTGGCCAGGAACTGAACATCCTGCCGGTTGATGGAACGTATTACAAATGGTCGGCCGGCGATGGCTTGAACCGCGTGGCAGAGTTTTTTGGTGTAAAGCCTGAGGATATTATCAATTTTCCTGGCAATGGTTTGGACCCGAACACAATTGGAGATTATGCTCATCCGAACATTACCCCCGGCACATGGTTGGTTATCCCCGGAGGAAGACGAGAATTTGTCAGTTGGTCTGCGCCGGAGATACCCCGTGAAAATCCAAGCGTTGCCCAAGTGCTCGGTCCGGGAGCATGTAAGGAGGTCGCCAGTGGAGCCATTGGGGTTGGATTATTCATTTGGCCTACCAATCGACATTTCCTATCCGGGTTTGATTATTCACCCTCAACAAACCATTTTGGCATTGATATTGACGGGGATACAGGCAATGCGGTTTATGCTGTGGATAATGGGGTTGTGGTGTATGCTGGTTGGAATAACTGGGGATATGGAAATGTCATTGTGATTAATCACGGCAATGGTTGGCAAACCCTTTATGCTCACTTGAGCGCAATTAATGTTACCTGTGGGCAAAGTGTCTATCAGGGCAATGTCATCGGCGCCATTGGTAGCACGGGAAACTCTTCTGGTTCGCATTTACACTTCGAGATGATGTACAAGGGGACAAAAGTTAACCCGTGGGATTATCTTCCCCCACCCTAAAAGTTTGGCGCTAAGTTAAGATGGCTTTTATTGGGCGAGACGTTGGAGCGCTTGTTCGATGAACCGAACGCTGCCATCTTTCACTAAAACCACGCCTTCGTTTTCTGCCATTTGAAGGGCTCTTTCGGTCAAATCTTCGCCGGCTGCAACTGGGATGGCTAACAATCCCGCTTTACTCAAGATGTTGGCGCGGCGTTTTGCCCGCTCAACGTCTTCTCGATCCACCAAGACGGATACTTCGACAGCAAGATAGGCTTCTGGTTTCTCATCCCCCTTGAGTGGTTCACGGAGATAACCTTGAACCAGCAAGTCAATGCGCCAGAGGTCTTGCAGTTCGTCACCAGAGAGATAGGGAGAAACACGGTCTTCAAACTCACCTAGATCGACGACCTTTGCACGCCGCAAGATTCGACCAAAGGTGCTCGCTGCCTTACGCTCATAGTGTAGTTCGAGCGTTCTTCCATCCACCTTCGCAAGGCGTTGTTCTACCGCAACAAGACGAACCTCGATATGATCTACGCGCTTAATGAGGGCAGCGAGAGTCTCCTCAGTGCGTTTCTGGGCTTCGGTTAGCTCGGCGACAATCGCTTCCAAGCGCGTCAGCCGTTCTTCACTCTGTTTTTGGGCCTCAGCGAGTTCATCGACGCGTTTTGCCAGCGCTTCGAGGCGTTCCTCGGTGCGCCTTTGAGCCTCGGCGAGCTCTTCAACCCGTTGCTCGGTGCGCCTTTGAGCCTTGACGAGCTCTTCAACCTGTTGCTCGGTGCGCCTTTGAGCCTCGGCGAGTTCGCGCACAATTTGGGGTAGGGTAAGAAAGTCGTCGCTCAACAGGGCGCGACGTAATTCCTCGCGCCACTCCGGATGTTCTGCGAGCAGTTGCAAGAGGTCTCGATATTCGCGCACAGTAAAGCTCATCTTCTAAACTCCATGTAAATTATACCAGATGAACTTATTATTCAATCAGACTTGCGTCATTTCCTCACTGTGCGCACGAAAAAGTTGTCGAGCTGGGCTTTTAGCACATCTTATTGGTTTCTTTCTCTTTTACCTTGCGAGTGGCTCTTACAGTGAACCGTCGTCAACAAACCTTGAGTGCAATTGCTTCTCTCCTTTTAGTGGGGAGTGTTTGAATTGGGGTTTATGGTACACTTGAACGCAATCTTGCGGTCGATTGAGCTCTCTCATAGGCTAATCTGGGCTTAGATTGACTGCCTGCCACACAAACCTCGACCACAATGGATGACATGAGCGCATTCATAGACCTTCACTCCAGCATTTTTCGCCGACTTATTGGCGTTTTTATTCTGAGTATCCTTGCGTTTGGCTGTATGCCATTGCATTTACCGCCGCCAACCCCAACACCTACGGCTTTACCTCCCGCTAAAACTGTTCAACCGCCGCAACCAACCCTCATGCCCTCTCCGACAAGTGCGCTTCAGTTGAGCGATGAGCAGCTTCGGGGAGTTTCAATTCGCTTTTGGCACCCTTACTCAGGTGAAATTGGAGCATCCTTTGATCGGTTGGCGGATGAGTTTTCCCGCCAGAGTCAATGGCAGATCACTGTTGAAAGTCAAGGTTTTGGCGGGGTTGATTTGCTCAATGAACAGATGCAGGCTGTGCTTGCTCAGGGCAACTTGCCAAATTTGGTTATTGCCCCTCTCTATCAGGCTTTGCGGTGGAATCAAGAACGTTCTATTCTCGTTGATTGGTCGCTTTATACAGAGGATGTGCGCTGGGGGCTGTCTGTGTCGGAAAAACAAGCCTATTACCCGAATCTGTGGGACGTCGCTTTGATGGATGGTCACCGCTGGGGGATTGCGGCTCGGCGAGTGGCTCAACTGCTTCTCTACAATGCCTCTTGGGCAAGGGAATTGGGTTTTGATGCTGCACCAAGGACGTTGACAGACTTTCAAGAGCAAGCCTGTTCGTTGTCATCCGATGGAACTCAAGGAGGTGATAGCTCTGCCAAGGGATACCTTTTTAGCCATGACTATCCAACCATCTTGGGTTGGTTTATGGCATTTGGCGCTCAAATTGCAGGCAATGATCGTCTGGAATATGAATTCAAGTCGCCAGAAGTTCAGGATGCTTTTTTCTACCTGCGGAAACTCTTTGATCAGGGATGTACGCTGAGCGTTGCCGATCTTGAACCCAGCGCAGTTTTTGCCCAAAGACAAGCGCTTTTCGTCCCCGTCCATAGCGGGCAATTGACCGCTGTTGAGCAGACATTAGAAAATGCAGCCAACACAGACCGTTGGACGGTTTTACCTTTTCCAACCGCAAACGGAGAGGGAGCTGTGCTTCTATATGGCACGGATTTTGTTTTGCTTCAATCTTCTGAGCGGGAACAATTAGCAGCGTGGTTATTTGTTCGCTGGCTGTTAGAGAAAGAAAATCAACAACGACTGGCGCAAGAAACCTTGGGCTTATCTTTGCGCATGGACGTGGCAGAAACCTTGCAGGGTGATGCACACTTATCGGCGGTCTATCGGGCAGCTTTAGGGTACTTACCGCTTGGAGTCAACGAACCCATGTGGGCATCGTGGGATACTGTGCGCTGGGCAGTCGGTGATGCCAGTCGCCAATTGGTGGCTTGGTATTTTTCAGCCGATCAGGTGCCTGGGTTGGTACGATTGTTGGATAGGACGGCGACAGACCTGCATTCCCGACATTAAGCAAAACGCCGCACCTAAATACAATCAGGTTTGACGGCGAAGAGCCGCATGAGCGTGGCCATCTAACCCCTCCTGATAGGCGATCTCGGCTGCCAAAGGCGCAAGTTTACGGCTGCTTTCAGGACGTAAAGCCACCAATCCGACGACGTGCACGAAATCTAGACAACTCAGCGATGAAGCAAAGCGCGCTGTGCCGCCGGTTGGTAGTACGTGACTCGGTCCGGCAATGTAATCACCGAGGACTTCGTAGGACTGCTCGCCCACAAAGATGGCGCCTGCAGAGTGGATTTTCTCGACCCATTGCCACGGGTGAGCCACAGCCAATGCCAAATGCTCGGGGGCAAATTGATTAGCAACTTCGATGGCTTGTTCTAAGTCTTGGATCAGGATGATGCCACTTTGATTCTTGAGTGACTTTTCCAGAATCCGTTCTCTGGATAAAGCCGCAAAGCGGTGATCGCCTTCCATTTGCCTAACTACCTGAATCTGTACGGCTTTGGCTACCTCCACAGATGGGGTCAGTAGGATAGCCGAAGCCAAGAAGTCGTGTTCGGCTTGGGCGAGCAGGTCTGCAGCTATCCATTCTGGATTTGCCGTCTCGTCGGCGATAATCATCGTTTCAGTAGGTCCGGCTAAGCCGTCAATGCCCACCGTGCCATAAACCTGTTGCTTGGCAAGGGTGACGAAGAGGTTGCCCGGACCGACGATCTTGTCAACGGCAGGGATGCTTTCGGTGCCGTAAGCAAGAGCGGCGACCGCCTGGGCGCCGCCGACAGCATAAACCTCGTCAACACCGGCGATTGCTGCGGCTGCCAGCGTGACGGGGTGAATCCCACCGCTGGTCCGAGAAGGCGGCGTGACCATGGCAATTTGAGTTACACCGGCTACGCGGGCTGGGATGGCGGTCATCAGCACCGTGGATGGCAAAGGAGCGCTGCCGCCGGGTACGTAGATGCCCACGCGCCTAAGCGGGCGGACCAGTTGCCCTAATGTCCCTTCTTTTCCCTGCATTAGCCAAGAATGGAGCGGCTGATGGCGGTGGAACTCCTCAATGCGACGAGCGGCTTCACGCAGGGCTTGCCTTGTTCTTTCAGGCAGGTTTTGCAGAGCTTGCCGGATGTCGCTATCCGGAACTCGCAATTCATGGGAGGAGACACCATCAAGCCGTTCAGTCCAACGACGGAGAGCTTCGTCTTGATGGGCACGCACGTCCTCGAGAATTCTTCTAACAGCTTGAGTGGGATTCAAGCGCTCGCCGAATAAGGATTCAATCCGATCGAGGATTTCGGGAGGGACTTCTTGTAAGTCTGGCGCAGTTCGGCGCAGAATGGTTTGTTTTGCAGTTTCTAGGTTATAGATGGGTAACATATCGGGCGGGAGTTTATCACAAGTTAGCTTGGGTGTCAAAATTAACATTCAAATCGAGTGTACTCGATGGTGAAGAGAAAAGTTTGAAACTACGCCTATCAGAGTCGCGTAGAGACGTCGTCTGCAACGTCTCTACGCTGGTGTCTTGACATGGATTTTGGGTAATTGAGCGGCCTATTTTTGAACAACTTGTTTGCACCCATTAGAACGTCCAATTGCGGCTAATCCCAATCTACGGTTGAAGAAGGACGAGCCAAGTTTTTGACGCCACTGCTCGCGGCTATAGTTGCGGTGGGGTCATTTTGCCCGGTTTGCAAGTAGCTGGTATATCGGTTGCAAAAACATAAACGATTTTTGCCGTGTTGCTCCTTATGCTGTAAAAATTACTTGGTCTCGCGATACAACACGTGTCGGCGTAGGATCGGGTCATATTTGCGCAGTTCTAGCCGGCTCGGATCGTTACGGCGATTCTTCTCAGTGTAATAGACATGATCGCTTTCGGTGCTTTTCAGCTTGATCACAATGCGCGCGTCTTTTTTCTTGCTTGCCATCGTCTTTCTCTTTCTAATTTAATGGGAATGCTCGTCTAAACAGCTCTCAATCCTTTCTGCAATCGCTTGCAGCACGAGCGGATGATCGTTCCAGGCTCCCAGATTGAGCAAGCGCACTCCCTCTGGCAGCGGTACTTCACTTAGCATATGTGGAATTTCGTAGGTGCTGTGAATCCCTTCGGCGCTGATGGAAGAGGAAAAGACCAGGATCAGACGCACCTTCTGTTGCAGCAAGTCCTGCAAGCCTTTCTGAGGGGTTGGTTCTCTGGACTCCATCCAAGCTAGAGAGATGTTTTCGGTTGGATAGCCTGCACGGACGAGGCGGTCTCGGATGGCTAATCGGAAATCAGTTTCCTGCTTAGTTTGTTTTGGATAAATCTCATCCCATTCTGGTGGTTGACCGTGCGCAACCAAGAGAATCCCTACTTGGGCAGGCACAAGATCGCGACGTGCCTGCTCCGCTTGAGCGAGAAACATCTCGATCAGGGTTTCCGAATTCCATAGAGGGTAGGTGGTGCAAACCTCGATGCCCTGCTCCTCCAATTTGAGTTCGTCAATCATCTCTTCGCCTTCCAGCGTGTGACTCGATTCGGTCAAAAAGACATGGGTCAAAACAATCTTTTTTGCACCGTCTTTGACTGCCTGCCAAGCAGCCTCGTTCGGATAGGGATGGTCGTCAATAAAGCTGATATAAAAACGCAGATCAGGATGGGTAGCCTGCATCATATTCTCTAATTTCATCATCATGCGGTTATGGATCGCATTATGATGGCTGCCGCCAGCCTCTAAAAACTCAGCTCGCACCGCATTGAAGAAAAAGGGGCGCAAGGGGTAAGGGATAAACGGTGTACCCGTCCGATCAAATTCTTGAATGGTGTGCTTCCAAGCTGGGATGGCCCTTTCATAGGTGGGTGGTTCGCCGTGCGTGAAGTAAATCACTGCTGTAAATCCTTCTCCTTCACTGTGGGCTGGTACTTCCAAAGGGGGTAATTCCTTATGTGAGATGGGTTGAAGGAACATCACTGTGCCACCTAAGTAGCCGAGGATGAAGCCCGGCAGCAGTAATGGGAAAGTAAACAGCCTACGCCACCCCTCAAAGGAGCGGAAAGCGAAAAAGACACAAGCCACGAGGGCTAAACTCAAGCCCGCGCTATATAGAGGTGCTTGTAAAGGCGCCGCAACAAGGGTGAAAAGAAAGAAGAAACCCGCTAAAAGAGAGAAAAGGATACTGAAGACTTTGTTTGCGTTGATGGATTTATCCATGGTTAGTCCTCCCAATCAAAAATTTATGGTTTTATCGCGCAATTTCCCACGCCAGATGTTGAATTTCAGGAGCAATTAACTTCTCCCATGCCAATTGAACGGCAGCCGGTGAACCGGGTAGGCTGATGATGACCTTGCCCCGGTAAGTGCCGGCGGTTGCCCTTGAGAACATGGCGGCCGCCCCAACCTGTTCGTAACTCAACATTCGAAACAGTTCGCCAAATCCCGGCAGGATTTTTTCAAGCCTTAATTGAATGACATCATAGGTCGTGTCTCGCTGGCTAATCCCCGTTCCACCGTTGAAGAGGATGATCCTAGCTGGGGTAGAACAGAGATCCTCTAAAACCGCTTCGATTTGGTCGGGTTCGTCCTTAACAATGCGGTGAGCGGTGGCGAAATGTCCCATGGCGATAATCTGTTCGATGAGGTATCTGCCGTTTGCATCGGTTTGGAGGGTGCGGGTATCTGAAACGGTCACAATTGCCAAAGGAATGCTGCCCAGATCGGTTGCCAGACTACGATGATGTTGACTGGATAGCTGTAGAGTGGCCGGCTCAACCATTTGAGATGCCCGGAGCGGCAAGCGTAGCCAGGTGTATGAATAATTTCCCCCTGTTTGATCCTCTTCCAAATGATCGAACCGAAACCTCTGCTTTAGGTAAAATTGGGCGGCAGTTTTGTTCAGCGAGAGATACGAAGTCAATAAAACCTCTACGGATGGGGATAGGCTCTCTTTCAGCCATTCGAGCAGCTGACTCCCAATGCCTCTGCGACGTTGGTCGGATCGGACATACAGTTTCCACAAAATGGCTTGGTTCCCATTGATCTCGACTTCGGCGCAAGCCAACAACTCTTTGGAGGTTTCGTCTTCTGCCAATGCAAGGATTCCATTGCCAGAGCGCAGGACTTGCTCGAGATACGCTTCGCTCCACCAATGGTGTAAAATATCAGCGACATATTGACTTATCATGAGGTGGGCGTAGATTTCAGGAATTACTCGTTCGCCAAAAGCTCGAATCATCGGAATATCCTTTGGTGAAGCAGAACGAATGCGAATCATCGTTGCAAGTTCCATCTACAAAAAGGTTTAGAAGGAGGAGCGTACCCAGTCAATCACGTCATTAATGGGGGTTTTGCGGCGGTTGACCTCGCGGGTTAGCGCCCACTCAAATCGTTTTTGCAATTCCTGCGGGTCAACCCCACCAGCCGTCCCAATGACAACAATTTCGCTCAAAGGCACCTCATCTTTACCCCAAGGCTCCCCTAATACCAGCCGGATGCGACGACCGCTCATCTGTAAGATGCCCCGTCGGGTCGGAACATCAGAAAGATAGACAAAACCTTTAGCGCGGTAGATGGTTGGTGGTAAGTTTTTGGTGGTTTCACGGATCTCTCTTAATGAAAATGGCTCATAAGAACGAAACAGCCAAGTGTTATAGACCAAGCTATGATCATGGCTGTGATGGGCTTCGTGATCATCGTGTTCGTGATCTTGGGACTCGTCTTCACTGCCCACCTCATGAACATGGATATCTTGACTTTCACGGTTGAGTTGAGAAAGGTTGAAGCGACCGACGTCAAGCGCTAATTCGAGCGGAACCTGCCCAAAAGAAGTTTCAAAAACCCTTGCATCCGGGGCAATCTCGCGCACCCAACGACGAACTTTCTCCAAACGTTTGGGCGTTAACAAATCCACTTTGTTTAGTACGACCATATCGGCTGCTTCGACTTGAGCAACGGCTAGTAAAGCATTGACTCCCTTTAGGGTTAGTACCTGATCGGCATCGATTACGGTCAAAATGCTATCCAGGTTTACCATCGAGCGAATTTCGGGCATCATAAACGTCAACGCTACCGAAACCGGATCCGACACGCCGCTAGTTTCGATAAGGATATATTCCGGTCTCTCTGGGCTGGAGATCAAATTCATCACGTTTATCAGCAAGTCGTCGCGCACTGTGCAGCAAATACAACCATTGGAAAGGCTGATCGTCTCCCCCTGAACGCCAACAATCAATTGGCTATCCACATTTACAGCACCGAAGTCATTAACTAGAACAGCGATTTTCAGTCCGTGATCGCTATTCAGGATGTGGTTTAGCAAGGTGGTCTTCCCTGCTCCAAGAAAGCCAGTCAGAATGGTAATGGGAATGGGCCTAAGTTGATTTTCAGGTTCAAGCATTTTGTTTGCTCCTTACTGGTGTGCAACATGGGCAACCCGCTCGGTGGGCGGTTTTTTTTACAGGGGTTTGCTCCGTAAGGCTTTTAGCCTGGCTGCCCAAAGTAGCAAATAATGAGGGCGTCTTCCGACATTGGCTTCCACATGCCGGGCAAACCATGGGTGCATCGGCCATACTCAATGGACGAATTTCTTCAATTTCCAAGTGACACTCTTCGCAATAGTAAACGTAGATCGGCATCCATACCTCCTGAAAGCAGGGTAGGCCAGTTGTTTTTTGAGAGTCGAAAGCGCACGCATCCAGAGATGTTTCCTAAGGAAGATGAAGTAGTCCCTTGAGCAACAAAAGACACATCTCACGAAACAACGCTCCTTAAGGTGCTAAGAGACAGAGCGCACTCTCTGGCACATTTCCTCCAAGTCTCCAACAGCTCTTGTGGCTGATCAACTCGAGGCTTTGTCCATTGAATTAGACAGTTTCGGCGGTAATTTTCGCCGCACCGTTGTAAGATTTCTTTTTCATAGTCGGCAAACCAGTCGAATACACGACTGAGACATTCCCACGTATAGGCGATTTGAGCGACTGTAGCGGGGAATTGGGCAGGAGGTAAGTCCTCTACTCGCCAAATTGGTTTGGACAAAGTGCAAAGTCGGGGGTCAAACTCGTGCCTTCTCAAGAAAACCCCTTGAGAGTCGTTAATGGTTTTGTACCAGAACCCAAATCCCCATAATTTCAATACCCCATCCGCAATTCTGGCCTGATATTGGGTCGAACCACTTATGCCTTCGGGCGGACGAATGCGCTCAAAACCCAGTTCAATCAGCAGGTTTCCTTGAGGATGCTTGATGTCACAGCCAAACAACCAGAACTGCAGATCCAGCATCCAGGCGATTTCTTTATGTGAAGGATCGGGGAGTGAGAGGCGCAAGCTTACTTGGGGCATTGGTGCAAACTCAATCTGCGAAAATCAATCACTCGAGATTACGCATCAATCATTGTCGATGCTTGGGTTTGGTAAAGCATATTGACTCTCGCGCTTCAGCACAGGCAGGTTTGGCTGCAACAAGAGAGATCGTCCAGATACATTCCATAGGCGCGCAGTTCTTCTAGGGGTTCTGTATCCATGCCGAGCCGTTTGCCAATGGCATTTGCCACCACAGCAAAACGTTGGCGAAACTTGTAGATAAAGCAAAAGATGACCTCTTTTTGCCGCACCGAAGGGCCTACAAGGAAGAGCCCAGGCGTAAGCGTGGATTCATCCTGTTCGGTTAGCTCTGGCAGACCATCCTGACGCCACGCAAAACGAGATTCGATCAGGCGTGCGCTGCTTTCAAAACCAATAGCTAGGATAGGCGGAGTATCTGCATTGAATTGTTCACCTCCAGCGGTATGAACGGTGAATTGGTTGCCAACTCGGGTCACCCCTTTCACCTCCATGCCGTCAAACAGCTCCACATGACCATTTGCCATCGCTTCCCGCAGGCGTTCGAGCGTGTAGGGGGAAAGCGAAGTACTCGGGTCTTGACCATCTCTCTGCTGGACTTTGGAGCGTTCCAACACTTGGACATGCTTGCCCATGCGAGCCAAGTTAACCGTTGCATCTATGCCGCTTTCAAATCCTCCGATCACGACAACTCGCTGGCCCGGCACATCTTGCCAAGAACTGACTTGGCTGTTATGCAAACAAAACTCGCCGCCAGGGAAAGTGGGTTGCTTCGGATACTGGTACTCCCCGGCGGCCCAGATCACAAATCTTGCCCTCCAGTCTCCGTTCTCGGTATGAACCTGAAAGTTCCCGTCCGCATCAGGATACACGTCCTTCACATTTACGCCGCTTCTAACCGGCAGCTTGAAATAATTGCTCACAAGTTGTAAATATGTTGCGTATGATTGTCCGTCCGGATGTTCCATCTTTAGCGTATAAGCAGGGGAGGTGTAAGGAGCAATGGCGTTTAGGTCTAAGCAACCGAAAGCTTGGCTGTTGAATGACGGGGTGATCATTCGCATCTCACGCGGCCAGCGGCGAAAAGACGCGCCGACTTCATGGCGTTCAAGGAGAACAAAGTTTTTCAGTCCTAGAGTTTGGAGGGTTAAGCCCATGCCCAATCCTGCCGGACCGGCGCCGACGATCAGAACATCGTATGTGCGTGTCAACCGTTTGTTCACTGTACCTTTCTTTCTAGGGTGGGTGCTCACAAAGAGCATGCCAGCCCTTCCGAAACATGATTTATACTTTTGATGCCTCTATAGTGCATTTATTAGCTCCTTTTTTCCCTGCGGAATATCCACCAAGGTTGAAGCTGGGTGTAAACCGGCATGGTAACGCGCCAGCCTATGGACTACAATCAGCCCGATCGTTCAATGTCAGTATCGAGGATAAGCTCGTTCTTGATGATAATGATAATCGTTATCAATTATATGAAAAAGGCATAACTTGTCAATAGTGAACAAGTTACGAACCGAGAAATAAGGAGCTATCCTTTTTGCGTCTATTTTCCGCCTGCGCACGTAAAAATCATTTCCCATTATTGCCAATCTCTGATACCATATAGATAAGCAAAGAACTTTCCCCAATTAGTTGTCCGCAAGGAGGAGGCAAAAAATGAGCGAGTACCAAACAATTTTGTGTGAGAAACACGATAAAGTTGGGGTCGTTAAGTTGAATCGGCCGCAAGCTCTCAACGCCTTGAATTCCACATTGCTACAGGAGTTGATGGATGCTTTAGAAGCTTTCGATTCCGAGCCGGCAGTTGGCGCGTTGGTGATTACGGGCAGCGAGCGGGCTTTTGCCGCCGGCGCAGACATCAAGGAAATGGCGGATGCGTCAGCGTTAGAGATGTTTCAGCGCGATATGGTTGGTCAGTTCGACCGAATTCGGCGCGTCCGCAAGCCGCTCATTGCTGCTGTGAGTGGTTGGTGCTTGGGTGGGGGGTTTGAACTGGCGATGTCCTGCGATATGATTGTCGCCTCGGAAAATGCCCGCTTTGGCCAGCCGGAAATCACCATCGGCGTCATTCCCGGCGCCGGGGGAACTCAACGCTTGACAAGGGCTGTTGGTAAAGCACTCGCAATGGAAATGATCCTGAACAACCGCACGCTGACGGCTCAGGAGGCTTTGCAGCATGGTTTGGTCAATCATGTCGTGCCAACGGAAGAGGTGCTCTCCATGGCTCTCAGGATAGCGGCTGAAATTGCTGCGCGTGCGCCATTGGCTGTGCGCCTTGCAAAAGAGGCGATCAATTTTGCCGATGAGTCGTTTTTGAGCAATGGCTTGCTTCATGAGCGGCGGATGTTCTATTTTCTCTTCACCAGTGATGACCAAAAAGAGGGCATGCGCGCTTTTTTGGAAAAGAGAGCGCCGAACTGGCAAGGGAAATGATCCTTGCGTTGGGGAAAGCCCTTTTCTTCAAGGCTTTTCTGTCACGAGATTCGGGCTTCAACCCACTTGATCTAGGAACAGGACGGAAACTCGACCCGAAAGAGACTGCCTTTTCCCACTTCGCTTTGCGCAGTGATCTTCCCTCCATGGGCATCGACGATCGCTTTAACAATAGCCAGCCCCAGTCCACTGCCGCGCGAGGTACCATAACGCGGTCGTGTTGCTTCAGCACGATAGAAGCGCTCGAAGATGTGAGGTAAATAATTGGGCGGGATGCCAAACCCGTTGTCTTCGACCTCAAGAACCAACGCTCCGTTAGCCTTCTGTTGATAGAGACGGACTTTGATCCAGCCGCCGTTGGGGGTATATTTGATGGCGTTGTCAACCAAATTATAGACCATACGGCGAATTTGTTCCTCGACACCCGCTATTGGAGGCAGGTTCTCTCCCCCTTCGATCTGGATTTGGATGTTCGACTTTTCCGCACGCACACGAAAGGCGGCACAAACTTCGTAGATGACCCTGTTCAAGTTGATTTCCGTAAGAGGAAGGTTGTCTTTGGTTGCTTCAATACGCGAGAGGTCTAACGTATCCGCCACAAGTTGACTTAAGTGGTCAATTTCACTTTCCATTTCGCGCAAGAATTTTTCTGCCATCAGCGGTTCCTGCAAGGCTCCGTTGCGCAAGGCTTCGACGCGTAATTTGAGGGTGGTCAGGGGCGTGCGCAGTTCGTGGCTGGCATTGGCAACGAAGCTGCGTAATTCGGTCATCTCTGCTTCATTTTGCTTACGTTGGGCAAGGAGAGCCCGAAGCATGACACTTGCTTCCTCGAAAGGAGCGCTCTGTGGTGTCTTATTTTGGTGGTAACTTTCTGCAGTTTGGGTTGGGAATTGAATCAATTGTTGTAACCAACGCTTGGTCAAAAGAAACGCAATCGTGTAAATCAGACCGGTTAAGCTAAAGAGCACAAGCCAAAACCGTCCATCGAACAGGGGTTTGGAATTGAAGACACGAAACCAAAGGTTATCTAAACTGAGTGCGATAGCGGTGGTCAAAAAGCCTGACAAAACTAGAAGGAGAAGCCAACGTTTCAGCAGTGAGCGCGGCAAAAGGCGCATCATTCAACTTCCTCAGCTCCGATGAAGCGATAGCCATAACCGCGCACGGTTTGGATATAGAAGGGCAGGGCGGGATCATCTTCGATTTTCATTCGCAGCCAGCGGATATGTACATCCAAAGTGCGTTCATCTCCAACCCATTCTTCGCCCCATACTTGGGATAAGATGGTCTCGCGACTGAGTGCCTGCCCGGCATTTCTCATCAGAAAGGACAGCAAATCGTATTCTCGAGCGGAGAGCGGAATTTCTTTACCCTTCTTGGATAAGCGACGGGCGGTAAAATCGAGGTGAAGATTGCCAATGGTAAGGTCGGTGATGGGCGGGTAGTAACGGTCCATTTCCACCCGGCGCAGGATGGCGCGGATGCGGGCTAGTAGCTCCCGAAATGAGAAGGGTTTGGGAAGGTAATCATCTGCACCGACTTCTAAACCTAAGACCCGATCCAGTTCATCGCCGCGGGCGGTGAGCATAATAATTGGAATGGTGCTTTCGGCGCGCAGGCGTTTGCAGACTTCGATGCCATTGAGCCCCGGCAACAGGATATCCAACACGATCAGATCGGGCTGATACTCTCGAACGACCTCTTCGACCATTAAGCCATCCCCAACCCCTTTCACCTGAAAACCTTCCCGCTCAAGCGAATAGATGAGCGATTCAACAATCAAGGGTTCATCATCTACGATTAGAATTTTGGTCATGGCTACCTCTTTTCATTTTCGGCCGACTCTCATCCATTGCTGTTGAGGCTTCGTGCACCAGAGCTATTCACCCGTCATTGGATTGCTGCGGGGGAGGTTTTCCTCAGCGATGCGCGTTGGGTCAGGGATGGAATCTAAGCCCAAATCGATGCTCTCCTCCATGCGTATTTGGCCGCGCAAGAAAGCTCCTTCTTCGGTGGCAAATGTAACCGTTACCACGTCTCCCCAAACTCTTCCGGTGCTACGGATTTCAACTTTTTCGGCGGTGATGTTGCCTTTTACCATACCTGCAATGATGACGGTCGTTGCCCGTATTTCTTCACAGGTGACGCGGCCGCTTTCACCAATCACAACCATCCCACGCAGGGCGATATCCCCATCGAAGGCACCCTCAATGCGTACCCCCCCGCTGCCGCTCAGGGAGCCTTTCCAGTTAATCCCGCTGCCTAGAACCGAGTTGATGCGCTCGATTGGGGCTTGCGGTTGCAAGGCAGCTAAGGAAGGTTCTTCTCGTTTGCGAAACATGGCTGATTACTCAATTGCCTCGGATATACCCAGAATATTGTACCCTGAATCGACGAAGAGGACCTCGCCGGTTGTTTTAGAAGCTAAATCCGAGCAAAGAAAGACGGCGGCGTTGCCCACATCTTCAATCGTTACGTTGGAGCGGAGTGGAGCGATTTCAGCATAACGTTTATACATATCCTTGAAACCGGCAACGCCCGCTGCAGCCAAGGTACGGATTGGCCCAGCCGAGATGGCGTTGACGCGCACTCCTTGTCGCCCAAAGTCATATGCCAAGTATCGCACAGAAGCTTCTAACGCTGCTTTCGCCACGCCCATGACGTTGTAATGGGGGGCCACTTTTTCTGAACCATAATAGGTTAGGGTGAGCAAAGCCCCGCCGGCCGAGATATGCGGTTGGAAGGCTTGGGCAAGGGCTGTGAACGAATACACGCTAATATCCATTGCCAGATGAAAGCCCGCTCGCGAGGTGTTGTAATAGGGTCCGTTTAATTCCTCACGGTTAGCGAAGGCGATGGCATGGACAAGGATATCTACCTTTCCAAACCGCTCAACGGCTTTTTGGGCAATGCGCTGGATTTGTTCATCCGAAGCCACATCACAAGGCTCGACAAAGTTGCACCCGATTTGAACCGCCAGCGGACGCACCCGTTTTTCGAGGGCTTCGCCAGCATAGCTGATGCCAATTTGCGCTCCTTCCCGTGCAAAGGCTTGGGCGATTCCCCAGGCAATCGAACGGTCGTTGGCAACGCCGAAGATCAAAGCCACTTTGCTATCTAGTAAACCCATCGCTTCCTCCAAGTATATGATTTTACCGCAGCGCTGCGCTTATCTTTTGGCCGGGATCAAACCATGGAGCCGACAAATCGCCAAGGAACGCTGCGCCACGGTTCCTGTACTGTATATAACCCCACCCGCGGTGTCTTGGTCACGTTTAGGGAGAGAATTGGGCTGCCATCTGCCAAGCTTTCAACCGATAGGAGAGCGTTGGGTTGACAGAGATCATATCCATTCCATTTGCCATCAATGTTCAACGCCTGACAAAGTTTTGCCGGCCCGTTTGTCCATAAATGACGAGGTTGACCGTTGCGCCGTTGCGCTACGATGTCCTCACCCTCTTCAAGTTGAATGGCACGGATGAGGACTGCTGCAGGAAAGCCTTCTCGCTCGGTGACGAAGTTCAGCAGCCAGTGCATTCCATAGGTGAAGTACACATAAGCGTAACCTGGCGGACCATACATCACTTTGGTGCGCGGGGTCAAGCCGGCGCGAGCGTGACAACCTTGATCCTCTTCTCCAATATAGGCTTCGGTTTCAAGAATAATACCGCTCAGGCGACGCCCATTCTCAATACGCACCAAGCGCATTCCTAATAAATCCTCAGCAACCCGTAGCGTCGGGCGATCGAAGAACGCGCGAGGTAGTGGGCGAGAGCTGTCCACCATGACGAAGATTAGCGGCGAATGCGAACGGGTTCCTTGCGGAAGAGCGGATCTTTTTCGAGGGTTAGGCGTAGACCCTCTTCGAGGGAGACCCGCGGTTGAAACGTTAGGATTTCCTTCGCCAAGCTGATATCTGCGCACATTCGTGAAACTCCCGGATCATTGCGTGGATTATAAATAATCTCTGCGTCCGAATTGGTGAGCTTAAGCACCAAACGGGCGAGTTCACGGACGCTGGTTTCACGACCGCTGCCGATGTTCAGTATCCGATGATTGACATTCGGTGCTGTGGAGGCAGCGATCATGGCTCGGACAACGTCATCAATATAAACGTAATCCCGCGTCTGAAGCCCTTCTCCGTGAATGACAATGGTGCCGTTGCGCACCGCTTGGCGTAAGAAGTAGGGGATGACCGGCGGATGAGAGGCGGGCAAGCGCTGACCCGGGCCATAGGCATTGAAAACCCGTAAACAGACCGTTTCAATCCCCCACAAATCACCGATTGTGCGCACGTAGAATTCTGCCGCTAGCTTGGAGACCGCATAAGGTGAGCGTGGTTTCGGCTTAATCTCTTCGTGCAAAGGTTGGGTATGTTGTTCTCCATAGACAGCGCCTGAAGAGATGAGCACAACCCGCCGCACACCGACATCGCGCATCGCTTCCATAAGGCTGACGGTGCCGCCCACGTTGACCGCATTATACTCGCGCGGATACAACACCGATTCTTGTACGGAGACGCGCGCTGCCAAATGATAGACACAGTCCACATCTTGAAGAAGGGTCCACAATTTTGGGCGGTCATTGACATCCCCGCGCGTGAAATGGACATCGGGCGAGAGCGCAGCCGGGTCTCCGGTGGAGAGGTCATCCAACCCACGCACCTCGTGCCCTTCACGTGCCAGTTGATTGGCTAATGCGGATCCTAAAAAGCCTGCTGCCCCGGTGACGAGAAAGTTCATCCTAGCGAGGATTATAGCATGAAGCGAAAGGATTTCCTGATAATCATACCCAATTTTAATCCATCTGATGACGAAGACAATTGGTTGGTTAGGGCCGTGGGCACTCAAAAGTTGTTGGCAACATTGCTTTGTAGGACAACTCATTGAGTTGTCCTACAACTTTTGCGTGGACACCTGAGCAACGTGTAGCATAAACTTCAGCTCGTACAGTAACATAAGCTTTAGCTTGTGGAACGCAACACATTCTTGCTAAAAGATGAACAAATGTGTAAACTTAGAATTGCTGTAATACAACCTGTCTTGCACCCTAACCCCTTCGGCAGGGTATCGACAAGCCCTTCGACAGGCTCAGGGCAGCGCCCTTCGACAGGCTCAGGACGGCGCCCATCGACAGGCTCAGGGCAGCGCCCTTCGACAGGCTCAGGGCAGCGCCCTTCGACAGGCTCAGGGCAGCGCCCCGCCCCTTCTCCCAAAGGGCAGAATGACAAACTCCCCTCTCCCAGCGGGAGCAGAGCCGAGGGTGAGGGAAGCATTTACCCGCCATGCTTCGAGCGAATTACAAATTGACTACTGAAAGTGATAGCGGTCCTATGCTAAACCTTTGAGGATGTTGCTGATTTCGTCTTTCGTGAAGGCGCGCAAAGTCGTTGTTCGGATATTCCCTTGTCTGCCTGCGCCGAGTAGAAAGCGATTCATGGTTTCATCATCGGGTGCTTCGGCGACCATCACGGCGTCATACGGTCCCATCGTCCACCATTCGGTGATAATGCGCACGCCCACCTGCTGGGCGATCCGTTCAGCCTGGCTGACTCGGTTAGGGTCGTCCTTAATGGTGCGGATTCCTTGATCGGTCAAATTGATCAGAACAATATAAGCTGGCATATTTTCCTCACTTTCTAGAAAATGCAACAAAATGACTCTCGCTGCGCCAAGCCTTAGAGGCGGAGAGGGTGGGATTCGAACCCACGGTGGATACAAGACCCACAACGGTTTTCGAGACCGCCCCGTTCAACCACTCCGGCACCTCTCCAATGTTGTGGTGAGCTTCGTTGCATGGGCTGGGGTATTAGGGACATTATACTAGAAATGTTGTCTGTGGGAAAGTAACTATAACGATTGTGTGCACTCAAAAATTGTTGGCAACATTGCTTTGTCGGACAACTCATTGAGTTGTCCGACAACTTTTGCGTAGACACTAACGATTGTAACAGTGCCGATCGCGGTTGATTTTGAAGGAGCGAAATGAAAGGCAGGTGTGTTGGTTAACAAACGTGTCCAGCCACCGGCTTCGCTGCACTTCGCCGCCGCTGAAGTGCGGGTTGTTAGCTTGCCTTCTCCTCTCAATCACAGGTGAGTATAATTCATGCAGGACGTTTTCAAGTAGTTGAGGGGTGTAAGCATGGCATCTACGACAGCAATTATGGCAGGATAAAAAATGTCGGGATCCTTACCCTAAGAAGTTCATCTGGTTTCATCCCATTAGCCCTTGAGCGCACCTGCCAAAATGCCACGAATGAAGTATCGTCCGAGCAACAGGAAGAAAATCAGCGGGATGGCGACGGCAATCAGGGCAGCCGCCATCTGAAGGTTATACAAGACGATCGTTGTCCCTTTCGCCTCTGCCATGACGACTTGGACAGTCTGGGTTTTGGGAGAGGACAGCGAGAGGGCAAGGAAGAATTCGTTCCAAACTTGGGTGAAGACGATGATGGCAACCGAAGCGTAGGCCGGCAGAGAGATGGGCATAATCACGCGGAAGAAGGTTTGAATCTTCGATGCGCCGTCCACCTCGGCCGCTTCCTCAAGTTCGCGCGGAATGGAGAGGAAAAACGTCCCCATCAAAACCGAGGCTAGAGGCACATTAAGGATCAAATAGGCGCCGATCAGCCCCCAATAGGTCAGGGCTAGTTTGGTTTTTGCCATGAAAATGACCAAAGGAATAATCACGGCTTGATAAGGTAAGTACAAGGCAATACCGACCAGTACAAAGAGGACACGGGTAAAAGTCGTGCGGGTGCGGCTGAGGTAATAACCGCCCAAACCACCGATCAACGCAGAGAGAAACGTCACTGAAAAGGAGATAATACACGAATTAATCAAGCGCGGCAGCATGTGACTGCGGAATTGAGCGCTGCCGTAGAGAACTTCGCGATAATTACTGAATTGCGGATTGCCGCTCAAGGAAAGATAGCTACCGCGATTGATTTCCTCAATGGTCTTGAGGGAAGTGGTGACCATGACATAAATGGGTAGCAAATATGCCAGCGAAAGGATGATTAGGGTAAGGAAAACGATGAGTTGGACTGTGCGATTTTTGCTTTTCATTCAAACCACTTCCTGAGGGCATAGACGGTATAGGGAATGATGAGGATAAACGCCATAAGAAAGATGATCACCCCTAAGCCGGCGCCGGCCGAGAAAAGGCGCTGTTGGAAGGTCGTAATCCACATATTCAAGGCGAGAACATCGGTTTGGATGCCCGGTCCCCCGAAAGTGACGATGTACACAATATCAAAGACCTTCAAGGTGGAAATGAGCAACAAAGAGACCAGCACCATTAATCCGGAGCGGATATTGGGGATCACGATCGAGAAGAGAATGCGTAACTTCCCTGCCCCGTCCACCGTGGCCGCTTCAATCATCTCTTGCAGCTCAGAGGTTCGGAAAGAGGACTGGGTAATGATCACCGCAAATCCGAGGTACTGCCAAATGAAGATCAGAATGAGCCAATAGGTCGCATTCTGCGGATCTGTGGTGAATCTCAATTGGCTATTGATTCCGATCTCGCGTAGAAGGGTGTTAAATACGCCGCGGTTGGGTTCGTACATCCAAGACCAAATCGTGCCGGTGACAATGAAAGACATTGCCACAGGGTAGAGGATGAGCGTGCGTACGTAAGACTCAACAACGGGAAACGGAGAAAGTTCGAGCAAGTAGGCGAGAAAGATAGCAAGGATAACTGTCGGAAAGACGCCCAAAATTAACCACTTTAGATTGTTTTGCACATCTACCCAGAAGCGCGGTTGGGCGACAATAAATTGATACCACTTAAAACCGACCAGTTGATAATTGGGGGTTATGGTTTTCCAATCGGAGAAAGAAACGTAGATCGTCCAAACGAGTGTTCCGTAAAGGATGATTAGGAAGATCAACATCGGGAAGAGGAACACCATTAGGTCAAGAAAAGTATATTGCTTTCTCTTGTACTTTTTTGGTTTTTGGAGCGTCAACTTTCTCTTCCTCGCTTTTGGGTTTAACCGTACAGAAAAGGAAAACTCTGAATTTATTGTATTTGGAAATTGGTAGGGATGCAAGCAGCATCCCTACCAATTTTCTAAGCAAGCCTAACCTTCCTGCATCAGGATTATGGCCACTGATACCACGCTGAAGCTTCCTTGACGCCGTAGGTGACCATCATATTGGCTGTTTCGGTGATGGCTTTCTCGACATCGGGTTGAGCGAGGAAAGCCGAGATGATGTCCCAATAGATGGGTTGAGCGGTTGCCGGCAGGATGCTGCCGTGCTGGTCAAGGATGAGCTTGCCGGGGTTCTGGCTGACGTAGGTCTGCAGTTCTTGGCGGATCGGATCCGGGAACTCGGTCGGGGCAATGTCGGTGCGGGCAAAGAGACCGCCTTGAGTGACATCGGTCGGGATCTGCAATTCGGGCGAGGCAACCACCCGCAGCCAGTTGAGGGTCTCTTCCGGATTAGGAGCGTTCGTTGCTAAGCCATAGCAGTCCGGATGGAAGAGCAAGATGCGTTCTGGCACTTGCGGGAAGGTTACTGCGCCGAAATCCACACCGGGTTGCCAATTAGAACCTTTGACAAAGGCGCCGATTGCCCAAGTTCCCATAATCACCATGGCGGCTTTCTCCGAGCCGACCAGAGCCACCGATTGATCCCAAGTCAAGCCGGCATGATCGCTGTTGATGTAAGGGATCAACTTCTGGAATTTCTCCAGAGAAGCGCGGAAGACAGGATCGTTGGCAACATCGATCTCGCCTTTGAACAGTTTGACATAGTATTCAGGCCCACCCTCTTCTAACAAGATGCTGTCGAAGACGAAGGCATCGCCCCATTTTTCCTTTGAGCCGAGGCCAAGGCACACCATATCGGGCTTAGCGGCTTTGATCGCTTCGCAGGCTGCCAATAGCTCATCGAATTTGGTAGGAGCGCTGAGCCCTAACTCCTCAAACAGCTTCAGGTTGTAATAGAGGATGTTTTGGATGTGCATGTTCAAAGGCACGACATACGGATGCCCGTCAACGGTGACCGCTTTGGCAAGTGGGCCGGGGATGACGTTGGCGTAGTCGAGTTCCTTCCACAGGTCATCCAACGGTTGCAGGGCGCCGCTATCGACATAGTTCTTCAGTTCTGCGCCACCCAGAGTCTGGAACGTGTCTGGTGGAATGCCAGCAATAATTCGCGATTGCAGAACGACCCGATGGCTGACGCCGCCGCCACCCGGCACAGGGTTCTCGACCACTTCGATGTCCGGATGCTTTGCTTTTAGGGCAGCAAACATGGCGTCGGCTGCCTCGCGCTCACCGGGCGCCGTCCACCAGTGGAAGATCTCCAGCTTCTTCGGCTTGGGCGCCGGAGTCGGGGTAACAACCTGAACGATGGTTTCACCCGGCTTCTCAACGATAACCGTTTCGATGATTTTCTCCGGCGTAGCTGGAGCAGGCTGGCAGGCGGTCAATACCGCGCCGGCAAGCATGACAACCAGCATCAAGATAGAAAGTTTTTTCATGGGTTCTCCTCCATTCTGAGAATAAAAAGATGGTTTGTGAAACATTTGGAAAAACTATCGAGATTCCCTGCTCCCAACTTCACCTCCTTTCTCTCTAGCCAAATTAACCAACCCGCTGCGTTGATTGACGCAGTACAAAGGTGGTATCAACCGTGATTCGAGATTTTGCAGCCTCTTTGCCGTTGCGGATCATCTCTAGTAACATCTGCATTGCCATTTTGCCGATCTCCCGCCTTGGGAGGGCAATGGTAGATAGCGAGGGGGATACCTTGCTGGCTAAGTCAATGTCATCTAACCCAACCACCGAAAGATCCTTAGGCAGTTCTAAGCCACTATTGCGAGCTGCCCACACAAGGCCTAGAGCCATGAGATCATTGGCAGCGAAGACGGCGGTTGGTCTGGGGTTAAGTTGCCAAAGTTGCTCAAAAGCTTTCCGCCCACCCTCGATGCGCAAGTCACCTTCAATAATTGCGGCTTGTTGAGGGTCTAGTCCGTTCTGTTCTAAAGCCTTGAGGAAGCATTGCTTGCGCACTTGGGCTGTCCATAGACTCAAGGGTCCGCTGACGTGGGCAATCCGCTGATGACCGCCTTCAACCAAATGGCGAACAGCCTGTTGAATTCCGCTTTCAAAGTTGATAGTGATGGTTGAAGCCATCTCTTGCAGATTGCTGTCTTCCCAGTCTAGCACCACGGCATGAATCTGGTTTTCGACAGCTTCTTGAACCATTTGCAGACTCATGCTGCTGGACATAAACAGGATTCCATCGACGGATTTATCCACCAGCGATTGCACCAATTTCAGCCCGCGCTCAAGATCATAGTTTGTGTTGCACAAAAATATCGAATAATCCTCCGTAAAGGCGATCTCCTCGACCCCTAAAATGACGTCGGGATAAAACGGATTGCTCACGTCAGAGATTAAGAGGCCGGCTGTTTTGGTGCGCTTGGAAATCAGGCTGCGGGCAACTTGACTGGGCCGATAACCCAATTCTTCGATAGCGTTGAGGACTTTTTGGCGCGTTGCCTCTTCGACAACCCGCGTTTTATTTAAGACGTGGGATACGGTTGATTGCGATACCCCGGCTCGGTTGGCAACGTCCCTGATCGTGACTCGGTTCATCGAGGATTCTCTTTTCTCTCCTGTAAACGGGAATTCGATCAAAAAGCATAAAACCGTTTGCGCAACCGCTTTCAAGGGAAATCATAGCATATTCTGAAGCGTTTGTCAACTTAAAAAAGCTATGTGCACTCAAAAATTGTTGGCAACATTGCTTTGTCGAACAACTCATTGAGTTGTCCGACAACTTTTGCGTGGGCACAAGTCGCTTAAGGTTTAAGGGAGGTGAACAGTTTGATGGAGAGTCGGATAATCTACCCGCCGAATGCCATTTTCGCTCAACTTGTCCAACAAGGCTGAAGCTGCCTTCGGTTCGCCATGGACAAGGAAAATCCTTTTTGCTTGATCGGCTGTAGCTTTCGCATACTTTAGCAGGAAGGGTTGTCCGGCATGAGCAGAATAACCACCAATGGTGACAACTTCCGCCCGACGACTATACTCTTCCCCGAAAATTCTCACCCGTTGTTCTCGTTCCGCTAAGCGGCGTCCCAGTGTGTTTGGAGCTTGCCAAGACACAATCAAGATCGTGTTGCGCACATCTTCGATGTTGTTCTTAAGGTGATGCAAGATGCGCCCAGCTTCCGCCATGCCGGAGGCAGAGATAATCACCATCGGCTCGTGGCGCTCGTTTAGCGCCTTGGACTCTTCGACACTGCGGATGTAGGTTAGACGACGAAAGCCAAACAGGTCATGTTGGCGATCGTCTAGGATAAATTGGCGCGCTTCCTCGTCGAAACATTCTGGGTGTTGGCGGAAGATTTCGGAGACATTGACCGCTAGAGGGCTATCAACATAGACGGGCAAGGATGGCAACTCGCCTTGATTAATCATGCGATGCAATGAATAGACAATCTCCTGGGTGCGCCCAACGGCGAAAGCCGGGATGATTACCTTGCCGCCACGTTGT
>CALFWB010000119.1 GCA_937928795.1 uncultured Anaerolineales bacterium
CGACGGACATTTGCAGGAATGCGATGCAGAGACAATGGTCTCGCGCATTCTGTCTGTGGTGAACGAAGTCAAGCCGCAGCTCCTGTTGAGTTTCGGTCCCGATGGACTCTCCGGTCATCCCGACCACATCGCCGTCGGACAATGGGCTGCCGAGGCCTTCCGGCGGGCGGAGGCCATCGCCGCCCTGTACACGGTTGCTGTACCGCAGTCTCTGGCGCAAAAACTGGACATGCGCCAAATCTGTGCTGTTCCTGACGAGGCTATTGCACTTACGGTGGATGTCTCGTCCGTCTGGGAAATCAAACTGACAGCTATGCGCTGTCATGCCACGCAAATCAGTTCCTCGCCCATGATGAGCGTGCCTGTCGAGCGCCAACGACTATTCTTTGGGCGGGAATATTTCGTGCGCGCTGCTGTGCGCCACCCGGACGCTGATTATTTGTCCAAAGTTCTCGAAATGGATCGTCTATGACAGAAGTTATTCAAGTGGAAGGTTTGACCAAGGTTTTTGCCGCCGCCAAGGGCCAACCGCCCCTGCGCGCCGTGGACGGGACTGACTTCACTGTCTACGAGGGCGAAGTCTTCGGCTTCCTCGGTCCTAACGGCGCGGGCAAGACCACCACCATCCGCATGTTGACGGGTCTCTCGCGTCCCACCGCGGGCCGAGCGCAGGTACTGGGGCTGGACCTGGCCGCCGACCTGCCGCGCATCAAGAAGCACATCGGCGTGGTGCCGGAAGCCTCGAACCTGTACGACGAACTGACCGCCTTCGACAACCTGATCTTTGTCATGCAGTTGTACGGTGTGCCGCGCCGCGAGCGCAAAGCCCGCGCCGAAGAACTGCTGGGGCGTTTTCGCCTCAGTGAGAAGCGCGACGCGCCCTTCGCCAAACTCTCGCGCGGCATGAAGCGCGCCCTGACCATCGCCGCCGCGCTGGCCCACCGCCCGCCGCTGGTCTTCCTCGACGAACCCACCACCGGCCTGGACGTGATGAGCGCCCGCAGCCTGCGGCAGATGATTGCCGGCCTGCGCAACGAGGGCGTGACCGTCTTCCTGACCACGCACTACCTCGAAGAAGCCGAGCGGCTGTGCGACCGCGTGGCGGTCATCGTCAAAGGGAAGATCGTCGCCCTCGACACGGTGGCAGGCCTGAGGTCCAGCGCGCAGCGCAAGACCATTGTGGAAGTGACGCTGGCCGGGGCGGACGGTCAGCCCGAAAAGCGGCGTCTCGAATGTGAGGATGGAGTCGAATCCGCCGTGCAGCAATTGCTGGCCGAAGCAGGCGGGCGGCGCGTCCTCTCGGTGGACACCCTGCGCCCCTCGCTGGAGGATGTCTTTGTCCAACTGACCGGCCTGAGCGCCGAGGTCATGCTGGCCGAGAAAGGCGGAAAAGGACTTGTCCTGAGCGCAGGTGAAGGAGGCGGAAATGCTGGCAGATGATTTGCGCGGGTTGTTCTACATTGCCCTGAAAGACCTGAAGGCTTACTACTTCAAGCCGCCCAACATCAGTTGGGGCATCCTGTTCCCGTTTGCGTTCATCCTGGCCTTTGCCATCCGCAACCCCGGCGACCTGCGCGCCCTGGTGCCCGGCCTGCTGGCGCTGACGGTGTTGTTTGGCACCAGTTCGATGGAGGCCATCGTCATCGTCTTCGAGCGGCGGCTTGGCTCGCTGGAACGTCTGCTGCTCGCGCCCATTCGCCTGCCCGCTCTGCTGGCGGGGAAACTGCTGGGCGGGATGACCTTTGGCCTGACGGTGACGCTCGTGGTGCTGGCGATTTCGCTGGCCGTCTTCGGTTCGAGCGGGACGAATGGGCTGCTCCTGTTTCTGGCGCTTTTGCTCTCGGCGACGGCGTTCTCGGCGCTGGGCGCATACGTCTCGGTGGCGGTGCGGGAGGTCTTCGAAGCGCAGACGCTGGCAAACTTCATCCGCTTCCCGATGATGTTCCTGGGCGGCGTGTTCGTGCCGGTGGAGTCGCTTCCGACCTGGCTGCAAGTCGTGGCGCGCTGCCTGCCGCTGACGTACTCGGTGGAAGCCTTGCGCGCCGCGCTTTCGGGCGGCTCGTGGGCCACCGCCGCCCTCGACCTGGGCGCGCTGGCAGGATTCAGTGTGGTATTATTTTCATTGGCCGTGTACACTTTGTCGCGGCGCATTGAGTGAGCGGTAAATGTGAAAACAATACCTTCACCAATATTGAAAGCAGAAGAAAATAGCCAACTAGCCGCCGCTCTCAATCGCAATAGGTTGAAGAACGCGCCACTTTGGAGGGCGACCTTCCTGTGGCTTTCGGGCAAGCTGGCTAAGTGGTTCATTCTCTTGACACATCAACGGTGGGGAAGGTCACCCGCCCGTGCCAATTCTCTAGTATTGGCGGTACGATAAAAACACCTAACCTTTGCGAACAAACAAGGAGGACTATGCTTACCTTTGCCGAGTACGTTCGAAAGCAGTATCAAACCATTATCCTAATTGCCGTTGCGATTGGGCTGGCGCTGGGATTTTTCACAACCACGCCTGGTAAAGCCCTGCAAACTTACTCGCAGGCGTTAACCTTTCTGATGATTCTATTCATCAGCCTGACCATCACCCCGCGCCAGTTCCTGCTGGTGTCGAAACAGCCAGGGGCGGTGCTGGCTGGGTTGGGGCTGAATTTCGTCTTCATGCCGCTGGTCTGTTGGGGATTGGCGCGCTGGCTGGTTGCGGACGCCTACCTAGCGACCGGCATCATCCTGGTTGGGGTGGTACCATGTGCGGGCATGGCGGCGGTCTGGACGGCATTACTCAAGGGCGATGTGCCACTGGGCATGGCGATCAACGCCCTGACCATGTTGCTGGCCCCATTCCTTATCCCCCCGCTGATGACCCTGCTGGTGGGCGGTGGCGTACAGGTCAACGCGTGGGCAATGTTCCAGCAGTTAGCGGTCATCCTCCTTATCCCGTTGATTTTGGGCGTCACCCTGCGCTGGCTGGCAGACCGTTTTTGGAATCCAAAGCCCTACCTGCCGCTGCTGCCAGCCCTTTCCGCCCTGACGGCTGTCTTGTTGATGTTTGCCACTTGCAATGTGAACATGCCGCGCATATTGGCGCGCTGGGACGTCGTCCCTGCGCTATTGGGCGCGGTGGTCTTGATTTTCCCCATCGGTTTTCTGGTGCCGCATTGGCTAGGACGCTATACCTTTGGTTGGGAACAGCGCATTGCCATAACTTTCTCGTCGGGCATGAAAAATCTGCCCATTGCAGTGGGCTTGGCGCTTTCGAGCTACAAGGCGCATCCGCTGGTGGGCTTACCGATCGCCTTAGCCTTTATTTTGCAAATGCTCACCGCCAGCACGTTCTATCGTTTTGTGCAGATGAGCGAACTCCCTCAAAGAGTACGCTTGCGAACCCCTGCTGACTAACACGGTGCAATCTCTATTGAACGGGAGACGGAAAAGGAGATAAGATGTCAACCCATAAACACCGCCAATCTAAACGCCGCGCCGCAGCTTCGCCCATTTCTCTGGCGGTCGGTGGCGTTGTCTTCATATTGCTAGGTGCTTTGCTTGGGCTGAATGGTTTCCACCGCCAAACAGCGCCCGACCCGGCGTCACCGCAAAGCCAATATGAGTCCGCCCGCCAAGCTGGGCAACCAATTTTCCTTTTCTTTCATTCCACCGATTGCCACTCTTGCGTCGTCATGATGGAGGGTGTTGCCAGAGTCTTTCCGGCCTATGAGGACCGTATCGTGCTGGTGGATGTCATCGTTTCGGAGCCGCGCAACCGGCCGCTAATGGAGTCCTTTAACATCCGTGCCATCCCGACCATGATTTTTATCGACCGCAGTGGCAAGGGACGGATCGCTATTGGCCCACTCGAAGACGCTCAACTGGCAGCGGCGCTAGAGGCGCTATTGCGCTGATGAATTCTTCTTATGGAGATTGGCTATGCGGCGCAATGTTTCTTGAGCGCCTGTTCAATGCGCCGACAAGTTGCGGGCTCTGCAAGCGCCCAAGCGTTGCGCTTTCTGCAGAGGCAGCAGGCCTCATCCATCAGGCGTTGAGGGACGAGACAATCCACGGCGCAGTGTTATAGGCGAGAGTTATTTTTCGGGCGACAGAGACCGCAAGTAAGCAATGAGATCGGCAAGCTTTTGGTCACTCAACCGCTCGCGCGTGAAAGCAGGCATCGGCTCGCGCCCGGAGCGGATAGCAAAAACTAGGTCGGCATCCTCTGCATAGCGGGCTTGAAAATCCGCCGTGTTCAGGTGCGGACCGAAACGGGCTTCGGGCAGGTGACAACCGGCGCACTTGGAAAGGAACAAGGCTTCGCCCCGCATTGCGTCGCCGATAACGGGCTGGGCAACAGCAGCTTCAGACCCAATAGGCTTTTCCACAAAGCCGACAACGAACGGCTTAAGCAGGCTGAGCAACATAAGTGCCGGAAGGAGGACAAGTAGGCTAATCACATAGAAACGCATGGACCTCTCCAGCGGGGTGCAAGTCAGCGACTTGTGCTACTTCTCCAATTTCTGATTGGACGAATTCCAATGTCAATTCCACCAAGGCACGGTAGAACGGATCGGTGAACCCGAAAGTTAAACCTCGCAGGTCGGCAAACCTCTGCGCCGGGCTGTCACTCGGCACAATGATGTAGGAATAATAGACGGTCTCCCCGCGCACCTCAGGAGCGACAAGCAGTTCCATGCCGAATTCGCGTTGTCCTTCGACGTAGGCGCCGCCACAAACGAAGGCTAAGTCAGCTCCGCCAGAACGGATAAGCTCGTTGATCTCTGCGTAGGTGTTGCGCTGGATCAGATTGACCGGCCGCTCAAGCTTAAGGGAAAGGTAGTCGAGCAGGGGTCCGTAAGCCTCTAGGGTAGCCTGCGGGGAGATGACCGTGGCAACTGCCAATCGCAGAGGAAGCTTGCGCGGTGCATTGGCGTTGGCGGTAGGTGCAGGCGCATCGCTTTCTGCAAGGCTGACGCGCGGATAGGATGCTCTGCTGCACGAGACGAGCAGCAGCGCAAGCAGCGACAGGATAAGCGAGAGATTACGCTGCATACCAAAACCTGCCTGAATGGGCAATTATCCCCTAGACCCTTTGTTCAACGCGTATTCAGGGTTTTGCTCAAATAGGGTTGATTGCAAAACCGAGCGGATTTCGCCATCCACTTCCACTTTATTTCGCAAAGGTGGCGGAGAGCCTTTCTGTCCTTTGGCTTTTTTCTTTGCGGTTGAGGTCAGTTGGGGTGGAAATAGTTGTTTGGCATCAATATCCCGAATGCTCTGAATTTTTCCTAGGAAGTACGAAACATAATACCCTTCGTACATGGAAGGCGTCACCTCTTCCAATTTTTTCTCGGCAATTTTCTTGTAAAAGGGGTCAAGTTCAATGCCGATAAAATGTCGTCCCAGAGCCTTTGCGGCGATCGCTGTGGTGCCGGTGCCCAGAAACGGATCGAGGACAATGTCGCCAGCGTCGGTGCTCATCAAGACAATCCGTTCCAGCAGGTGAATTGGCAACTGGCAAGGGTGTTCGTCTCGGCGGACATTGTGACGAATACGATAAATATCTGTCCACACATCGCTTACCAAAGCGCCAAAGGGATGCATCTGATCCTTCTTACCGCCGTAGTCCTTGAGATAGCTTCCGCAAACCCGACAGGTGCGATGCGGAGCGCGGATTTCATAAAATTTGAACCCCTTAGGTTGTTTGGTGTAGAACAAGATACCATAGTGAGCAGGCAGCAGGGTCTTGCCGAGCGGGTTACTCATTGCATCCCAAGCAATCCAGTGGCGAAAATAGGCAATTTCATTCAGAATAGCCGCATAGTAAGTCAGCCAGCGGGGGATATTGTGGATAAAAATTGAACCGGTCGGTTTTGTGACGCGCACTAACTCACTCAGCCAAGCTCTGCACCATTCCAGATATTCGTGATCCGGGCGTTCATCTTTATAGGAATTGTACTTTTTCTCCAAGTTAAAAGGTGGATCGGCGAAACACATATCTACACTATCAGATGGAAGACATGCTAGGTGCTCCAAACAATCACCCAACGTGACTTGATCAAGATACTCTTCCAACATTTGCACCTCTATTCTTTGGAGAAGAAGCGTTTTGGAACATGAGATTGAACAATGGCTTCCAATTGAGCCAGAGTTCTCATATTTAGGCAATAGTGGCAGCCTTCATACATTTTGCGTAGATCGGAACGTCTTGCTAGCCAACCACCACCATCTACCACATTGACCAGCACGCGTTGCTCGCGCGGGTAACGGACATTCTCCCCCACAATCTTTTGGTACATTGCCAGTTGCTCATTCGCACGGGTGGTTTGGCTACTGGAAGTCGTCTCCATATAAGAGACCATGATCATTACATATGGTTCTTCTAAAGAAGGGAGAGCATAGTCCACTTCTTTGCCCACCAACTTAACCTGACCCTGTGAATAGGGGATGCCCCATCTCTCTTTGATGCGGTCAAGCACCTCAGCCACCTGATTTTCGATGAATTCGCCCTTCTTATCGGCATACTCGCCTGTTAATTTTTTGCGCACAATGTTGCCAATCAACGTGTTGTCCCGAATAATCTCTGTCCAATTGTCAGGCAGAGAGAGTTGATCAAGATAAAAATCCGCTATCTGTGCTGCAAGGATTTGACTGTTCTTTCCTTCTAGGAAAAGACGTGCAATTTGTTCAGCAAAGGAGTCCTCTTTTCTGATTCGGCGATAAATTTCCTTCACGCCCCATTCAGGAGCAAAGTCCTGATTGGCAAACCGCTGAGCAGTGATAATCCGTAAAAACTTTTCCTGAGAAAGATTTGTGAGTGCCAATAAAACACCAAGGAAGTTTTCGTCTTTTTGGAGAAAGTTTTTCAGACTCTGCACCGCATCGGTTGTCGGTTGAAAATCTAGCAACTCGACTACAATTTCTTGCACGCGTTGGCGCATGACTGCTTCTAAGTCCGCAATCTTTAGCAGAGGCGTGCAGGTTTGAATGAACGCCTCAAAAGAAGGTTTATGCGGAGGTGAGGATAGCATAATCGGTGCTCCACAGGAGAGTGCAAGACAATTTTATCACCAGTTCCACTGGGCGATAGACTCGGGTCTAGCCGAGAAAGTTATCGGTAAAATAGGCCCAACTAGAGCGTATCTTTTTCTGCGCTTTTCCGTCATAATAGAAAACGATGGCTTGGTCTTCGTCAGCGAAGTTTTCTGAGCGGTTGGCAGCCTTCGATGAACAGGCGTTGGCTGAACTGTATGACGCCTATAGCCCAGCCCTCTATGCCTTCGCTGTGCGCTTGTTGGGCGATGAAGACCTCGCTGAAGAATGCGTTGCCGAAACCTTTTATCGCTTTTTGAAGGCTTTGCAAACCACTGCGCAACCGATCCGAGAGGTAAGACCCTACTTGTATCGCATCGCCCACAATTGGATTCAAGACCAATACCGACAGAGGGGCCGCCGACCTTTGGAAATTTTAGAAGAAAGCCTTGCCGACCAACAGGGGGCGGTGGACGAACAAAGCGAACGCCATCTGTTACAGGAGCAAGCTCGCACCGCTCTCGCTCATCTGACCGCCGAGCAACGCTTGGTGATCGTGTTGCACTATGTTGAGGATTGGGACCTAGCAAGCATCGCCGACGTGTTGCAGAAGCCGCTTACGGCGGTCAAAGCCTTACAGCACCGCGGCTTGCAATCCCTGCGGCGCATGTTATTGAAAGAGGAGATATCCGATGAACCAACCTCTTGAAGAGAAAGACCTATCCCCTTGGTTGGAAGCCTTGCGCCAGCAAGAGGTACGCCGCTCGCCCGAACGAGCCCAAGCTGCCAAGGAACGCTTTTTGAGCCAAGCAAAAACCCTCGGCACACCCGTATCCTTGCGCTCCAATCATCGTCATAAAGGGTGGAACTTGATTCCTATCCCACTTTGGAGACGAAAGGAGTATCATCCAATGGTCAGTGTCCTAGCGACGATTTTGGTGATTGCATCTCTGGTTTTGGGCGGCGGTGGCGTGACCGTGGCGGCGGCGCAAACCAGCCTGCCCGACCAACCGTTGTACGGCGTCAAGCTCGCCAGCGAGAACGCCCGTTTCGCTCTGGCGCAGGGCGACCCGCTGCAACAGGCGGAGCTGAGCCTGCAATTCGCACTGCGGCGACTGGAGGAAATCCAATCCATGCTGCAAGGTGGACAAATGCCCACCGATGCGGTGCTGGCGCGCGCTCAACAACAACTGGAGCAAACCCTGCAACGGATGGCAAACCTGCCCGCTGAACAGGCGACTCAAGCAATGGAACAAATGCGCACCCGCCTGCAAGAGATGCTCCAAACCCGCCTGCAACTACCCGAACAGGCTAGCCCGAACGCGCAGCAAGTCCACAACCGCGTGCGCGAGATGATCCAAGCTCGCTTGCGCCTCTTGGAAGAGTGTGACGGCGACCCGCAACAACTGCGCTTGCGCTTGCAAACTCAGACTCAGACCCAAGAGCGGCAAAGCCTACCGAGAGGCGGAAATCCGGCGCCTGGCACAGGCGGCAATCCTGACCCCGGCAGCAGTGGTAATCCAGCGCCCGGCACGGGCGGCAATCCGGCGCCGGGCAGTGGCGGCAATCCTGACCCCGGCAGCGGTGGTAATCCAGCGCCCGGCACAGGCGGCAATCCGGCACCGGGCAGTGGTGGCAACCCGGCGCCGGGCACAGGCGGCAATGCTGACCCCGGCAGCAGTGGTAATCCAGCGCCCGGCACGGGCGGCAACCCGGCACCGGGCACTGGCGGCAATGCTGACCCCGGCAGTGGCAGCAATCCGGCACCGGGCACTGGAGATGGCAACCCATCGCCAGGTGGTGGCGGTAGCGGTTCGGGTGGAAAGAAACCTTAATTTAGGCATCTAGCCCTGCCATACGGCAGGGCTTTTCATTTGCTTTACCCGAAACAGGCTGAAGCCTATGCCACGAAAATCTGCTTGGTGCAGCTTCTCAAGCATAGCAAAAGCCTCAGCTCATACAGTAACATAGCTTTAGCTTGTGGAAACAAGACACAGGCTGAAGCCTATGCTACGAAAATCTGCTCTTTCTGGCTGAAAGACGAACGAATTTGCAAATTTAGAATTGCTGTTCTGCTTGCTCAACGATTGAAAGTCAATCGGTAATCATTTATAATAAACTTACATATAATAACTCATAATACTCCCTAATGACGTGGATCGGCGAAACTCCCCCCTCCCGCTTTCCTCGCGCGAGCGAGCTAACCTCAGCCACAAGATAGCTGAACGCAAACGGTGGTTGTACCTGTTAGCCTCGTTCGTCGCCTTGCCTTCGATTTATTTTGTCTGGCGCTTTTACAGCGATACCGAAGTTTTCGTCCGCTATGTTTACCCATTTCTGATGGCTGAGACGGTGCTTTGGATCGGCGCCTTGCTCTGGCGGCGCATCCCGTTAGCCTATATCGAATACTTTGTGCTAACCACCATGGCCCTTCTCTTCTTGGCAAAATACTCCTATTATCTCTTTTATGAAGACATCCTTGCCTCTTGGAAGGAAATTGAAACCATTGCCGGGGGAATGCTGGTCATCTTTATTCTCGGCTACATTATCTTGGAACATCAACTTGCCTTGCGCTTATCCATGCTCTACCTTGCTCTCACCGTGGTGATCGGTTTATGGAAATTCCTTCCAACTCCGACGGAGGCAATAATTGACTGGATTCGCATCGAAACCCGCTTGTTGATCATCAGCCTGTTTACCTTCGTCCTCGCTAAGGTCAAAGACGATTTGGCAGCCTCTCAAAAACAAGTCTCTTACTGGGAATGGCAAGCTAACATCGATCACCTCACCCAATTGCCCAATCGGCGCATGATCTCCGCCATCATTGAAGAAATCCTAGAAAACCAACTCCCTTTTGCGATCCTTCTAATCGATCTTGACGATTTCAAATGCTTTAACGACACCTTCGGGCACGATGTCGGCGACGTCCTGCTGAGTCGCCTGGCGTTCACGCTGAGGAGCAACTTGCGCGCCACAGACCACGCAGCCCGCTGGGGTGGCGAGGAATTCTTGGTTTTGACAAAGGATACCTCCCAAGAGCAAACTCTCCAACTAGCTGAGCGTCTGCGCAGCGAAGCGGAAAAGATCGAATTTGACGAAAACCGCCTTTCGATCTCGATTGGCGGCACGTTCTGCAAACCGCAAGGCGATAACCTTGCCAGCCTGATCAAACGGGCAGATACCGCGCTCTATACCGCTAAAGCACAGGGGCGAAATTGTGTATGTTGGGAGTGAAGATGCCAAAATTGTAGGACAACTTCTCGGAAACAAAGCGAGAGAAGAGCGTGCAGGCGAATTGAAACGAGTATGGCACGCCGAGTTGTAATTGACGCCCATATTCATCCTTGACCATCCCTCAAACTTTCGATATACTTAATGGTGGGAAGAGCCGAAGTGGCGGAACTGGCAGACGCGCGCGACTCAAAATCGCGTTCCCTCGGGAGTGTGGGTTCGACTCCCACCTTCGGCATCTGCCTGAGAAACAACAATCGCCCTCCTGCTCCCTTTCGGAGGGCTTTTTTCTACTAGGGAGGTTGGTATGGTTTCAATGCGCAATGTCCTCGCAGTGATCTTAGGCGGCGGCGTGGGAAAGCGGCTCTATCCTCTAACCAAGCAGCGTGCCAAACCGGCTGTCCCTATCGCCGGCAAATACCGCCTGATCGATGTGCCGATCTCGAATTGCATCAATTCGGGCATCCAACACATCGCCGTCCTCACCCAATTTAACTCGGTTTCCTTGCACCGCCACATCACCCAAACCTACACCTTTGACGACTTTCACGAAGGTTGGGTGCAGATTCTAGCTGCCGAACAAACCTTGCGCAGCACGGATTGGTATCAAGGCACAGCCGATGCAGTGCGCAAGCAGTTAGTCGAGATCCGCTCAGCCCAAGCTGAGTACACCCTCATTCTGGCCGGCGATCACCTTTACCGCATGGATTACGGCGAGATGTTCCAGTATCATCTCAACCATCACGCCCAAATCACCATTGGCGTTCAACCGGTCGCTGCTGCCGACGCTCACCGCTTTGGCTTATTGCAACGCAACGAAGAAGGTCGCATCATCGCTTTTGTCGAAAAACCGCGCCATCCCGATGTGTTGAAGCAATTTGTCTGTCGGGATGACCCACAACGCCCTTATATTGGCTCGATGGGCATTTATCTCTTTAACACCCAAGTCCTAGAAGAAGTCTTAGAGAACACGACCTACGACGACTTTGGCTCGCAGATCATTCCCAATTCGCTGGAGACCTACGCCGTTTATGGCTTTGACTTTGATGGCTATTGGGAAGACATTGGGACAATCCGTTCCTTTTATGACACGAACCTCTCGCTTGCCAGCCCCAATCCACCCTTTAGTTTTCACGATCCCGATCGTCCCATTTACACTCGCTCGCGCAATTTGCCCGGCACGATCATCGATGGCGCCACCCTGCACAACGCCTTAATCTCCGAGGGTTGTATTATCCACCATGCCGAGATCGACAATGCCATCATTGGGTTACGCAGCGTGATCGGCAATCATGTCACTATCCGCAACACGGTTATGATGGGTGCGGATTATTATGAAAAAGATGTTTCCACCATTGCGGCTGGCATCCCATTGGGCATCGGCAACCATTCGCATATCGAAGGTGCCATCGTGGATAAAAATGCGCGCATTGGCGAACGGGTGACGATCAAACCCTTCCCGCGCGGTTATCGGGAAGAGAGTGAAAACTGGGTTATCGAAGACGGCATTGTCGTCATCCCCAAGAACACCGTCCTCCACCCGGGCACAACCATTGCGCCGAGCTAAAGACTTCTCGCCCCGCTCGAAGTGACATGGGGGCTAGAAAGTGGCCTGTCGGGGCTAAAACTACAGCCGACAAAGCCGCAGAAATTGGGCAAGCCATTCTGAAAGCCCACTCCTTCGCCTAGCGACTGCCAGGCGGTGGGTTACTTGCTCTGCTTTCGCTCCTCCCTACGAGGCAAAAATTTCCACTCAGAACGCAGTATAATCAATCCAGCTCCCTTTTCAACTGAGAGGAGAAAACATGAAGTTCATCGATCAATTCCTTTGGTTCTTGCTGGTGTTAGTCCTGCTGGCGTGCCGCGCCGAGTTTGGGTTGCTGCCCACCGCCACGGTCACCTCAGCGCCGCCTACCGTCACGCCTTCCCCCAGTCCTACTGCATCCCCAACGCCAACTATGACCGCTTCTCCGACCATTCCGCCGGCGACGGCGAGTGAAACGCCCCCACCCGCTTCCCCCACCGAACAGTGGAATACCTACCGCAACTATAACTTCGGATTCGAACTGCGCTATCCACCCGGCAGCCGCCTAACTGTTAATTTACCTGACACAGCGCGCCTTGATTTGCCCTTTGAGAGCGGCACAAACTTGGTCGAAAAATACCTCGAAATCAACGCCCAAGCATACCTCGGACGCTGTCTCAGCCCCCTGATGGAAAGCTTGCCACCTGAAGCGTTGACCCTCGAAACCCTGGTGGTTGACCCGCTCACCTTTACGGTAGCCTCTTTTAGCGAAGGAGCGGCCGGCAGCCGTTACGACTGGAGCGCCTACGCCGTTTACGATGAAGATACCTGCGTAACGCTGGATTTTGTCTTGCATTCCAGCAATCCAGAGAACTTCCCCACCCCACCGCCACCTTTTGATGCCGAGTTGGAACAGAGGATTTTCCTGCAGATCGTCCAAACTTTCGTCTGGCTTGCCCCTTAGGAAAATATCATGCAAAACAAAAAACTCATCCTCATCCTGATTGTCGTTCTTTTGTTTGGTCTATGTACCCTCACGATTTTGCTTGGCTTGGGTGGTACCTTGCTGTATACGCGAGCAGCGCGGCTATCGAAAACCGAAGTTTTTGAGACGGTGTTTCCTCCTCTTCCTACGGAAACAATAGAAGAGCCTCTTCCTACCACCGCACTAGCGACTGCAACCTCAATCCCGACGTCCTCCCCTTCCCCTGCCATCCCAACTGTAGAACCGACCCCGAACATTGACTTTAATGGCATTCGCTTTTACCTTGACTTGCAGATCGCCCAAGGGGTTTTGCCTGAATTGGTGCCAGCGTCAACCGGCAATGAGACAGACTTTTTCCCCGCTTCGGTCTACCCTGAATATACCCAATTCACCCTGCAAGGCTATGTCCTCAAGGACACTTTCCATACCCCGCGCCTGTATGTCTATCCCCTGCAAGAATACCGCGTCCTCGACCGGGCTGCCGGCGAGATGGGCGATCGCTTGCTCCAATTAATCCAAGACCGCCCCGAGAGCCCGGAGGAGTTCCCTTTTTTACCTTTATGGAACGCTGCCCCTTTGTTCCACTCCAACCTGCGCTACCTTCCCTTCAAAAATGGCTCAGGCTTACGTTACCTAACTCAATTCGCTCAAGATGTTTTGCCAATTAACAATTACGACCTCTTTTACACCTACCAAGGCATAACTGCCGATCAACGCTGGTACGTTGCAGCAGTGTTGCCCGTCAACCATCCGGCTTTGCCAAACAGGATCGAGGATGCCGATTGGGAAATTTCAGACCCAGAGTCTTATTATGCCCAAATCGAAGCACAACTCTCGGCTGAAGCTGACGAGTCCTTTATCCCACCTCTTTCGTTACTGGATGCCCTGATTGCCTCTCTGCGGATTTGGTAACGCCACTTAATCTGTGGATAACTTTGCAATTCCTGTGGAAAACCTTTGATAACTGGGGAAAAACTGCCCTTTTGAGTTGCCTACAATCGCCAGATATGGCAAAGAAGCAGAGAGACGAGCCAGATATTTGCCCTGTGAATAACCTGTGGATAAGCCCCTTTTTTCTCCCAACTTATGAACATAAAGGCTGGGGATAAATGGGGCAACGTTTTGCCGTAGATGTAGGCTTCCGGGTTTGGTTGATGACTATATCTTGGCAAATTTTCCTCCCTTGTGACATTTATCCACATATCCACACGCTCTACTACGACTACGATTAAGTAACTAAGAGAAGGAATTATTTAGCTAGGTTACTTTGCACACCGGTTTATTGGACTAAAGTCCTGCCTGAGTAACAGAAAAAGACGGACCGATCTGATTCGCCGCTTAGCCCGACGGCAAACCATTGTGACCCATCTACGGCTGCGAAGCTTTGCGAGGTTGGGAGGAATAAAAACGATAGCGGTTGCGCCGCTTCTTGGCACGATACATGGCAATATCGGCGCAGATCATCAAGTCCTCGGTATGATCTCCATCCTGCGGGTAGAGACTGATACCGATACTGGCAGAGAGTCTCCAGCTTACCCCCTCCGTCACAGGATATGGCTGGGCAAGCACTTCTAACAGCTTCTGCGCCACCTGAGCGGCATCCTCGGCTTGGGTGATGCCCTCTAAAATGATGCAGAATTCATCCCCGCCCATGCGCGCAATGGTATCACTCTGGCGCAAACTCCCCAGTAAACGGCGAGCAACTTCTTGGAGCACGTGGTCACCTTTCACATGCCCATAGGTATCGTTGAGTTCTTTGAAATGATCGAGGTCGATTAGTAAGATTGCCAGCCCGTGCTTTTCTCTCAGCGCTCGATTGAGGGCGTGTTTCAATCGGTCGTTAAACAAATAGCGGTTGGGCAGACCGGTCAATTCATCGTGGGTTGCCATGTATTCGAGGATTTGGCGGGCTTGGCGGCGCTCGCTGACATCGCGGCTCAAACCGAGATAGCCAATCGGCTTTCCTTGGGCATCACACAAAAGGCTGACCTTGACCTCCATCCAGCGCGTCGAGCCATCTTTGCAGCGGTGTTCTAATTCTAGGGTATGCGACCAGGAACGTTGGGCATTCTGCTCGAGCCGGGTTAATTGAGGGAGTTCTTTGGCGATCGCCTCTTTTGCCAAGCGATAAGAAGGAGGAGTGAGCAATTCCTTCAAGCGCAACTGCATGGCTTCGTCCACTGAGTAACCTGTCAGCGTCGTGACCGAGGGGCTAATATAGGTGTAGTTAAGATTCAGGTCAGTCGTCCAGATCACATCGCGAACGTTTTCCGCTAAAAGGCGGTAGCGCGCTTCGCTCTGGCGCAGGGCTTCTTCGGCTTCTTCCCGGACAAACAAGCTGGCAAATTGGTTGGCAAGGATGCTCAAGAGGTAAATCTCTTCTTGTTTCCACTGTCGCCGACCCTTGACCGAATCGAAACCGACAAAGCCATACAATTTACCCGCGTAGCGGATGGGCATGACCAGGAGCGATTGAATCGCTTGCGCCTCCAGAATCGCTTTCACTTCGCCCCACTCCTCGCCGAGTTCCTCGACGGCGGGGATCAAGAGATAAGGGTCTTTGCGCAAGCTATTCATCCAAAGGGGAATGCTCTCCAGCGGGAGGTCTTGCAGATTCTCCTTTTCGGGGCGGATCCCTTCAGCCACCCATTCGTGTGTGTTGGAGGTGGTCTCTTTGTGCCAATCGATCACGAACAAATAGACCCGATCCACTTGGAGGAAAGCGCCCACCTCGCCTAAGAGTTGCTCGATCAGGGCTTGGTCTTGCAACCTTGCCCCTTGGATAAACGTGCCGGCAATGGAAAGCAAGAGATCGCGAAAGCCTTGCAACCAGAGTTGTTCTTCTTCCAGGCGTTGGCGCTGGCGCAGGTCGGTAATCAGGGCAATGGAACCGATAATGTCTTCTCCGTGGTATCGCGGCGTCGCAGTGACCAACACGGGCACTGTGCTGCCATCTTTGTGTCTCAGCAGATGCTCATACGAAGTTGTCTTCCCTTCAAGCCGCATCTTCCACTGAGACTCCAGATAGGCTTGTTGATTGAGAGCCGTGAGATCGATTGGCTTTTTGCCCACCAACTCCTCAGGCGAATAGCCCAGCATTTCGGCAAAGGCGCGATTGACAAAGACAAAGTGCTGACTACGATCGACCACCGTGATGCCGCTATCAATCGAGTTCATCACTTGCAAGACAAACTCGCGCTCCGCTTGCAGCTCGGCTGTGCGCTCGGCAACGCGCACTTCCAGCAGAGATTGTTGCAGTTCGAGATCGCTCACCAGGCGGGCGTTGACCATTCCTAAGGAAAGACGGGCAGCAACTTCTTGGGCAAAAGCGAAATCCTGAGAAGAAAACGGCTTTTCGTCTTTGTGGCGGGAGAGGAGGATCAAACCGATCAAGCGCTCGCCCTCGCTTAGTGGCAAGATCATCAGACTATCGATACCGATCAACTCGTTAATTTTGTTCAAGGGGGGCGCAGTAATGAGCGGGGGAAGAGGCTTAGGTACGTGGGCGAAAAAGAACGGTTGAGGGTTTTGGAGAACGTTTTGCCAGGGAAGGAACTCAGCAAGAATGCGCGGCGGGTCGAAGGCGTCCCGTAGGACCGAGAGCATCAAGGGGTGCGGATGAGCGAGGGCGGCTAACTTCAGCAATTTCGCAGGTTCATTGAGCAGCAGCGTCGCACAAGCGGCTTGTAATGTCTCAGCCGTCTGGCGTGAGATGGTGTCTAAAAGCAGTGGCAGATCGTTCTGGCATGCGACAATTTGTTGGGAAATTTGGGCAAGGCTTTTGGCGCGGCGGCTATCGCGACGCAGGGCTTCTTCTTGCCAGTGGCGTTGCAGGGCAAGGGCGTAGAGGTCGGCGAAACGTTCGAGCAACTCCGCCTGAGCCGGGCGGTAAGGTTGCGGGGCGTTGGCGACAGCAATTATCCCCACCACCTCACCATCTAATTTGGCTGGAGCAATTAGAAGGCGCTCAATTGGAAGATGGGTGCTTTGAAACGGATAGCCCTCAAAATCTTGGGCAAAATCGTTGGAATAAACCGCTTTGCCTGCTCTCCTCACCCATTCCAAGAACCCCTTTACCTTAAGGTTATCCAAGGGCTGCGCATGTCTCTCGAAAAGACCCCTCTGCGGCTCGGATTGCACCATCAAACCAAAGAATTGACCGCCGTTGTGCGCGTCCAGATAGCCAATAAAGCCCATGGGGCTTTGGGTGAGCTGTTGAGCTTCTTGGAGGGCGATTTCCGAGAGTTTTTCGAGGTCAAAAGCAGAAAGCAAATGCTTGGAAAGTTCGGCAAGGGCTGTGCGCAAGCGCAATTGGGCTGCCAGGGCTTCTTCCAGTTGGCGGCGCGGGCGAATGTCGTGAGCAAGCGCAACGGTAGCAACTTTGCCGTTCCACTGGGTGAGGGCTAGCCCCATCTCAATTGGGATGTGTGTGCCGTCTTTGCGGATGATCTGGAGTTCATAGCGATCTGGAACGGCTTCCCCGCGTCGGCGGGCTTGCCAACGCTCGCTGACAATTGGCAGGTCATAAGGATGGATAAAGTTCGTAAAGTGTTTCCCAAGCAGTTCTTCGCAGGGGTAGCCGAGCAATTCACAGGCTTTTGCGTTGACATACTCAAAAGCTCCCTCGGCATTGACAACGAAGATCGCTTCGCCGGCATTTTCGGCTAAGGCGCGAAAATTTGCTGCTTCCTCTGCCGACGAAGGATGAGGAACTTTCAACGGTGCAGAAGGCTCTGCAGCGTCTAACTCCTCCGGGTGTAACGGTTCGATTTCAGCCAAAGGCAAATCTGATTCTAGGTTCAACTTTAAGCTATCCACACCAGCTTATTTCTATAGTATTAAACCCAATAAAATCCAAAAAGTCAACTGGCAAATGGATTTAGTGTGCGCTCAAAAGAGGTTGGCATCATTGCTTTGTAGGACAACTCATTGAGTTGTCCTACAACTTTTGCGTGGACACAATGGATTGATTAGGGCTTTTTAATCACCTGAGTTCGGGATAGGCTGATCAGCTCCATTGTCACCTCGAGCGGAGTGAGAAGTCTTGGTGCGCTTCGCCGAAGATGTCTCACTGCGTTCGACAGGACACAGGACAAAGGAGGGCGTTCAACAGGACAAGGTGGTGCATCCGACGAACCGCCCTGTCACTTCGAGCGCAGCGCACCGATTTGGCCTGTCACCTCGAGCGCAGCGAGAGGTCTTTAGATTTCTCCTTGCTCCGCTCGTCAAAATGACAAACGCAAACTCCTTGACCTGCGACCTCAAGCAAACGGAAAAGCCCGTCAGGACTTCCATGAATCGAGGCAGGAATTCACTCCGCCAAGACCTCGAACCCAGCGGCTCGGAGAAGAGGGCAAGGGCGAGGGGCGTTACCACCCCACCACAATTGCCCCTTCCCCTTCCCGCTTGCGGGCTTTGTCCAGAGCGTCCAGATACTCCTGGCGGGCGCGGGCAGCGTTCAAAGCCCGTGCGCTGAGCAGCGGCGGGGCTGGCAGGCTCTGGGCGCCAAGCTCGGCAAGCTGCTCCTGCAAGGCAGCCATGCGCACGAACAACACAATCAGCTCCAAAAGACGGTCGGGGACGGTCAGCGGCGTATCGTCATCCGCCGGGTAGAGATGATCGGCTTGGTAGGTCAGCCCCAGCTTTTCCCCACCTTGCGCAGGGATGCCGAGCACCAATAGCCAGCCGCCAGCTTGCCCCCAATCCAAATCGTAGGTTGGGCGACCGTTAAAAACCGCCGTTCGGCTGCGCGAGATGCGCTGCAAAAAACGCGGCGGCTGCATCCCAAGCGGATATTCGACCCGCAATACGGTTTGAAAGCCCTCCAAACCGCTCAGATTGACCGCCGTTTGCCCGGCTTGTAAGGTGAACTCGGCATAGAGCGTCCGCGGGAAGAGCTGCGAAAGCTCGGCAAGGGCATCGTGAATCCACTGGTTGATCTGGAGGTCGCTGAAGGCGAAGGGAGCTTGCTGGTCTCCTAAGCGTCGCCGACAGAGTTGGTTTACTTCCTGGCGAGTGGTCATTAGAGCCCTCCTTTCTACGGAATCAGATCAAGGGGCAAGCCTAACCACCCGAAGAGTAAGCGGCGCAGGTCGTTCAAGACCCCCAGGTTGAGCAAAAAGAGCAGGGCTGCCAACAAGGTCAGAGCAGCTTTGGGATGGCGTTCCGCCCAGAGCAAGAGCGAACGCCGTTCCAATTGCTCGATGCGCCGCTGGATGTCGGGCAGGACTTGTGTGGCGCGGTAAATCTCAGCCACGCAAGCCAAAATTAGGCGGTCGCGCACCGTCTGACGGATGCGCCCGTTTTCGCTCAGCAGGGCATTGATCTCTTCCAATAATTTCTCGTCCAATGTTCACCTTCTCTCTACTCGTAGCTTCAGCGGTTAGCGGTCAGTGGTCAAGCGTTCCAGATAGCCGCCGTGCACCCAAACTTTGATGGCGACCATCTCGCCGCGTTGTTCCAGCACCTCAACCGCAGCCCCGCCACAGAAATCGCCGATGTCGGGCACGTCGGCTCCGTAGGCGGGTTCCGGGCGCAGGTTGACATAGTCGAAGCCGCGCCGCAGGGTCACCTTGTCCCCTCTACGCACGCGCAACGGCGGCGGATGGCGGAAGGGGCTGGGTTGCTCGCTGCCGTCATCCGCAGCCAGGGCGAGGAAATAGGGCGTCGGGTCGGCCGCTCGTCTGCCATCTAGACGATACTCAAAGTGCAAATGCGGTCCGCTGGAATTGCCGCTGCTGCCACTCAAAGCTATCGGCTGCCCAGCCGAGACGGTTTGCGCCAACTCCACCAAGACGCGCTCCAGATGGGCATAGAGGGTCACTGCTCCCCGTTCGTGTTCAAGGGTCAGGTATAAGCCGTATCCGTTGGGCTGAATGGCGATCCAGCGCACCCGCCCATCTGCGGCAGCCAGCACTGCCGTGTTCAAGGGCACACCCCAATCCAAGCCGCGGTGCCGCTCGCTGAACCCCTGGGTGAGGGGATACACCTGTTCAAAGGGATAGCGCAATTTCATCGGTTCCTCCACTTCGGTATGTCAAACGCACCTTTCTGTCATGTCAAACGTCCCTATTTGTCATGCCGAACGCGCTTCTCTGTCAGGTCGATTTGTAGGACAACTCATTGAGTTGTCCTACAACTTTTGCGTGGACACGTCGAACGCAGTGAGACATCTTATAAGAGCTCTCGCTACGCTCGAGGTGACACCGCAGTGTACTCACAGGGCTGCATAGTAGGCATAATCCAGCACGCCGCCGATCTTGCTGGTATTGATGTCGGCGTTCATGCGGCAAGCCGCAATGACCGCCGTCAGGTTGACCGTGCTATCCACGCTATAACCGCTGGCAGCCCGCAGGACGCTGTGAAAGAACTTCACCGCCGTAGGCGCTTGCAAACTGAACTTCACCGCACTGCCGCCGCTGGAAGGATGAGCCTTGTTCTCCACCAGGCTAAATTCGAGAAACAGCGCCCCACCGCTGACCTCGATCGTAGCTTGAGTGAGCGCCAAGGGTGAACTGTGTTGATGGACGAGGTGCGAACGGCGCACACTTAAGCTGCCGCCGTTCACCACCAGCCGCCCGCCCACCGTCCAACGGCAATTTTCCAGCTCCACCTGACCGCCATCCACCCGCAGGGCATCCTGTTCAGCAAGGGTTGACTCGATGCTTATCTCTTGCAAGCCAAGTTTGCCGCTGAAATTCGAGGCCGCACGGATCAACGGACTGGCTGTCCCCTCAAAGCGCAAGCCGCGCACGGTGCAAGCGGCTGCTTCGAGGGCTGGCGCAGTTGCCGCTTGCAGGGCAACACTGCTGGCGCCGCCCAAAGCGGCGAGGTGGACATGGTTAGCTAAGGTCAGGCTTTCGGCATAACTACCCGGCGCAATCAGCACCAGCCAGGGCGTTGCGGCGCTGGGGGAGCGGGCTGCGGCGGCGTTGATCGCCATCTGGATTGAGGTGAAATCGCCGTTGCCGCCGCTATCAACTACAATCACCCGCTCGGGGCTGGCGTTGTTGGAGGCAATCACACGGTTCATTATGCAGTGCCATCGAATTTCAGGGCTTGACTTTGCGTATCAGCCGAGGCGCGGTCAGCGGGCGAGCGGGGCGTGAGGCTATAGGTGGCTTGATTGGCAATCAGCGCGCTCAGCAGCAAGCGCAAGAGCATCACTGCACCACTGGCATCGCAGCTCAGCGAAATTCCCAACAGCTCGGCATACGGCGTACAGGCAAGAGCATATAAACCGAGCGCCGTAGCGCTTAGGACGGCGAACATAACCAACCGTTTGGCTGTACCATCCAGCGTGCCATACCAACGCTTCAAGCCCGGCAGGTAAGAGAATGCCAGCGAGAGGATCACGCCAGCAATGGACGATAGGGTTTCAGGGGTCATTTTTTCCTCCTTTCTCATAAACGGATCAACCAGATATAAGCCGTGCATTGGCCGCCGGCGTTCGCCCCTTCCAGCGAGAGCTTCAGACGCCCGTGCACGGCATACGGTTCACAGAGCGGTCGGATGCCATCGAGAGTCAAGGGCGTTCCCTGCGCATCCTGAACAGGGCGGCGCGGGTAAAGGGTGAGGTTGCTGGCAGCCCCTTGGCGGTTGACAATCCACTCGCCGAGTGGATCGGCGAGAGCGCTTAACCTGACCGTGCTCGATGATCCGGGGTTATTGCTATAGACCAAGCGCACCTTGTGGATCAAGCCGCTCACCGCCGGGGAGAAATCTTCTCCCTGCGTGCCAACCGCAACAGCCGTTAACTTGATCAAATCCATGGCGTTCAGCCGCGCAAGAGATACACCGTGGCGCTGACGCTCACGCCGGGGTTGGTGAGGCTCAGGCTAAGCTTCAGGTTGCCGTGCAAAGGATACGGCGTCGGCACAACCTGCGTGCCGTTGAAGGTCAGGTTGCTGCCGCTGTTGTTGGTCATCGCCCGCCGCGGGTAAAGGACGAGGTCGCTGTTGCCGCTGACGTTGACAATCGCCTCGTTGGCGGGGTCGTTGCCATCGCTCAGTTTGACATTGGTCGTTGCTGGCGGTGCACCCTGATAGCGCAGGACAACTTTATAGACCAACCCGCTCAGCATGGGCGAGAGGGCGCTAGCGGATGCGCTCCCAGCATTGCCACTTGCGGGATCGGTGGCGATTTGAATGACATCCATGGCGTTTCCTTTCTGCAAGAAATCTTTTTTATCGTCCGCAAAGCAGAGATGTAGCCACGTCTCTAGAGACGATCTAAGGTTAATTGCGCTTGTGCCGGTGCCAACTCCACCCGCACCACCTCGCCGCCCAACAGGTAGAGGGTTAGGGATTGCTCTTCTTCCTGCATGGCGAGGATGGGTTTGTCGAGGTTTAACTTTTGCACCATTGCCCGTTTGGTCTCTTCGTCCAGCGGGCGGTGCGTTGAAGGCTTGCGGCGATTCCATTTTTGGGCAGTTTCTTTTTTGGTTTCTTCTTCCATTGCTTTTCTCCTTTTTTAGCGGTTATCGGTCGGCGAGGGCTGTCTCCCCTCTCCTGTGGGAGAGGGGTCGGGGCGTTGCCCTGAGCTGGCAGGTTGAGCTTGTCGAAACCCTGTCGAAGGGGTGAGGGTCGGTTTCGGTACGCTTGCTGCGCTCGTTACTCAACCCGCAGTCCTCTCGCGCGGGTCGAGTAGGGCGTCAGCCCGTATCGAGCGTGGGTCGAGTAGGGCGTCAGCCCGTATCGAGACCCCTCCTCCGTTGCGGGTTTCGGTACGCTTGCTGCGCTCGCTACTCAACCCGCAGTCCTCTCGCGCGGGTCGAGTAGGGCGCCGCCCTGAGCGCTGCACTGAGCTTGCCGAAGTGCTGGCAGGTTGAGCTTGTCGAAACCTTGTCGAAGGGCGCCAGCCCGCATCGAGACCC
>CALFWB010000120.1 GCA_937928795.1 uncultured Anaerolineales bacterium
TATGGGATCATCGGTGTCAAAGTATGGATCTATCGCGGTGAAGCCAAGTTGGAAACGGAAGAAATGGTCGAAGCCACCGAAGGAGTCTATGTCAGTGAATAATCAGTCCACTCGCACTCCTGTCCGAGGCTATGGACAGGAGGCAGAGAATTTGAAGATCATAACGAGGGTGCAATTATGTTGATGCCAAAGCGTGTTAAATGGCGGAAGCAAATGCGCGGCCGCATGAAAGGCAAAGCCTATCGCGGCGCAGAGATCAGCTTTGGGGATTACGGTTTGCAAGCTTTAGAACCTGGCTGGGTTACGGCGCGCCAGATTGAGGCTGCCCGTCGAGCGATCGTACGTGCTATGCGCCGCCGAGGGAAAATCTGGATTCGCATCTTCCCGGATAAGCCTGTCACTAAGAAACCCGCTGAAACCCGCATGGGTAAAGGTAAGGGAAACGTTGAGTACTGGGTGGCCGTCGTCAAGCCAGGGCGAATTATGTTTGAGGTCGGTGGTGGTTTGCCAGAAGAGGTTGCCAAAGAAGCTCTCCGCCTAGCCCAATATAAGTTCTCGATTAAGACGAAAATCGTGAACCGTTTTGAAAGAGCAGGAGGCGAGGCATGAAATCGAGCGAAATCAGAGCTTTGTCAGACAGCGAACTGGTGAAGAAAATCAACGACACGCGGGAAGCGTTGATGAACCTCCGCTTCCAATTAGCAATGGGGAGTCTTACGGATACTTCTGCTCTCAGACAAACTCGGCGAGAATTGGCACGCCTGTTAACTATTCAAAGGGAGCGTCAACTCTCCATCTACAGGGAAGGTGAGAAATGAATACCCGTCGCAGAATGACCGGTGTGGTAGTGAGCAATAAGATGGAAAAAACGGTTGTGGTTGAGGTCAGCCGCACCTATATTCATCAATTGTACAAAAAAGTGGTGCGCAGCAAAAAACGCTTTATGGCACATGACGAGTTGAATTGCCAAATTGGTGACCGGGTGCGCATTGTCGAGAGTAAACCGCTCTCGCGCCGCAAACGGTGGGTTGTGGAGGAGATTCTCAGCCATGAGGTCGGGGCCGATGTGCCAGAACATGCCCTAGGAGGTGAGGCATGATCCAGCAGGAATCCAGGTTGAAGGTTGCCGATAACACCGGAGCGCGTGAAATTCTGGTCATTCACATCATGGGCGGCTCGACGCGGCGCTATGGGCGGGTTGGTGATGTGGTGATTGCCACGGTCAAGTCGGCTGCTCCTCATGGCGCAGTTAAGAAAAGCGATATCGTAAAAGCGGTTGTGGTACGGTGTGCTAAAGAATGGCGGCGCGAAGATGGTTCTTATATTCGCTTTGATGATAATGCTGCCGTCATTTTGGATACCGATGGGAAAAATCCTAAAGGCACGCGCATCTTCGGTCCGGTGGCACGTGAATTGCGTGAAAAGGGTTTTATGAAGATTGTCTCTTTGGCGCCGGAAGTGCTATAGGGAGAGGAGCAATTGCCATGAAAGTCAAGATTCGAAAAGGCGATACAGTTGAAGTCATCTCCGGCAGAGAGGAAGATCGCGGGAAACGCGGTGAGGTGATTCGGGTACTAGTGGATGAAGGACGGGTGGTTGTGCAAGGTGTCAATATCCGCAAAAAGCACCAACGCCCCGTTCAGACTCAAGGGCGACGCAACATTACGCCGGGCATCGTTGAGTTTGAAGGGCCGATCCATATCTCGAACGTGATGCTAGTTTGCCCAAAATGTGATCAGCCCACCCGTGTTGGAGTCGCCCGCGAGGGTAGTGAAGTGCATCGGGTTTGTAAAAAATGTCAGACATGGATCGACTAATCCGCAAGTGGGAGAACGGTATGAATCACTTGAGAGAACGTTATAAAAACGAAGTAGCACCAACGTTAATGAAAAACCTGAACCTAACCAATGTGATGCAGGTTCCACGGATTAAAAAGGTAGTTGTCAATGTTGGTGTTGGTGAAGCATTGGATAATCCGAAAGCGTTGGAGGCAACTGTCGAGGATATTACGAAGATCACGGGGCAAAAACCGGTCATCACCAAAGCCCGTAAAAGCATTGCGGCTTTCAAACTGCGCGAGGGTCGAGCCATTGGGGTTAAGGTGACCTTGCGAGGCGAGCGCATGTGGGATTTTCTAGACCGCTTGATGAACATTGCTTTACCGCGCGTGCGCGATTTTCGCGGTGTTCCTACAGATGCTTTTGATGGTCGCGGAAACTATACGTTAGGTTTGCGTGAGCAATTGGTTTTCCCCGAGATCGATTACGACAAAATTGACAAACTGCGCGGCTTGGAAATTAGCATTGTAACTTCAGCCCGCACGGATGAAGAAGGTCGTCAATTACTCAAATTATTAGGCATGCCCTTCAAGAAGGATGGGTAAAACATGGCAAAGAAATGTATGATGATCCGAGAAACACGACGCAAATACCCCAATCGGGTGCGCAATCGGTGCAAAATTTGTGGACGGCCGCGAGGCTATATGCGACGCTTTGGGTTATGTCGTATCTGCTTTCGAGAGATCGCCCTGCAGGGCAAAATCCCGGGCGTTACAAAGTCCTCGTGGTAGACGGATGGAGTGTGAGAGATGAGTGTTAATGATCCAATTGCTGATATGTTGACTCGCATCCGCAATGCCATTATGGCCGGTCATTCTCTGGTGGCATTGCCTAGCTCAAAGCTCAAAGTAGCCATTGCGAAGATCCTTCTTGAAGAGGGTTATATCAGCCATTACGAGGTGGTGGATGGCAAAAGCGCTGGGCAGAAAGTTCTCCGCATTCAATTGAAATATGTGGGAGAACGGCGCAATCGCCAACCGGTGATCAGCGGTCTTGAACGGGTAAGCCGCCCCGGAAGGCGAGTGTATACCGGCAAGAAAGAAATCCCCTGGGTGCTATCTGGGATTGGGATTGCTATTTTATCCACTCCAAAAGGGGTGATGACTGGAAAACGTGCCCGCCAACTGGGAGTGGGCGGCGAGGTGATCTGTAAAGTATGGTGAAAAATCCCTGGGTGAAAAGGCGTCGCGATTTAGCCGGCCTGGTTTCACCTGTGAAGGAGGTATAGTAGCGTGTCAAGAATAGGAAGAATGCCGATCACAGTACCCAAAGGAGTCGATGTGCAAGTTGAAGGCACGTCGATCAAAGTCAAGGGACCGAAAGGCGAGCTTCGCTACGTCTTTCCCGGCGACATGAGGGTTTCGCTGGCAGAGGGTGAAATTCTCATCCAGCGCCCTTCGGATGCTAATCAACATCGCTCCTTACATGGAATGACCCGCGCCTTGATCCAAAATATGGTCACCGGGGTCAGCAACGGTTTTGAAAAAGTATTGGAAATCAACGGTGTGGGATACCGTGCCGAAATGGATGGAAAGACCCTAGTCTTGTATGTAGGCTATTCACATCCGGTGCGCATGGACCCGCCCGAAGGAATTTCCTTTGAGGTGGATGCGAAGACCCGTCAAATCAAAGTGATGGGAATTGATAAACAATTAGTCGGTCAGGTCGCAGCGAATGTGCGCAGTGTGCGTCCGCCTGAGCCTTACAAAGGTAAAGGGATTCGCTATATCGACGAGGTTGTGCGACGCAAGACCGGTAAAGCAGGTAAGGGAAAGTAATATGGCTACGAAAACAAGAAAAGAAGCAAGGATTCGCAGACATCTTCATGTGCGCAAGCGTATCAGTGGCACACCCGATCGCCCGCGCTTGAACGTATTTCGCAGTTTGGCGCAGATCTACGCTCAGATTATCGATGATACCCAGGGCCGCACCCTCGTAGCCGCTTCGAGTATCGACCATGATTTGCGGGACAAGATGCAGGGGTTGAAAAAATCCGAACAGGCTCGATTGGTTGGTTTGGCTCTAGCAGAGCGAGCAAAAGCCAAGGGAATTCAAAAGATCGTTTTTGATCGGGGCGGCTATAAGTATATCGGACGGGTGAAAGCCTTGGCAGATGGCGCACGTGAAGGTGGTTTAGAGTTTTAGATTGAGATGACTCTCTATGGAGTAAATCATGACGGATTATATGGAATTTGAACCAGAATACGACGAGCGAATCGTAGAGATTGCGCGGGTTGCTAAAGTGGTCAAAGGCGGACGGCGCTTTGCCTTCCGAGTCACGGTGGTGGTGGGAGATAACCGTGGGCAGGTGGGCATCGGCGTCGGTAAAGCCAACGCGGTGCAGGATGCAATGCGCAAAGCTGTCGAACGTGGGCGCAAAAATATGCACAAGATTGCTCTCTATGATACGACCATTCCCCACGAGGTCATCGGTAAGATCGGTGGAGCGAAGGTGCTCCTCAAACCAGCCTCACGGGGAACAGGAGTTATTGCTGGCGGGGGAGTGCGAGCTGTCCTCGAAGCAGCAGGGATTTCGGATATTTTGACCAAATCTTTGGGGAGCAGCAACCTTCTCAATGTGGTCAAGGCAACCATGTTAGCCTTAGATCAATTGAAAGATCCACAAGTAGAGGCAGCCCGCCGCGGGAAGAATATCGCTGATGTCACTCCTTTCTGGGATAGGAGGAAGAATGCCTAAGAAAAAAGAAGATACTCCTAAAATAGTGCGGATCACCCTGGTGCGCAGTCCGATTGGCTATTCGGAACGACAGAAAGCAACCGTGCGTGCCTTGGGGCTGCGTCGCCTCAACCAAACGGTTGAACATCAGGATTGCCCCACATTGCGAGGGATGCTTGCAAAAGTTGCCCATCTGATTGAAGTGGAAGAAGGGAGTGCGTTATGAAATTGCATGAGCTAAAGCCTCAAGAAGGCGCAAAGAAAGAGCGCAAACGAGTCGGGAGGGGTATTGCAGCCGGGCAGGGGAAAACTGCTGGACGGGGTACGAAAGGGCAAGGTGCCCGCTCCGGTGGTGGAACACGCTTGTATCATCAGGGCGGCAATTTGCCCTTCTTTCGCCGTTTGCCTTTCATCCGCGGAACAGGGTTTACCCCCATCAACCGCGTCGAGTATAACGAGGTCAATTTATATCAGTTGACTCAGTTCCCGGCTGGCAGCGAAATTACTCCCGAAACACTTGCTCAAGCGCGGTTGTTGCGCGATGAACGCAACCCCGTGGTGATCTTAGGCGAGGGTGAGCTGAAGACTGCGTTGAAAGTGAGGGTGCATCGGGTCAGCAAAGGGGCGCGCGCCAAGATTGAAGCAGCCGGCGGCAGTGTTGAGCTTCTCGAAAGTTGAAGCGGAGATGATTCTGGATCGCAAGAGATAAGGAGCCAATATTATGAAACGATCGGCTTGGCGCTATATCTGGTCGGCGCATGACATCCGCCGTAAATTGCTATTTACGCTGCTGATTTTAGGCATCTTTCGGTTGGTTGCTCATGTGCCGGTACCGGGCGTGAACCGCGAAGCCATTGCCTCGATTATGGCGGGGGGAACGGCAGGAGGAAACTTGGTAAGCCTGTTAGATTTGCTCTCTGGCGGCACGGTCTCGCAGTTTTCGGTGATGGCAATGGGGGTTTACCCCTATATCACCGCTCAAATTATTTTGCAGTTACTGGTGCCGATTATTCCTTCCCTGCAGAAAAAGATGACCGAAGACCCCCGTCAAGGGCAAAAATGGATGGAGAAATGGACCTACTTGCTTGCCGTCCCGATGGCTGCGTTGCAAGCAATTGGACAGATTAATCTTTTCTCCAGCTTTGCAGGCACCCAAATCCTGCGCAATTTTGGCTTCCGCGGTGAATCGCTCTTGCCATCGCTGGCAATCATTATCAGTATGACGGCAGGAACGATGTTTGCCATTTGGTTGGGCGAGTTGATTTCCGAATATGGCGTTCGCAATCAAGGATTGTCGCTGATCATCTTTTCGGGTATTGTCTCTCAGATTCCGCAAGGGTTCCTGCGCTTGATGGCCGATGAGCAACGCCGTTGGTTTAACCTGATCTTCTTAATTGTTATAACCACTTTGATCGTCTTTGCTATTGTGGTCGTCCAACAAGGGCGGCGCAATGTCCCGGTGATGTATCCCGGACGGCGGGTTGGCAACCGCATGTCGATGCCGGTGAAGGGGACATTACCCTTGATGGTCAATATGGCTGGCATGATCCCCTTGATTTTTGCTCAATCTCTTTTGACTTTTCCGGCAATCATTGCTAGTTTCTTTGCCACATCTCAAGTGGACTGGCTGGCAAACTTAGCTCGCAGTATTCAGCGCAATTTCGGCGGTGAGACGGCTGTGTACTACATTATGTACTTTATCATGGTGGTCGCTTTTACGTTCTTTTATACTGATGTGCTGTTCTCCCAACAAAATTACGGCGAGAACCTCAAGAAGGTTGGAGCGCAAATTCCCGGTGTAAGCCGTGGTGCACCGACACAGAAATACTTGATGAAAGTGTTACGGCGCATTACCTTACCCGGCGCCCTTTTCTTGGGCTTGGTTGCAATTCTACCCTGGCTGATTAGCTTAATCTTTGGCTTTGGCACGACTGGTAATCCACTCTTGGTCTCTTCAGCCGGGTTGTTGATTGTGGTCGGTGTCGTGCGTGATTTGTTCTTTAACATCGAAGCCGAATTGAAGCTGCATGGATATGAGGATACGTTGCTGGTTCGCTAGATAGGGGATCAAAATGGCGCATTTTATTGTTTTACTGGGGCCGCCTGGCGCGGGAAAAGGGACGCAAGCGAAAGCGATCTGCGAAGCCTTGCAGATTCCTCATGTCTCTTCTGGGGACATCTTTCGTGAGCATCTCAGCAAACAGACCGAGCTGGGAAAATTGGCGGATGGATATATCAAGTGTGGGCAATTGGTGCCGGACGATGTGACCATCCGCATGATCGGCGATCGCTTAAAGCAGCCCGACTGTTCTCGCGGGGCATTACTGGACGGCTTCCCGCGCACGATCCCCCAAGCTGAGGCGCTGGATGACTTACTGGCAAAGATGGATGCCAAAATTGAAAGGGCCCTTTCTTTGGAAGTGCCGGCAGAAGTCTTGATTGAACGATTGAGTGGGCGATGGAGCTGTCCAACTTGTGGGCGAGTTTATCACGAGAAGTATAACCCACCTCGACAGGCGGGTATTTGCGATGACGATGGAACGCCTTTGATCCAGCGCCCAGATGACCGCCCAGAGACGGTTCGCCAGCGCATTGAGGTTTATCGTTCTCAGACAGAGCCACTGATCGAGTATTACTGCCAAAAGGGTGTGTTGGTGAACATCGATGGTACCCAGTCGATTGAGGCAGTCAAGCAAGATATCCTCACCAGTTTGGCAGGAGTGCGATGAACTGGGCACGTGCCATCATCCTAAAGAGCCCGAGTGAATTGGAGATCATGCGTCAGGCAGGTAGAATAAATGCTTTAGCATTACAAGCGGTGCGTGAAGCAATCCGACCGGGTGTGACGACGGCTGAATTGGATGAAATTGCTCATGAAATGATCCGTCAACAAGGTGGAAAGCCAGCCTTTATTGGTGTTCCTGGGGCTTATCCTTACCCGGCCACCTTAACGGTGAGTGTAAATGACGAATTGGTGCATGGCATCCCCGGCAAACGCCGCTTACAAGAAGGAGATATTGTCTCAGTGGACTGTGGAACGATTTTTGAAGGCTTTGTGGGTGACTCGGCATTTACGGTTGGCGTTGGAGAGATTTCGCCCGTGGCAAAAAAATTGATTGAAGTGACCTATCGCGCCTTAGAAATCGGGATTGATCAATTGCGGCCAGGCAAGCGAGTCGGCGATGTTGGCGCTGCCATTCAAGCCTATGTTGAAGGCGAAGGTTTTTACCTGACCAAAGAGTACACCGGCCATGGCGTTGGAAGATCCATGTGGGAAGGCCCCCAAGTGCCAAACTATGGCACACCCGGTCGGGGTATTCCTTTGCGGGTGGGGATGGTTATTGCGCTCGAGCCAATGGTCTTGGTGGGTACAGATAGAACAAAGGTGCTTGCCGATCAATGGACAGTGGCATCGGCGGATGGCAGCTTAACCGCCCATGTCGAGCACACGGTTGCGATTACAGAAAACGGTCCGTTGGTTTTAACGGTGCCGTGAGTCTTGGCGAAGGAGTTATCTTAGGATATAATAAAAATTTCGGACGGCGTTCGTTCATCCGTTTGGCGGACGCAAGGTATATCAAGGAGATAGACTATGAAAGTGTCATCATCGATCAAGAAACGCTGTGCAAAGTGCAAGATAGTCAAGCGCAAGGGCATCTTGTATGTGATTTGTCAAAATCCAAAGCATAAACAAAGACAGGGATAGTGAAACATGGCTCGTATCGAAGGTGTTGATTTACCCCGCAATAAACGCGTCGAGATCGGCTTGACCTACATCTATGGTATTGGCAAACCGAGAGCGCAAGAGATTTTGCGTGCCACCAATATTAACCCGGATACCCGCGTTAAGGACTTGACCGATGCCGAAGTTGCCCTGTTGCGCGATTATATTGCCCAGAACTATCAAGTTGAGGGCGATTTACGGCGTGAGGTGCAAATGAACATCAAGCGCCTGATCGAGATCGGCTGCTATCGTGGCTTGCGCCATCGTCGTAATCTGCCAGTGCGCGGGCAACGCACCCGTACCAATGCCCGCACGCGCAAAGGTCCACGCAAGACGGTTGCCGGGCGAGGTCGCCGCCGTGGAGCGAAGAAGAAATAATCCTTCTGGGGTGTTGTTGGCTCGGTTGGGTTCCTTCCACCCTGCGGCTGATCCGATTCAACAACTTACCGAAGGTAGAGTTCAATGCGTTCATAAAGCATAAAGTACGAAGAGAGGTGTTATGGCTCAAACAGTACGCAGTACTCGCCGTAAGGGCGTAAAGAAAGTCAAACGCACGTTATCTACCGGGCAGGTTCATATCCTAGCTACGTTCAATAATACCATTGTGACGATTACGGATATGAACGGGAATACGGTTGCCTGGGGCAGTGCCGGATCGGCGGGCTTTAAGGGGTCGCGCAAAAGCACGCCCTTTGCTGCCCGTTTAGCCACCGAACAGGCTCTAAAAGCAGCCCAAGCGATGGGTTTGCAAGAGGTGCATCTGATCGTCAAGGGACCCGGTCCGGGACGTGAGTCGGCAATTCGCGCCGTTCAGGCCTTAGGTTTGAAGATCTTATCGATTTCCGATGTGACCCCTGTGCCGCATAACGGTTGCCGACCGCCAAAGAAACGGCGCGTGTAAAAGTAAGACTTTTTGGAAGGAAAAGGTTCAGTCGATATGGCAAAGTATCGTGATGCAGTTTGTAAATTATGCCGCCGAGAAGGCGAAAAATTGTTCCTGAAGGGCGAACGTTGTCTGACGCCAAAATGTGCCTTCGAGCGCCGCGGTTATGCCCCAGGCCAGCATGGCAAAAGCTCGCAATTCAAGCGTAAGCGCGAGTCGGATTACAACCGCCAATTGCGGGCAAAACAAAAGGCGCGGCGCATCTACGGCATCTATGAGCGTCAATTCCGCCGTTATTATGAGGAAGCTCTCCAAAGGCGCGGCCTGACGGGTTTCAATTTATTACAAATTTTAGAGACCCGTTTAGATAATGTCATTTACCGCTTGGGTTTTGCCGATAGTCGCGCTCAGGCGCGCTTGTTGGTCACGCATGGACATTTCACGGTGAACGGTCGGCGGGTGGATGTGCCTTCGATGATCTTAAGTGTGGGCGATAAAGTGGCTGTCCGAGAGGGCTCGCGCTCGCGTACATACTTCAAAGATTTGCCAGCCATTGCCGAAACACGCACGGTTCTCCCCTGGATCGAGCGTGACCTCAAGAACTTGAGTGGCACCATCCTCCGCCTGCCAGAGCGTTCGGAAATCGATGGCAATCTTCACGAACAACTCATTGTTGAATATTACTCGCGATAGAAAGCTGCACGGATGGAGAACAATAGTTTTGGCAATGTTGGCGAAAAATGGGCATACCCTTCTGGGACTGGAGATGAGGTGAAGCGTGATTGGCTATATTAGTTTAGTAACGCCAAAAATCGAGCGTGATGCAGAAGCACGCAATTATGGGAGATTTATCATCAGCCCACTTGAGCGGGGTTATGGGATTACCCTCGGCAATTCTCTACGCCGGGTGTTGCTTTCCTCCCTTGAAGGTGCCGCGGTGACGTCGATTCGCATTTCCGACATCCACCACGAATTTAGCGATATTCCTGGTGTGCGCGAAGATGTCATCCGCATCATGTTGAATATCAAGCAACTGCGTATGCGCATGTACGATGTGGATACTGCCCGCCTCCATTTGGAGGTGCGCGGCGCCGGTGCAGTAACCGCAGCCGACATTATCGCTCCTCCCGAAGTTGAGATTGTCAATCCAGACCTATATTTGTTCACCGTTGATGACAGCAAGACCGATTTGGATATTGATATGACCGTTGAGCGCGGGCGAGGTTATTCGCCGGCTGAGGAGCGCACAGGGAAGTTACCGATTGGTGAATTGCCCGTGGATGCCATCTTCAGCCCTGTACGGCGGGTGAATTGGACGGTTGGCAGCGCACGGGTTGGACAGAGCACCAATTACGATAGCTTGAAGCTCGAAATCTGGACGGATGGTACTATCAGCCCGGAGAAAGCTCTCAGTTCAGCAGCCAAGCTCCTGATCGAACAATTCCGTCATCTGGCTGGCGTGAGCGAGGAGTCTCTCACCTTGCGTGAGGATGAATATTCCGAAGGCGGACGGCTGACCAGTGAGATGATTGAGACACCCATCGAAAATCTGGACTTGTCGGTGCGGGTTTTCAACTCCCTGAAACGAACCGGAATTACCACCGTGGGAGAGGTGTTGGAATTGTTGGAAAAGGGCGAAGAGGCAGTGATGTCCATCCGCAATTTTGGTGAGAAAAGCCTGGAAGAATTGCGCCAGAAAATGCGTGAGAAAGGCTATCTCAAAGATCAAGAAGAAATCTCAGCGGAGTAGGTACTATGCGACATAAGGTTGCCGGAGTTAAACTCGGACGCAGTAAAGATCAGCGCAAATCTTTGCGGCGGAACTTAATCAAAGAATTGTTTGATCACGGGCGCATCCAGACCACGCGGGCGAAAGCCGATGCGGTACGTGGGCAGGCGGAACGTCTGATCACGCTTGCCAAACGTGGCATCCGCGCCTCAGAGATTCAACAGGTTCATGCCCGCCGCTTGGCGGCTGCTCGTATTGGCGATGCGGCTCTGGTCAAAAAGCTTTTTGATGATATTGCGCCGCGTTTTGAAAGCCGTCCCGGTGGCTATACGCGGTTGGTCAAATTAGGCCCGCGTTTGGGAGATGCTGCCGAGATGGTGATTTTGGAATTGGTTGAAGAATAGGATGATTTTCGGAAAGGTAAAGGTGAAGCGATCTTCGACCACCGTTCCCCTTGAACGGTGAGAATGGCACGTTACCAAGTGATCCTTGCCTATGATGGCAGCCGTTTTGCCGGCTTTCAGCGCCAGAAGCGCTCAAGCCAAGCTCTAACGGTTCAAGCGCTGCTCGAAGAAGCTTTGCGCAAGCTTGGTTGGCAGGGCGAAAAGGTCCTCTACGCAGGACGCACCGATCGCGGCGTGCACGCTTTAGGACAGGTGGTAGCTTTTGATCTGGAGTGGGCTCATTCCCCTCAGGCTTTGCAGGCTGCCTTGAATGCCCATCTGCCGACCGATATCGCCGTTCAGTCAGTGCAGGAATGTATGCCCTCTTTTCATCCGCGCTATCAGGCGAAAGGGCGATGCTATCGTTACCGTTTGTTTTGTGCCGAAAGCCGCTGTCCTTTATTAGAGAGGTATGCTTGGCGGGTTTGGCCCGAGGTAGCGATTGAACCCATGCAAACGGCAGCCCGACTCATCCTCGGTAGCCATGACTTTGCGGCTTTTGGTTCGCCTTTGTCGGCACGGGGAGGAACCCAAAGAGAAGTGCAGTTTGCCGCTTGGAAAGCCTGGCAAGAAGAGGGTGTATCCAGCGCCTGGCAGTTCGAGATTCGGGCGAATGCCTTTTTGTACCATATGGTCAGGCGTCTGGTGGCGGCGATGGTTTCGATTGGGCAAGGACGTCTAACCCTAGAGCAGTTTCGATGTGCCCTGCAGGGTGACATTACTGTCCTAAAGGCGCAGCTTGCCCCTGCGCAAGGGTTGACTCTAATGGAAGTCATTTACTGAGAAACCAGTTAACGAAAGCTGTTATACTTTGGAGAGAGAACCAGTGGAAAAGACATACTATCCGAAAGAAAAAGAAATCACTCAAGAGTGGATTTTGGTGGACGCCAACGATCAAAATTTGGGCCGCTTAGCCACACAAATTGCCTACCTGCTATTGGGTAAACATAAACCGAACTTCACCCCTGGTGTGGAGCTGGGCGACTATGTGGTTGTGGTCAATGCTGAGCGAATTCGGGTGACCGGCAAGAAATTGACCGAAAAGATGTATTATCGGCATTCCAATTACCCCGGCGGATTGAAAACAATCAGTCTGCGCGATTTGCTCGCCAAACACCCGGAGCGAGTGATCCGCCATGCTGTGTGGGGCATGTTACCTCACAACCGCCTGGGGCGACGCTTGATCAAGAACCTGAAGATTTACGCTGGTCCAGACCATCCCCATCAAGCTCAGAAACCCAAACCGCTGGCGAAAGGAGCGTAAAGGATGAGTGCACAATATTACGAAGGCATTGGTCGCCGCAAAGAGGCTACTGCCCGTGTGCGCCTAATGAGCGGCAGTGGGCGCTTTATTGTCAATGAGAAGCCCATTGATCAGTATTTCACCCGCTTGGGCGATCTCGATGCGATTTTAGCTCCCTTCAAGATTACCGGTGAAAATCTGGGTGCTTTAGATGTGACGGTTCAAGTTAAGGGCGGCGGGGTGACCGGGCAAACCGGTGCTGTTCAACTTGGCGTGGCGCGGGCTCTGTTGCTGATGAACCCCGATTATCGCAAGGTTCTCCGTGAAGGCGGCCTACTCACCCGCGATGCCCGCGTCAAAGAGCGCAAGAAACCGGGCTTGAAACGCGCCCGCAAAGCACCTACCTATACCAAGCGCTAACCTTTTCTGGGTAACTTAACGGGAATAGGGGAGCAAGCTGAGCGCTTGCTCGGTTGTTCGCAGATTTCGCAGATTGATTTGAATTTTTCTGCGAAATCTGCGGGTTTTTGAGCAGTCCGAGCCGTTGCGTTTCCTAGAGATGAATGGCTAAGGATGGGGGCACAGCGGGGAAACCCCTTCGTGAGGTCTGATGCAACCACTCTGCTGTGTGCAAACCGTGCCATAAGTACATAGAATATTCGGAGACGTCCACTTCCTTGTTCAAAATATCCACGATCGTCCAATTCAGGACATAGAGATTGGCAGCTTCAATGAAGAGCCACAAGGTGCTTTGCTCTAGTTCAGTTAGAGGATGTCCACCTTTTATCGCTTGCGTCGTTTGTTGATAGGCGGTTAAGAAAATTTCCACCTCATTCAGACGCAGGCAACCATCGGCTTCACCTTCCCAATCTGTGGAAAAATAAAACAGCGCCAAAGCGATGTCAAAGATGCGCCAATCCTTCTTTGCCCAATCGAAATCAAACAAGCCGACAATTTCATCATCAGCAAAGCGAAGGTTGCCGGGGTGGTAATCATGGTGAATGATCAGGCGCGGCAGGCTCTGGTTCTTGGGGTCTGCAAAGGCAAGCTGAAGTTGTTCAATTTTTGCCTGTAGAAAGGGCAAATGAGCGCGAATAGGGTCTTGAAGCTCAGCCGCAAGCGGTTTCTCCAGACAGGCGAGGAGATTTTTGGTAATAAGCGGCAATAAGTTTTGAAGGTCTGGTTCTCGCCGTTGCCCTTGGGGTTGAAAATTCCACACGGCTTGGTGATAGCGCGCTAAAAGAGCGGCTGCCTGGCTTAGTTCTGTTGTGCTGCAACGCGGATTAATCCAGGTGTAACGGTCTTCGCCAGGGAGAAAGTCGAAAATGGCAAAAAAAGTGGGCAATCCGCTGCAGTTGTCGCAGGGTTCAATTAGGTAAGTTTTCCCTTCCCGCGTCCGTTCAAGCTTGGCAATGGGCAGATCGTCAAACTGCGCTAAATGCTCGATCAGCGAATGTTCAAAGAGGATTTCCTCTTCACGGATGGTCGCTTTGTAGCGGCGTAAAAAGTGCCAAGTAGGTCTGCCCTCGTCTAGGGTTTGGATGGCGAAGCTGGTGTTGCAGTAGCCGCGCAAGTTTTGCTCACAGTGTAACAATTCACCAAGTTGATAGTGGCTGAGGATGTGTTCGATAGAGAAGTGAGGATTTTCGGCAGCAGACATCCCATTGCTTTCCGTTTTAATGTCGGGGTTGCTTTTCTTGGTCATGAGGATAAGTCGCACAATCTCAGAAAAAGCATTCTTTCAACCAAGTTTAACACACATCTTCTTTTCTTGACCTTTTGGTTGGCGTTTCTGTTAAGATTTCCTTACAAAGTTGCAAGTTTGCTAAGAAGTTGCGGGTTTTGCAACATCCCTGCTGTATAATGTAGCTAGAGAATAGCACTCGACCTTGAGCTGAACCGCAACGTTGTCCTGAGCTTTCTGGAACGAGGGAGGCATGAAATCGATTGTCAAAAAGTCTGAACGTTTGCTCCAGATTGAGCAACTTTTGCTCTCGCATCCTAGGGGCTTGACCGCCACGGAAATCGCCCGCCGTTTGGGGGTGCATCGTTCGACCATCAGCCGCTATCAAGCCGATGTGCCCAAGCATATTTATATAGACGATGAAGATGGGCAGCGGTGGAAAATCGATCGCACAGCCTATTTACTGCGCGTTCGGCTGACTCTCAACGAAGCCATGGCGGTTCATCTAGCCACGCGCTTGTTGGCAACCCGTTTGGAACGTCAAAATCCGCACGCTGCTTCTGCCCTGCGCAAGTTGGCAACGGCTTTGGAGCGCTTAGCGCCGCGCATTAGCGCCCATCTCAAGCTTTCTGCGGATGAGATGGACGATCATCGGCGTCATCAAGACCCCAATTTCATCCGCTCCTTAGAGGTGTTGACCGCAGCTTGGGCGGAAGAACGCAAAGTGCAGATTTGGTATCGCAAGGAAGGGGATCAGATCGGTGAATATCTGTTTTGTCCTTATTTTATCGAGCCGTATGCGGTGGGGCAGGCGGTGCATACCATCGGCTACCGCGAGCCGCCGGGGTCTGTGCGCACGTTCAAGGTCGAACGCATTGAGCGCATTGAGTTTACCCCTCAGCATTATCGCATCCCGGAGGATTTTGATGTGCGCGAACTGTTGAAATATGCTTGGGGAATCTGGTACACGGATGAGGAGCCCGTGGAAGTCGTTTTGAAGTTTCAGCCGCGCGTAGCGCGCCGCGTAGGGGAAACGCGCTGGCACCGCACCGAGCAGGTTTCCCCCTTGGAGGATGGAAGCCTGCTCTGGCGGGCGCAGATCGCCGAACCGACCGAAATGCTGCCGTGGATCCGCGGCTGGGGCGCAGAT
>CALFWB010000121.1 GCA_937928795.1 uncultured Anaerolineales bacterium
TGTTGGGTGGCTTGGTAGCGCGCCTGTTCCAAATAGGCCTTAACTCCAGGAAAACGACGAAAGTAAGCTTCAACAAAGTTTTCGGCCTCGGCTAAGGTCAAATCGGTTGTGCGGGTCAAGCCGAAGGGGCTCATCCCGTAAATGAGCCCGAAATTGATTGCTTTGGCATGGCGGCGTTGTTCTTTTGTCACCGCTTCGATGGGTACGTTATAAATGGCAGCCGCAGTGGCAGCGTGAATATCCTGATCGGCGCGAAAGGCAGCCAACATAGCCTCATCTTGAGCGATATGAGCCACAATACGCAGTTCCACTTGGGAATAATCGGCCGAGATCAGGACACATCCCGGCGCAGACACGAATGCTTGGCGCACCTGCCGCCCGGTCTCACTGCGCACCGGGATATTCTGTAAATTCGGTTCGGATGACGCCAAACGCCCGGTCACCGAAGCGGTTTGATTGAAGGAAGTGTGCACCCGTCCGGTTTGCGGATTCACCTGTTGGGGCAACGCGTCAAGATACGTGGATTTTAACTTAGCCAGTTCGCGATATTCCAAAATCCAGTCAACCACCGGATGTTTTCCTCTCAGTTCTTCCAAAACCCCTGCCCGCGTAGAATAAAAGCCCGTTGCGGTGCGCTGATTGCGATTGGGTGGGGCTATGCGCAGGCGATTAAACAAGACATCGGACAATTGCGGTGGTGAATTTAGGTTAAAGCGCGTGCCGGCTGCTTCGTAAATTTGAGCTTCGATGCCCTTGAGGCGCTCTTCTAAATCCTTTGAAAGAGCGTGCAAGAGCTGGACATCCAAACAAATCCCGCTCATTTCCATATCCGCCAGCACGGTAACTAAGGGCATCTCTAACTCATCTAAGAGCTTGCGAGCCGCTTTCTCTTCGAGCTCTTTTATGAGCACCGGATGAAGGCGGAAGATCACGGCAGCATCAGCAGCAGCATAGGGCGCAACTTGTTCAATCGGAACATCAGCCATACTCAATTGCTTCTTACCTTTGCCGATCAACTCCTCGATGGTGGTCATCTGCCAACTCAAACGCACCCAAGCTAAGTTTTTTAAGCCCAAATTGTGGGAGTTCGGGTCACATAACCACTCTGCGATCATGCTGTCGAAGGTGAGCGGTTGCACACGCAAACCCCGTCGGGCGAGAACGATAAAGTCGTACTTGAGATTGTGTCCAATTTTTTGAATTTTCGGATCGGTCAAAGGCTTGTGCAGGGCTTCGATGACTTGCTCAAGGGGAAGTTGCTGATCGGCTGTCGTGTGATGACCGAGCGGCAAGTAGTATCCTTTTTCTCCATTTAGAGCCAGTGAAATCCCAACTAAATCGGCGCGCATTGCGTCGGTTGCTGTTGTTTCGGTATCAAGGGCAATGACCGAAGCCCGCTCCAACTGCTCCACCAATGCATTCAGAGCCGCCTCATTGTTAATAATCTCGAAAGGTAGCAAATCAGAAGAAACTTCGCTGACAGCTTGAGTGGGTTTGACATCCGTAAAGAGCGAAAGCTGAGCGGAGCCACCACGGTTGTTGGACAGTTTGATGCCGTACAACCCAGCGACCTCACGAAAACGGTTCATCAACGTGCGAAACTCAAGCTGACGGAAAATTTCCTCCACTTGCGCCAAGTCGAACTGCCCCAAGCGAGCCTGTTCAGCGTTGAAGGGAATGATGAGATCGGTGACAATTGTCGCTAAACGGCGACTCAGATAAGCTTGATCTCGATCGGCAATGAGCTTATTGCGGACTGTTTGCGGCAGTTCATCCAAATGAGCATAAATTTCATCCAAGTTGGGATATCTTTGCAAAAGGGAAATAGCGGTCTTTTCACCGATCCCGTGCACACCGGGGATGTTATCCGACTTGTCGCCGACTAGAGCTTTGTAATCCACCACCTGATCGGGCGCAATGCCCAAGGATGCCTTAACATCTTGCGGAAAATAATTTTCTGCCTCTGAGAGCGTTTTGCCCGGCAAATTGACCACAATTCGTTCATTGACCAATTGCAACAGATCGCGATCGCCAGTGATAATTTTCACCGCGTAGCCATCTTGAACCGCTCTTTTAGCGATACTTCCCAACACATCATCCGCTTCATATCCCTCCATCTCAAGGCGCGGGATATGTAAAGCATCTAAAATTTGGCGAATGCGGTCGATCTGAGGGCTGAGATCATCGGGCATTTTCGCCCGTGTCGCTTTATAGTCGGCATAGATTTCATCCCGAAAGGTTCGTCCGGTGTCGAAGGCAACTGCTAGATACTCCGGTTTCTCGCTTTCGAGTAAACGCAGGAGAACACTGACAAAGCCAAACACTCCGGCGGTCGATTCACCGCTTTTTGTGCGAAATCCTTCTGGATTGCCGCGCGTTAGGGCAAAATACGCCCGGTACGCCAGAGCATGACCATCAATTAGATAAAGAACGGGAGGCATAATCGTTTCCTTACTCAAAGACGGACGCCGATTTTGAGAAGTTTATTTGTCACTATTCAGCCGAAGGCATAAAGACAAAAATCAAGGGCTTGTTTGAATTCCTTATCACCAAAGATTTCGCTGGTTAAGCCGATTCAAATTTTTTCCATGATACCTGCGCCATCTGTAGAATTTTGGGAGGCTGAACCGTTACGAATGAATTATAAAATAGAAATCCTATTCTCTTTCGGCAATTCTTATTGACCAAACGGGCAAATTTTGTTGACAAGCGCAATTATCCATGTTATCGTATCTGAGAGGATGAAACGAGCGGCGAGCGTTCTTATCGGTTTGATATTCAGCATTGGATTGTGGGTGGGCTTTTTACACAAACCAAACCCGGCAATCGGTGAAGACGCTCCGCTTGTGCGCCAAACAACCATCCAAATCGCCTATACTGAATACGAATGGTGGTTACTGAAGTGGGCTGATAGCTCGCTCACCTGTCGCATTTTCATCGATCACGACGGTCTTCCTAAACCCGAAGAGGTTGCCGAACAGTGTAGCATTGACGTCTATAAGGCTTGGCAATCCACACCGCCGTGCGAACCCGCTCTGGTGGGGAGCTTTGACACCTTTGGTTGCAAAGGTCTTTACTTGCATTTTGTCTCCAACAAACCAGCTCAAAAGGAATTGGTGATCGATCTGCCCTTGGCAAGCGCAATCATCAGTTTAGAGGGTTGCCAACCGACCATTCCCGAAAACCGCTGTCCGACTCTGCCTAATTTGTTGATCAGCGGTCAAGAGCCGTTGCCTAACGAACGCATCACCGCCATTGAAGGGGCTTACGCCGATCAACCTTTTTACTGCGAAGGCGAAAGTTGTTTACTGCCGCTGACACCTACTCCATTGGAAGGGGTCGAGGTTGTATTCTGGGCAGTTTCCAGCTTCGGGGATACCAGCCCAAAATACAAAGCCCACGTCCGTGTCGTCGAGACCGGGGTGCGCCAAAACCCAGGAGAAAGTGGCTGGTATATTGACGTCCTTAGCAGTCAATGGCAGGGCAATCCTTTAGCCAGTTGTGCTGAAACCTGGCAAGCTTTTCAACCGCTGGGAGGTCCGCCGCTGTGGCTCAGCTCACCGAGCAGCACCGACCTGATGGCATCGGACGAACCCTATTATTATTTGGCTGGACGATTGATCAGCCAAGGGGTTGTGGATGCCTCTGCCTGTCCAACGGGCGGTCTCTTGCCCAACGGTTATGCCGATGTCTGTGGTCTAGAGTCGGCGCGCCCTTATCTCCAAGCCTGGCAGAACCAATTCGATGCCCAAATCCTCCAAGCTGCCATCGAGAATGGCATTCCAGCCCAATTTCTTAAAAATATCTTCGCCCAGGAAAGCCAATTCTGGCCAGGGGTCTTCAAAGCGCCTTTCGAGTTCGGTTTAGGTCAAATCACCGACCTTGGAGCGGATGCTCTGCTGTTGTGGAATGATCAATTCTACAATCAATTTTGCCCATTGATTCTAGCCCAAGAAGTCTGTGACAAAGGTTATTTACACCTTAGCCGCGATCATCAAGCCATGTTGCGCGGAGCCTTGGCCATTCAAGCCAAAGCCGATTGTCCGCAATGTGCGGCGGGGATTGACCTAACCAATACCTTCTTCACCATTCCCCTGTTTGCCAAGACAATTAGAGCCAACTGCGAACAAGTGGCGCAAATTGTCTACAATGCCACAGGCGAAATGCCCGGACGGGTGAGCAATTACGAAGATTTATGGCGGATGACTGCGGCAAATTACCACGTCGGAGCTGGGTGTCTCTCCTATGCCGTTCATCAAACGGTCAATAATGGCTTACCGCTCACTTGGGAGAATATCGCCCAATATTTCACCGAGCCCTGCAAAAGCGCTCTCCCTTATGTTGAAAAAGTGACCCGCTAAAGAGGGGACAAGCCAAGCAAAAAGCCCGAACAGCAGCAGTAAAAAAACTATGGCAGTGCCTATTTAAGTAACCTTCCGAAAAAGACCCAATGCAAGCCAATCCAAAGTGGTGAAGCAATGCTCTAGCCTTGTAAAAACACGGCGCTTTGGACTCGAAAAGATAGATTTTGCATTCCATCAGTGAGCAGTACCTGGAATTAAGAAATGTTAACGCTGGCGTTAATCGGTTGTTAGCATGAGTTTTGTAAAATCAAGAGAGAGATTTGGCGTTTTTCGTTTGAGGGTTCTTATGCAGCAAAAGAAAGTTTTCTCGCTCAATTTGCTCCTTCTCCTCTTGATTTCATCGGCAATTTTCACCGCCCTAACCGTTGTTATGGCAAGGAGCTTTTTCATCCATGGAGATTACCTTTTTCAAGGAAATGAATTGACGATAGCTCCAGTGCAATCGGAAGCAACCACCCCGCGATCCAAACAGACGCAAGAGCAAGCGCGGTTGCAAGGCGGAGTCGCTGCTGCGATCAGCGGCCTTTTGGCAATTAGCTTCCTGCTCCGCAAACGCCTGAGCTTGCAACAACAAGTTGAGGACGCAGCCCAGGCGCTAAAAATCTACACTCTTCCGCCTCAGACGCTTGCACCCGGACTAGCCGCACATCTATGTGGTTTTTCAAGCGCAGCCCTAGCTACTTTTTTTGATCTTGCTCAGCGCGGTCACTTGCGTATCGAAGAAGGAGAGCCGAAATGGGGACAAAGGACATTTGAGATCGTGCGCCTGCCTCTTCAAGAGCCGCTCCAAGCGCACGAAGAAGCTTTGCTGAATGCCCTGTTTCGATACCCCAAGCAAGACCGTGCCTCCCTTACCCAAGTTTTTAGAGTAGTCTCCTCCAAAGTTTATCAAAAAGCTTTGGAGGATGAATTGACTCTGCGCGGCTGGCATAGTATCACGCGCACCGACCAACGACAGCGCTTTGCGTTTCTTGCGGGTTTGATCATGGCACTTGGACTGCTCTCCTTTATAGTTGGGATTGCGATTGGCTGGAGTAATTTGCTTGGAGCTATCCTGATAGGCAGCGGAAGTGGAATGATCTTAGCAGGTTTCGGTGGCTTAATTTTGACCTTAAGTATCTCTACCCTAACGGATCATGCAGCACATCAGGCAATTCTATGGAGAGAATTTGCGAATTATCTAAAGAAAATTACCCAGGGCAACATTCAACCACCGGGACCAGAAATCTTTGAGCGCTATTTGCCGTTTGCAGCCGCTTTTGGGCTTTTAGATGAATGGGTAAGTTATTTTTTTGGAACGTCAAAAGGTTCCATCCCAGATTGGTTCCGTAGCAACGCAGCAAACGATTTGTCTATGCAAGAGGACGCCTTTATCGCCATGATTCTGTCCCTCTCTGCAGCAGCGACGTCCTACACCGCAGTCAGTTGTGAAACAGGAGCGAGTTCAGGGATCGTCCTGAGCAGCGTTCGGTAGATGATTTTGCCAACAACGCAACGTATTTCATTCCAAATCATCCTTTTACCTCTTTTGGCGCAACTGACGCAATTGCTCAAAGAGGCGTTTCTCCTCTTCGGTTAGGTTACGCGGTAACTCGATGGTGACAGTCACATAAAGGTCACCGCGCTGATCGGGATTTTTCACGTTGGGCATTCCCAAGCCCCTCAGACGGAAGGTTTTCCCGTTCTGCGTCTCAGGCGGGATCGTCAGTTCAACCGTTTTATCAATGGTGGTGACGTTAACTTTACCACCCAATAAAGCCGTGTAAAGATCAATCGTTTGCTGAGTCTTCAGATCGTCGCCATCGCGCTCAAAGCGGCTGTGTGGCAAGACTTCGATTTTTAGGTACAAATCGCCTTTTTGTCCATACGCATTGGGCGCTCCCTGTCCGCTTAGCCGCACCTTCGATCCGCTTTTGACCCCGCGCGGGATACGCGCTTCGATCTGCCGTCCGCCATCAAATTCCATCTTGCGGGAGGTGCCGTAAAAAGCTTCTTCCAGAGTTATCTGCACAGGATACTCGATATCGCGCGCCGCAGGTTGTCGGGCGGTGCGAGTACGTGTGCCAAAGCCGCTTGCCCCTCGCCCCATCCCGCCGAATAGGGCTTCAAAGAAATCGGAAAAACCACCTAAACCTCCCCCAAACAGCTCCTCAAATTCCTCAGGGGTTACAGTGCGAGTATAGGTTCTGCTGCCTGGCTGAGCCGTCCAAGCCGACCAATCGAAGTCCTCTGGCCGCCCACCAGCCCGCTCATACTGCCGCCACTGAGCGCCGAAACGGTCATATTTTTCGCGCTTCTGGGGGTCAGAAAGCACCTCATAAGCCTCGTTGATCTCCTTGAATTTTTCTTCGGCAGCCTTATCGCCCGGATTGACATCCGGATGATATTTGCGCGCCAACTTCCGGTAAGCTTTCTTGATTTCGGCTTCCGTTGCGTTTTTATCGACACCCAAGATCTGATAATAATCGCGAAATTGCATAACCATATTCTATCACTGACCTCGTTTAGGAAGTGTGATTTTCCCGAATTAAGCAAGAGACCATCCAAATTGGTAACAATATCACAAGATTGTTAATATTCTCTAAGAGACCCATCGAAAAACGATTCAAATGGATATTCCTGCAAAGGCTAATGAGAGTTCAGACACATTTCTAACACTCGGTTTTCATCCTTCTAACATAATCCCTCTATCATAGGAGAAAATATTTCAAGAAGGAGGTTGAGATATGTACTACCGCAGATACCGTGTTCCCCCCGTCTGGCAGGAAGTCGAAAGGCTACAACGCGAAATGAACCGTTTGATGGAAAGTTTTTCACCGCGTCGCGTTCAAACTGCCCCCTCTTTCCCGGCCATGAACTTATGGGTCAGCGAAGAAGGACTCATCATTACCGCTGAAGTGCCAGGCATCAAGCCAGAAGACATCGATATCAGCGTTGTCAATGATTTGTTGACCATCAGCGGTGAGCGCTTACCTGAGCAAGTTGATGAAAATGTCCGTTATCATCGCCGCGAGCGGGGCTGTGGCAAGTTTGCCCGTTCCATCCAACTGCCCTTTGCAGTGGATGCCAACAAAGTAGAGGCAAGTTTTGAAAACGGCGTAATCACCATCAACTTGCCGCGCAAAGAAGAAGAAAAACCCAAGAAAATCAAAGTCGTTGCCAAGTAAGAAAATTTGGAGGTGCACCATGTCTGAGAGCGAAAAAGCCCTAGATGCTGAAAAACAAGAAGTTGCCCTGAGTGAAGGGACCGAACTAACTCGCGATCGGGTTACCTTTCTACCCCGCTCAGATATCTATGAGACCAACGATGCACTGGTGCTCTTGATGGACATCCCCGGTGCTAAAGAAGCGGATATCGATATCACGCTAGAGAAAAATATTCTCACCATTCATGCTCTGGTGGATCCAAAAGAGCCTGAAAACTACGCCTTAGCTTTGCAAGAATATGAAGTGGGCGACTATCAACGCAGTTTTCGCCTTTCCAACGAAATCGATCAAGATCGCATTGAAGCCTCTTATCGCCATGGCGTTCTGCGCTTAGTTCTGCCCAAGGCTGAAGCTGCCAAAGCGAAAAAGATTAGCATCCAATCGAATTAAACTTAGGGTAAGACATAAGTGGCGGAGGGGACTATCCCCTGCGCCACTTTTTCTTAAATAACGTAAGTTCGAGTTATGAACTCGAACTGGTCCTTTCGATCGGCGCAGCGAGGCATTCGGATTTGTCATTTCGACGAGCGCAGCGAGGAGAAATCTAAAGACTTCCCGCTGCGCTCGAAGTGACATGCCAATGGTACGCTGCGCGCGAAGTGACACATTGAGGTGGGAAGCTTATCCCAAACTCAGGTTAAAAAATGGTCTCGCTTCTCACTAATCAATCCAAACTGACCCCTGGGGGGACTTCAAAGGTCAATTGCAGGCAATTGATCCATCCCCACTTCTTTGGCAAATTCTGCGACCATGGCTATCAATTCTCGTTGAAGATGATCATCCATTGGCGGGCGGCTGTAGTTTCCCAACAATTCTTGCACCCGCAGGTGTGCTCTATGGAAGGCGTCCGTTTTGCCATTTTCTTCCCACAAGCGAATCGAACCGCGATCGATCACATCGGAAGGAAGATATTGCTCCAGAGGGAAGAGTTTTCGGGTAATGTGCTGTTTTAGAAAGTCACCTTTGAAAAAGATCCCTTCGAACAGTTCTGTCGCTAACGTCTCCGTGTGGATTTCAATCCCTTTCAAGAGTCGCTTGACCATCCCGATGATCTCGGCATCGATGACCAATTTCTCAAGACTCTGACAGGCTAAGAAATCCAACATCCCTGCCCCGGAGATCATATTGATGCCAGCCAGAGCACCGATGAGCGCACTCATGCCGCTTTCCAAGCCGGCCTGAGCATCCACCAGTTTGGAATCGCTGGCGCCTAGATAGGTATGGGTTGGAATGCCAAGTGACTTACCCACTTGAGTATAAGCGACATCAATCATAGCCGTCTCAACTGCGCCCATTGGAGTTGTTCCGTAGCGCATGTCGAAGATGGCTGGTGCACCACCCCAGACAACGGGCGCGCCCGCCTGGGCTAGTTGATGGATAGTTATCCCGCTGATGCACTCCGCCGCGTGCTGCACAACCGCTCCAATCAGCGTCACTGGGGCGGCCGCCCCGGCCAGCGGCATGGAAACAATCTCAGCCGGCACGCCGGCCCGGGCAAGATCGATCAAGTTTTGAGCCGCAAAATCGCTCCAAATCAACGGTGGTGAGGGACAAACATCGAAAACCGCCAAGGGTTTTCTCCTTAACTCTTCCATACCACTACGAAAGATAGAAAGCATATCGAACATAAACTGTGTGGTTCGGATCGAGAAAGCCCCACTGATGATGGGTTTGTTAGAGAACAACAAAACCAAGTACAAGCGGTATAAATCGCCAATTTGTTTAGGCACCTCGTTGCACACCACAGCCGTGGATTGAGCATCGTACTGGGGCAACATTTCCGTAAGTTTGACAATCCGTACCAGATCATCCGTGTACGAGGGACGGTGAGTGAAGGTTTGCGCCTCTAGGATATGTACACCGCTCGAGCCGGGGTCAAAATGAACTGCGTCCTCGCCAAAGTGTAAGGCTTCTTTTCCATCCCGCTTATACAATTTGAAGCTGCGAGGTACACTGGCTAACGCATGTCGCGCCAAACTTTCGGGGATATGAACGATCTCTGAGCTTTGCGACACCCCCGCACCAGCCTCAGCGAGGATACGGCGTGCGGACGCCGATTGAACCTTCACACCTGGATTCTGGAGAAGTTGGAAGGCTTCGTCTAAAACTCTCCCCACCAGCTCCTGAGATAGGAGTTCAATTTTTGGTTGCATGAGTTATCCTTGCGCTTTGGGTATGGCAAAGAAAATTGTACGGGGTAACTAATTCGTTTGTCAAGGATAACGAATTTCGACTTGGACCTTGATGCCGCGTTCGCCCAATGCCTTGACAAAGGGTTCAGGCGGCACCATCTTTTCCACACCGCCAGCGCCGTGCGGCGTCTCACCCTTCGCCATCATCTCCGCCACAATGGCAGCACTCCAGCCCGTGCCGCGTTCCATTGCCGTAAATCCTGTCTGTTCATCGTAATAGTCAATCACCTCTAACCAGGCTTCGGCATCTTTTCCACCCTTTTTTCCCACAGCCCGAATACGGATAATGATCAAGTCCTTCTGGTTGGGATCAACCACCTTCGGTTCAAATAAAGCGTGGAAGACCTCGCGCGGGATTACTTCAACCTCTCCAACGCGAATTGGGTTCATATCCCAGAGTCCTAATTCCCGATACGCCCTTAATTTTTCATAGTGTCCTGGGTAGCGTAAGGTCAAGTTTTGCAGGGTACGTAATTTGCCTTCGTAGGTCCAAGGTAGCGTATCCAAGCCCCCGCCTGTAACGAACGCCTCCAACTTGCCTATCGGTGGCGGAAATTCTACCGTCTCCAGTTCGGTGATTGACTCAACCTGAGTGATCTTCCAATCCCTCAAAAACACGGCCGGCTCGGCGTATTCATTGGTCAAACCGGCAATATGAAAAGTCAACAAGTAGTTGAAAGGGGGCTTGGGGTTTTGTGGCAGACCACCATCCCACATGAAGACATCCAGAACCTCATCCAGAAGGCTCATTGCGTAAACGATTAAGGTCGTCCCCATGCCCGGCACTTGCCCGCAATTAGGAATGACACTTACGCCATTCTGTTTAGCCAATCCATCCAGTTCGTGCTGCTGACGAGCGATATCTGTATTGCCACCCAGATCGCAAAAATGAACCTTCTCTTCAATAGCCAGTTTTGTCAAGGGAAGGTTGTAGTAATAAGGCACGGCGCTCAAACAAGCTGTTTTTCCGTGCATCGCCTTTTGAAGCGCTTGTGCATCCCGCACGTCTAATTGAAGCGGATGGGCGATTGTTTTACCAATCAAGGTGTTAATCCGTTGGGCAGCCTTTTGCGCCACCTCAAAGCGGACATCCGCCATGACGACTTCGCTAGCTTGCCCCCAATAGGCAAGGTCATAGCCTGCCGCGCATCCTTGACGTCCCGAACCGATTACTAAAAAAGAACTCATCCCTTACCTCCTTGAGAGTTTAGAATTTTTCTGGAATTGTTTCCTATCAAGTTTACTTGGGCTAAGAGGACGGCAAAAAGCATCAGGGCACACCCGAGGAGTTGAAGCGGCGTAAGCCCTTCCCGCAAGACCATCCAGCCGAACAAGGCTGCAAAAACCGATTCCATAGAAAGCAGAATGGCAGCATCGGCAGGGGGTGCAACCCGCTGCCCAAGCGGTTGTAGGCTAAAACCCAACGCAATAGAAGCCACGGCTGTCCAAATTACCGCCCACCAGATGCCACTTAAGTCTCTTAAGGTGGCTCCTTCAAACCACAGCCCACTCAGCAAATTCAAGCCACCACAAACGGTCGCTTGGGTTACCGCCAATAGAGGCAAATCCATTTGATGGGTAACCCGATCAATAATCAGGACATGAAATGCCCACATGAGGGCACCTAAGAGCACCCAGCGGTCGCCTAGTGAAAGCGCAAGACGTCCCTCTGTGCTGAGCAGGAACATGCCAGCAGTAGCAATCAAAGAAGAGATCCAAACAATCACCCGCGGTGGTTTTCGGTACAAAATTGCCACCAGAAAGGGCACGAGGATCACATACAGGCCGGTAATGAACCCGGCGTTGGCAGCGCTGGTAAATTGCAGTCCATATTGCTGGAAAGCAACCGCTGAGAACATCGCCAACCCTGCTAGCGCTCCCCCTAGCCAGGTCTTAACTGGAAGACGAAACAAGTTCGAGCGGCGGATAAAGAGGATCGGCAGGATAAGGGTAGCTCCTAATAGATAACGAACGCCGTTGAAAAATAGCACTTCCCCTTGCGCTGCGGCTGCTCGTTGCGCTGCAAAGGCGCTCCCCCAAAGGGCAGCCACCAGAAGCAAAATCAAATCTGCTTCAAGGCGAGTACGCGGGAAAGATTTCACTCTTGAATAGGTCTCTATCATTGGCTTTATCAACGGTACATGGCGAAAAAGCTGCCCAAGATCAGGTTGCACCGCTGTTGAATGATCGGCTTTCTTCTTTCTACCCACACTTTCGGGCACAAAGAATTCTAACACATGACTTAGATTTTTGTCTCTCAGATTGGACTTGATTTGAAAAAACGCTCAGGGTACTCGCATTTATGAATCCCCTGAAACAGGTCTTTTTCTAGCGCAAAGGATCAAAGCCGCGAAGAGTTTTGGTAACGATTCAGCCAAGTTGCTCTGCACGCCGCTTTGTTGGACGAACGTCCTGCCTCAGAACATGAAAGTTGGCTCCATCCGCCTTGGTGGCTGGCATAAAGAGCTTGCATGCGCTAAGCAGAGGGCATTCGCCCTGCGCATCCGGACAGACGGTTAAGGGGCTACCGCTTTTCTTTGTGTTACTTATTTTCTAGTGTTAGGAGTTTGAGCTTCTGCAGTGGACTCATTGATCGAAAGAAATAAAATCAGGGCGCTATTCACGCCCTGATTAAGCTGATAAAGTTATGCGATTTGGGGTTTACCAGTTTGAGCGACGGCGTCCACCGCTGCGTTGCGTGCGGCCTCCTCCGCCGGCATCGCGGCGATACCCACCCCCAAAGGGGCGCTCTTCGCGCGGGCGGGCTTGATTGACCGTCAACGCTCGTTCATGCAGTTCCGTCCCGTTGAACATACCAATGGCTTTTTGTGCCTCTTCATCCGTTTCGTACTCCACAAAGGCAAAGCCTTTGGAGCGGCCGGTGTCTCGGTCTCGAATCAGTGCCACAGACTTAACCGTCCCTGCTTGAGCGAAATACTCGCGCAGTTCCTCTTCGGTGACCGAATACGACAAATTGCCGACATACAGTTTTGGTTCCATTTTCTCTCCATTCAAAATATACTCTGATACCGGCCTGCTGCTCATCACACATGGGGCAAGGGAACCTCGCAATTCAAATAACCTCCCTGGCACGGTCACATGCCGAAAAAGTGTTTAGGCTGGCTGGCAACTTAAGTATCTATATTATACCAGACTATTGATAAAATGGATAAATTGTCAAGGTTTTTGGGGCTTTTCTAGGACTTTTCAAAAATTTTATATGAGGCTCTTTTCGGAACAGCCAGCTCCGCTGAAGATCAACCCTTTTGCCCTCATCCCTTCGACAGGGTTTCGACAGGCTCAACCTACCAGCTCAGGGCAGCGCCCTTCGACAAGCCCAGCACAAGCTCAACCTACCAGCTCAGTGCGGCGCTCAGGGCAGCGCCCTACTCGACCCGCGCAACCTGCGGGTTGAGTAGCGCAACGCAGTGGAGCGTATCGAAACCCGCCCCCTCCCGCTGGGCGAGGGATTGGGGGTGAGGGACGTAAGAAATGGACAAATAGATTAAATGATTGAAAAGCCCTACCGGGCCTAAGCCCCCTAAACAGGCTACATCTTGGACCAAACCGCTAATTCCAGAATGAGTTGTTCAAAGAAGCTGGAAGAGGGCATTGCACTATCGCCATAAGCCATATCCACCACCCGCACAACCAATTGCAGCGATTGCGTTTCTAAAATGGTTTCCATGCCGGGTTGGACCAACACCGGCTCGCCCTTTGCGGCTAAGCGTTGGTAGGTCATCTCATCGTTATAGGCGTGTTCACTCATCAAGACTTTGGTAACGGTTTGAATATCGTTCTTATCAAACAACCACACCTCAAAGGCGGTTACTTTTTTGGGTTCTCCGACCCCAATTGTCTCGCTGATGTTCACCCCGCATTCACCCAGAAATTCGCCACTTTGTGAGTCAATACTAAAAGAGTCATCAAACAAGTCATCCCCATACTTGTATGAAGCCATGAATTGCATCATCGGAGGTTCGGCGCCTGGTATAGCCTGAGGCGCGCTTTGCCAATCCTCCGCTCTTTGGGGGGCAACGGGTCGCTGATAGGATGTTTGAGCAGGAGTACGCACGGTTGCCTTACGCGTTCGCAGGAAGAAAAAGACAGCGCCTCCCAGCAAAATGATGACCGCAGCAACACAAAAAACGATCACCAAACTGCGCACAATTGAGACACCAGATCGAGCTGTGGGTTCGGCTTCTTGCGTAGGAAGCAATTCCCCTCCCATCACCTGCGTGGGAACAGGAAGCGTGGATTCGCCGCTCACTGCCAATCGAAATGCAGCCACATTGGCTGCTTGTTGAGGTTTTTGTCTTTCGATTTCCTTAAGCAGCTCCTCACCTTCCTTGCCAAATTCGGCAAAGCGCTTTTTTGCCAGTTCGGCATCCTGATTTATGACGTACGAATCGACCGCCATACTAAGGTATTCCAGCTTTAGGTCACGGCGGAGATGTTCAGGTGCTGCATCGGTCCATTTTACTGGCCAGATTCCCCATCCAATCACAAACCAACCGAGGAACAAACCTACTACAAATCCAACTCCTACCAGAACGGGGGTCTTTTTCAAATTCTCGCGGATGATCTCCATTCCTCACTCTCCATTTCCACGGCTTTCACCTAGAAAATCGCTAGGCTAAGATGGCGGACCGGTTTCGTCAATCCATGCTGCCTTAACATATTGTAGACGAAAGCGATTGATTTGGCAACTTATTCTTTCAAAATATTTTGTTGCAAGAGTCATGCCGTTGATGCCAATTCATCCTGAACAACCTCATCGAGGGGAAAGCGCTCTTCACAATCCAGACACTGGGCATTATTCTTGTCTGCGATCACCAGTAAACCCCCGCATTGCGGACAGGGCGCAGGGATAGGCTTCTTCCACGAGGTAAAATCACACGCCGGATAGTTCGCACACCCATAGAAAACCCTTCCCCGCCGCGTCTTCCGTTCGACAATTTCGCCTTGGCATTTCGGACAACGAACACCGATCTTTTCGAGCCAGGCTTCTGTGTAGCGACATTCCGGGAAGCCGCTACACGAAATGAACCTTCCATAACGCCCAAAACGAATGACCAGCTCTTTGCCGCACTCTGGACATTTTCTGCCAATCGGTTCGAGCTCGGCTTTCATTTCTGGAATAGCGTTTTCGGCCTTCGCCACCAGTTGGGCGAAGGGCGTATAGAACTCGCGAATGACCTCTACCCACTTCTCCTGCCCTGCGGCGATGCGATCGAGGTCTTCTTCCATGTGAGCTGTAAACCCATAATCCACAATTTCCGGAAAATGTTCGGTAATCAGGTCATTGACTAGGATGCCGGTCTCGGTTGGTATCAAGCGCTTGTTATCACGGACAACATAGCCGCGCTGCTGAATGGTCGAGAGAATCGGCGCATAGGTAGAAGGTCGCCCAATGCCGTATTCTTCTAGGGCGCGCACGAGAGAGGCTTCCGTATAGCGCGGCGGAGGTTGGGTGAAATGTTGTTCGGGGATTAACTTAACCAATTTCTGAGCCTGACCTTCTGTCAAACCGCTGGGAATGCGTCCACCTTCTTCCTCCGAAACGTTATCCTCATCCTTGGCTTCTTCATACGCCGCCATATACCCCAAAAAGCGCACCGTCGAACCTGATGCTCGGAGAAGGTACTCATGAGCTATCCCTCTGCCGCTCACTTCGACCGAGATCGTGTCAAAGATGGCTGCCGCCATTTGCGATGCCACAAAGCGTTGCCAAATGAGTTGATATAAGCGGAACTGATCGCGATTGAGAAACTGTTTGATGGACTCAGGCGTACGAAAGACAGAGGTTGGCCGAATGGCTTCATGGGCTTCTTGGGCAGCGACCGCTTTGGTCTTATAGCGCGGTGGCTTTTCGGGTAAGAAACCCTCTCCGTAACGTTGGGAGATATATTGGCGTGCTTCTGCTTGGGCAAGTTCTGAGACATTGGTTGAATCGGTGCGCATATAGGTAATCAAGCCCACCGAACCGCCGGTGCCGACATCAATGCCTTCATATAATTGCTGAGCCAAAGCCATGGTGCGTTTCGCCGTATAGCCTAACCTTCTTGAAGCGTCCTGTTGCAAGGTACTGGTGATAAACGGCGGCAGAGGGTTACGCCGTCGTTCGCCTTGCTTGATCTGCGAAATCCAATAGCGCGCCCTTTCCATATCTTGCAATATGGGCTTGACTTGCTCTTCGTTGCCCAACGAGGGTTCTTCCCCATCTAGGCGGGCTAGCTTCGCAACGAAGGTTTCCCTGAGTCCTTCAGGCAAAAATTCGGCCGCGATCGACCAATATTCGACCGGCACAAAAGCCTGAATCTCACGTTCGCGCTCCACGATCATGCGCAAGGCAACCGATTGGACACGGCCTGCCGATAGACGGCTGCGCACCTTCCGCCAAAGGAGCGGGCTCAAGTTATATCCCACCAACCGGTCTAAAACCCGCCGTGCTTGTTGAGCGTCCACCAAATCCTGATCGATCTGGCGTGGATGGGAGAATGCCTCCCTAATCGCCGGCTCGGTAATTTCATGGAAAACAACTCGACGGGCAACTTTGGGATTAATCGAGGCAGCCTCTAAAAGATGCCAAGCAATTGCCTCTCCTTCACGGTCCGGGTCGGTTGCCAGATAGACTTCTTCAGCCGACTTTGCCAAGGCTTTGATTTCCTTTACGACCGCTTTCTTTTCATTGGGAACACGGTATTTTGGCGCAAAATCGTTTTCAATATCGACCGAAAGTTGAGAACGCAGCAAGTCTCGAACATGGCCAACCGATGCTTTGACCATATAGCCCTTACCTAAAAAGCGCCCCACGGTTCGAGCTTTCGCCGGCGATTCAACGATCACCAATTTGCCAGAGCGACGTGGTTTGAGATCTTCAACTTCGCTTTGCGAGAGCGAAGCATGAGCGTCTGTCTTTCCCATGCGAAAAATTTTCGTGCCGCAAACCGCACACTTTCCTTCCGTGGCCGGTGTCCCGTTGCGAGTATAGACTGCCTGTGGCTCAGCAATCGTCCTTTTTTGTTTACATTTCACACAATAAGCTTCCAGCGTTTCCAAGTTAACCTCCAAAATCTTTAGATATACTCATCACCGTTCTCTTTGAGGATTTCGACAACTTGGCGAACCTTTTGGGCTTCATCTTTGCGCACAATCAATAATACATCCCCCGTATCCACCACAACCAAATCACGGATGCCAATTGTCACAATCAGACGATGTTCCTCGCCCACATAAACTAAAGATTGGCGGGTATCTAAGCCAAAATGTCGCCCACCCATCACGATATTGCCTTGGGCGTCGGCTGGTAAGACATCAAACAACGAATCCCAACTGCCTACATCACTCCATTTGAGCGCACCAGCCGGAATGACGACCACATTCTCAGCTCCCTCCATAATGCCATAATCAATCGTCTCAGGGGTCAAGGCCTCCCACTGTTTTTCCAAAACCGTAGCGTAACTCGGCTCACCCCAGTGCGTTTCTAGTTCGGCTAAGGCTTTTTCCAATTGAGGCATTTGACGGCGAATCTCCCGCCGAATGCGCTCAACTTTCCAGATAAACATGCCCGAATTCCAAGTGTGGTCGCCTCTGGCTAACATCACTTGGGCTTGGAATTCATCCGGTTTTTCCTTGAAACGTACAACATGAAAGACATCCACCCCTTGGTAGCGGCCCTGTAATTTTCCCTGTTGAATGTAACCGTAACCGGTTGCTGCAAAAGTCGGATGAATACCGATGGTCACCAAGTAATCTTGCCGAGCGACCAGTTCGGCTACTTGTAATAATTTTTGGAACCACTCCTGATTGCCAATGTAATGGTCAGCCGTTAGCACCGCCATCACGGCCTGCGCATCCAACCGGGCAAGGTGCACGGCTGCCAGCCCGACAACTGCGGCAGTACCGCGTGGAAACGGTTCAACAAGAAAATTTTCTTCTGGGATTTGGGGACATTGTTCATGCAGTTCTTGGAATTGATCTGGAACCGTTACGACCAGAATATGCTGCGGATCAAACAAACCCTCAAGACGGTCTACTGCCATCTGAAAAAGGCTGCGCTGCTCGATGATACGTAACATCTGTTTAGGCCTTGTCTTGCGAGAGAGGGGCCAAAGGCGTGTGCCGCCACCTCCAGCCATAATCACTGCGTAATACGAACCGCTCAAACGACTTTTCTCCTTTCCAGCGAAAATTTAGGCAGCATATTGTTCGCCCTGTTCTCGGGCGAGGACATAGCTCATCCCACCAACTGACTTCGCTAAACCTTTGAGTTCCAGCATCGCTAGCGTGGAGCTGACTTGAGCGACCGGCATTTGACACAATCGTGATAACTCGTCCACGTGAATAGGTTGCATGGAAAGTTGCTGCAAGAGCCGAGCTTCGTTGGCATCTGCTGGCAAAACTTGACGGGCAGACGATTGTTGCAACCTGACCGTGACATTTAGCGTTTCCAACAGGTCGGGAATGCCTAAATAAGGAAAAGCACCTTTTTGGATCAAGCGATTGGCTCCTAGGCTCTGAGGGGCATGGATGTTACCGGGGACAGCAAAGACATCTCGTCCTTGTTCAGCCGCGAAAGCTGCCGTGATGAGAGCGCCGCTCTTGTCTCCCGCTTCAACCACCACCACAGCTAAGGATAAGCCGGAGATGATGCGGTTGCGCGGCGGAAAATTGGTTGCATCGGGCTGAGTACCCAGGGGATAATCGCTGATCAACGCTCCTTGAGCGAGGATTTGCTCGGCTAATCGCCGATGCTCAGGGGGATAGATGCGATCCACGCCGCTACCCAAGACCGCAATGGTCCTCCCACCGGCATCTAGAGCTGCTTGATGGGCGATGGCATCAACCCCGCGTGCCAAACCGCTGACCACCGTCACGCCATTTTGAGCCAAACCGGCAGCGATTTCTTCGGCGATTTGCCTTCCGTATTTGGTTACCCGCCGCGTTCCAACCACGGCTACCGCAATCTCGTCTAACTCCACCAACCCACCCCGGACATACAAAACTGGAGGAGATTGATCAATTTCTTTCAATAAACGCGGATAAGTTTCATCCAACCAGGTGATAACCTGTATACCTTTTGCCTGCAAATTCTCCCAATAACGATCCAGATCAATTTGTGAGCGGATGAGAAGCAGGTTCTCAAGATGTTTTTCTCCAAGTCCAGCCTTCTGGAGGGCGCTAAGCGGGGCATGCCAAGCAGCTTCTAACGTCTCAAATTGGTTGAGCAAGCGCCGAAAGCGCACCGCACCAATGCCCTTGACCAAATTAAACGCAATCCAATAGCGCTTCTCTTGCGCGTTGCTCATTGGCTTACTCCGGCAAGATCGTCACCGTGAGCTTTTTTTGAGATACATCGACTTCTTGAATCCAATCATCGGCAAAGGGGATCAATTGCTCATCGCCTTGCTCGTTCTTTACAACCAGCACATCATTTGCGCCAGTGCCGAGAATCTCCCGCACCCACCCGATAAACCCTTGGTCGGTGTCAAAAACCATCATCCCCAGAATTTCATGGTGGTAATATTCTCCTTGATCCAAAGGGGGGCGGTCGTCAGCACGAACAAAGACCCATCGGTTGCGCAGTTCTGCGGCTGCTTCAGGAGTGGTATATCCCTCAAAACGGATCAGCAGTCCGTCGCGATGGGTACGTCGAGACAAAATTCGGTGTGGCTGAGTTTGTTCGCCGATATAAACCACAACACCGGGTTGAATTCGTTCGGGAAAATCGCTGTGCACCTCCATCAGGACATCGCCGCGCACACCATGCGGGCGCCGAATTTTTCCAATTACTAAGAAGGCAGGCTCGCCTCGTTCTGGCGAGCCCACCGGCGGCTCCAGAGTCGTCCGTTGAGAAAGGGGGCTCATTGCGGCTCTTCAACATCTAAGGTCGCCCGCAGCCCTTGTCGAGCTGCAGCAACTCGCAAGAGGATGCGGATGGCATTCGCCACTCTTCCATTTTTCCCAATCACCCGCCCCATATCGTCCTTAGCAACATGGAGAGCAATATTAACAGCATTTCCTTTGCGGACTTCCCGAACTGTTACCGCTTCAGGATGGTCCACAAGCGATTGTGCCACATATTCAATTAAGGATTTCAAACCCTCCTCCTTCTTTTTGGGTATCGGGGACATCAGCCAACCTCATGAAGTCATGACCGTTTCTGGGCAGAAAGACTGGTTTTAGGCTGGATGTTACGGCTTGCTTGAACGGCTGCGGCCTCTTTCAGAAGGTTCTCCAATGCCTCACCGTTTCTAAAGCGTTGAAACCGATCCAACAAGCTGATCGATTGGAATAGTTTCGCTACCGATTCGGTTGGTTGGGCGCCTTTGCTAAGCCAGTCATAAACTCGATCTTCCTTAATCTGGATGGTTGCCGGATCGGTACGCGGATTATAGAACCCAACAATCTCTAAGAAGCGCCCATCGCGGGGAGCTTCCTTATCTGCAACAATGATGCGATAGCTAGGTTGACCCTTCAAGCCAACTCTTCTTAGACGAATTCGAACCATAAATTTTTCTCCTTCACATTTCCAAATTCAAACCCGCATCCCATTCCATCTTCTCAGGTTGAGGGGGCGTGGAAGGAGACGCCGACGCCCTGAGAAGGCGGTGAGATCGTTTTCTTAGCCAAACAAGCGCGGTAATCCCTTCATTCCAGATTTTTTGAAGGACTTCAGTAACCGCTGCATGTCCCGAAACTGTTTGATCAACCGATTGACATCCTGAACTTGCGTGCCAGAACCCTGCGCAATTCTGCGCCGTCGGCTAGCATTGAGGATTTCCGGACGCCTTCTCTCTAGCGGAGTCATCGAGTTGATAATCGCCTCGGTTATTTTAAGCTGTTTTTCGGCTTCTTGGGGAGAGATTTGACGCGCCAATTGCCCCATTCCACCGGGCAACATTTCCATAAGTTGGGTAAGAGGACCCATGCGCTTAAGCTGACGGAGCTGTTGCGCAAAATCTTCGAGTGTAAATTCACCTGACATCAGTCGCGAGGCTTGCTCGCGAGCCACCTTTTCATCGAAAGCAGCTTCTGCTTTTTCAATCAGCCCGATGACATCGCCCATTCCCAAAATGCGCGACGCAAGGCGAGCTGGGTCGTAAGTCTCTAGGGCATCCAGAGCTTCGCCGGTACCGATAAACTTAATGGGAACGCCGCTCACCGAACGGATCGAGATGGCTGCACCACCGCGAGCGTCGCCATCCATTTTGGTTAAGATCAAACCACTCAAGGGGATCACCTGTCGGAAACCCTGCGCCACATTGACCGCTTCCTGTCCGATCATGGCATCGACCACCAACAAAATCTCCGTCGGCTTGACTTGCTGCTGAATTGCCTTCAGTTCATCCATCAGTTCTTGATCGAGCTGTGACCGTCCGGCCGTATCCAAAATTAGTGTCGAATAGCCACCTTGGGCAGCCTTTTGACGGGCTTTTGCGGCTAACTGAGGAGGTTTGACGCCATCCTCAAAATAGACCGGTACATCCAAGCGCTCACCCAGCGTCTGCAATTGTTTGACTGCAGCCGGCCGATAGGGATCGGCTGCCACTAACATGACCCTTTCCCCTTGAGAACGCAGCAAGCGAGCTAATTTGGCTGCTGCAGTCGTTTTGCCCGATCCCTGCAAGCCGATCAGCATTATTGCCCGCGGTTTCTCGCCACTTAAATTCAATCGCTCAGCAGCACCTAGCGTTTGGATTAATTCTTCGTGGACGATCTTGATGACCTGTTGGGCTGGGTTCAGGGCGCGCGAAACTTCAGCGCCAACCGCCCGCTGGCGCACGCGATTGATGAAATCTTTCACCACCGCGTAGTTGACATCAGCTTCTAGTAAGGCTATGCGCACCTCACGTAGCGCAGCATCGACCTCTTTTTCGGTCAACTTGCCGTGCCGGCGCAGTTGTTTAAAAATCGTTTCCAATCGCTCGGTTAGGCTCTCAAACATCTTGCCTTTTTTTAATGAAACATTCTTCGCCTTTTATCTTAGCAACGCTGGATTGTAAACGCTATGGATTGAATGGTCAAGAGTTTCAGAAAGAAATGCAGGGCTTTTCAAAGGCTTAATCTAAAGCTGAGCTCGAGATAAGCTTACCATTTTGCCTATCACTTCGAGCCTTGACGTGTCACTTCGAGCGAAGCGAGAACAAGTATTTAAGATTCTCCTCGCTTCGCTCGTCGAAATGACCCATGAATCCATCCGCCTCCTCGTCCTCAGGACAAAATTTCGCCCACAAAGGCTTGCCTCGACTTACAGATAGAAACCAACGCTGCTCTTTGGGGTTAAGCAAATGAAACATTTTAGAATTCTCGCCATGGTTCTGGCAAAGGAGGTCTGATCATGTCCACTGTTGCAATTGTGACCGATAGTACAGCTTATATCCCACAAA
>CALFWB010000122.1 GCA_937928795.1 uncultured Anaerolineales bacterium
CCCCCTCCGCCCCTATAGGGCTTTTCAATTATCTGATCACTTTGTGCCTTTCTTGCGGCTTTGGTGTGCTTGAACGGTTCCCTCACCCCTTCGACAGGCTCGGGGCAGCACCCCAGCCCCTCTCCCAGAGGGCGAGGGGAGCAGCAAATGGGTCTCGGTACGGGCTGGCGCCCTACTCGACCTGCGCAACGCAGTGGAACATATCGAAACCCGCAGCAAATGGGTCTCGATACGGGCTAGCGCCCTACTCGACCTGCGCAACGCAGTGGAGCGTATCAAAACCCGCAACAAATGGGTCTCGGGACGGGCTAGCGCCCTACTCGACCCGCGTAACGCCGCGGGTTGGGCTTGTCGAAACCCGCCCTCACCCTTCGACAAGGTTTCGACAGGCTCAGCACAAGCTCAACCTAACAGCTCAGGGCGGCGCCTCCGCTCCTTGAGAGAAGGGCGAAAGGAGTATCTCCTTGAATAAAGCAAGTTCGTGTCCACGCAAAAGTTGTAGGACAACTCAATGAGTTGTCCTACAAAGCAATGTTGCCAACAACTTTTAAGTGCACACAGCAAGTTCCTTTTCTTATTCCGAATTCTCGTTATAATACATACATTCATTCCCTAATCTCTTCACAAGGAGGAAACCTGCATGGCAGAAATTACCATTGAATTACGCAAAAACGGTTCGATGAAACTCCCCGGACCCTTGGTGCTGGTGGACGAGAACGGTCAAGAGCAGGTGATCGATAAAGCAGTGGTGTCATTTTGTCGCTGCGGTGCCTCTAAGGACAAACCGTTCTGTGATGGTTCACACAAAGAAATCGGCTTTGAAGGACCCTCTTTCACCGTGAAACTCCAAACCCCCTAGTCGAACCTCGTACCCGAATCTCCCTCTCCCAGTGGGAGAGGGAGATCAAAGTTATCCCAAAGGCGTTAGGACACCAAGTCAACACAGCTATCGTGAGGCGCACTTGGTGGCTTGGTGTTCCTAGTTATCACCTTGACCTGACTTTCTAAGCTAAGCACCCTCAACAAGGAGAGGGGAATTTTTTATTTTACGGCGTAAAGGGTGGCTTGGCTAGCCCATTGAAAGAGCGGCGTGGCAAATAGACTCAGGGCGATGATAGCAACCGCTGTCAAACCCGCTGACCAGCGCAACAGAGCATCACGATTGACCAACGGTTCACCCTCTTGCATGTACATCACAATGACCACCCGTAGATAGTAATAAGCCGAGACCAGGGAGGTCAACACACCGATTAACGCCAAGCCGACAAAACCACCTTCTAAGACGGCGCGAAAGAGGTAAAACTTGCCCAAAAACCCCATGGTTGGTGGGACACCGATCAAGGAGAGCATGAACACGGTCATGGCAGCCGCCAGAGCTGGATGACTTTTACCTAAGCCAGCATAGTCGCTTAAGTCCAGTCCTCTGCCTTCTTGCCCCTCAAGGGTGATCACCACCGCCCAAGCGCCGAAATTGGTCAGCAGATAGGCGAAAAGGTAAAAGAGGACAGCAGCAGCCGACTCTGTCATCAGGCGAGTTTGCCCCAAGTTTACCGCTGCCATCAGAATATAGCCGGCGTGAGCAATGCTCGAATAGGCTAACAGCCGTTTGATGTTGTTCTGGGCAATGGCAACCACATTGCCCACAATCATCGTCAAAGCAGCCAATGCCCAGAGCAACGGGACAAGCTGATCGGATAGGGTCGGAAAGGCTAAGAGAAAGACGCGCAACAATGCCGCAAACCCTGCCGCTTTAGCACCGACCGCCATGAAGGCCGTCACCGAAGATGGCGCGCCCTGGTAGACGTCCGGCGTCCACATGTGGAACGGTACGGCAGCCACCTTGAAACCCAACCCGACCAAGATCAACGCCGCCCCGATGGTCAATAAGACCGGTGAGGCGTTGCCGCTCTGCACGGCACTGAGGATGGCTGCAATGCGGGTTGAGCCGCTGGCTCCATAAGCCAGGGCAATGCCATACACCACGAAGCCGCCGGCAAAAGCTCCCAGCAAAAAGTACTTGAGGGCTGCCTCTTCCGAGTCTAAACGGTCGCGGTGAAAGCCGGCCATCACGTAAAGCGGGATAGAGAGTAACTCCAAAGCGATAAAGACCATGATCAGATCGGCCGCCATGCCCATCAACATCATGCCGCTGATCGAGAACAGCAACAGCGGATAATACTCGCTATGGGCAATGTTTTGGCGATGCAAGTAGCCATAAGCTAAAGCAATCCCCAACAGGCCGCTCACAAGGAAGATTACGTTAAGAAAAGAAGAAAATCCATCTACAACCGCCATGCCAAAATAAGCGGTTTGTGCGGTTCCCGAACCTAAAGCGTTCGTCACCAGTCCGATGATCAATCCCACGGCTGCTAGAGCGGCCGTCACCCCTTTGCGCTGGCTCGGAATATACAAATCCACCACTGTAAGGAGCACAGCCCAGATACCGATCACGATCACCGGCAAAGTGGCTAACCGATCAGCCCACATGGTAGCCTCCACAAATTCCAAGTCCTATCTGGTTCATTGGGTCTCCTTTCCTGCTCAGGGCAGGGCGGCGATACTGAGGGCAAGGTTGCCGACCAGCTTGTCCACTGCCGGCGCCATTAGGCTAAAAAAGGGCTTTGGGTATAGGCCGATCCAGAAGATCAGGACGATCAAGGGCACCAACGTGACAATCTCGCGCCAGTTCAGGTCTTTGAGCGTGCGATTTTCTTCTTTATCCACGGGTCCCAGAAACAGCTTTTGGAACATGGTCAGCATATAAATCGCAGCGAGGATCACGCCAATGGCAGCAAAGCCGGCGTAGAAGTAGGAACCCAGTGAGCCACCACTCTGCCCGGCTTCCCAGGCGCCAAGCAGGATGGTAAATTCACCCACAAAGCCGTTTAAGCCCGGCAAGCCCATCGAAGACAGGGCGACAATCAAGGTCAGCGCGCCGTAGATGGGCATGATCTTCCATAAGCCACCGAAGGCGTCCATATCGCGTGTGTGGCGCCGCTCGTAGATCATGCCAACCACCAAAAACAATGCCCCAGTGCTGATGCCGTGGTTGATCATTTGCAGAATGCCACCCTGGATGCCCTGCGGATTGAGGGCAAACAAGCCCAGCATCACAAAACCAAGATGGCTCACCGAGGAATAAGCCACCAGTTTCTTTACATCCTGTTGCGGGAAGGAAACCGCCGCCCCATAGAGGATGCCAATCACGGCCAGCACGGCTATAATCGGCGCCAGTTGCACCGCTGCCTGTGGGAACAGGGCGAGGTTGAAGCGCAGGAAGCCGTAGGTGCCCATTTTCAGCAGAACGCCGGCAAGAATCACCGAACCGGCCGTTGGCGCTTCGACATGCGCATCGGGCAACCACGAATGCAACGGCCACATGGGCACCTTGATAGCAAACGCTGCTGCAAAGGCGAGGAAGAGCCAAAGCTGAGTGTTGGCTGGGATGTTATTTTGCGCCACCAATTCGGGCAGAGAGAACGTGCCACCCTGAATGCCCAACCACAAGATAGCAAGCAGCATTAAAATCGAGCCGGCCATGGTGTAGAGGAAGAACTTAATAGCGGCATACATCCGCCGCGGCCCGCCCCAAATCCCGATCAGGAAGTACATCGGCACAAGGGTAAATTCCCAAAAGATATAGAATAGGAACAGATCGAGCGCCAAAAAGACGCCCACCATGCCCACTTCTAGGAGCAGGAAGAAGATCATGAATTCCTTGACCCGTTCTTCGATTGCCGTCCACGTGCTGAGAATCGAGATGGGCGTCAGGAACGTGGTCAGCAAAACCAATAGGATGGATAATCCATCGACTCCTAGGTGATAGGCGATGTCCCAGCCAGCCACTTGGATCCAGACGCGCCGGATCACCAACTGAAGGTCAGGGTTGCCCGGCTGGAATTGGGCTAAGACCACCAACGATACCACAAAGGTCACTAAGGAAACACCCAGCGCAACCCAGCGGATGATCTCCTTTTGTTCCTCGCGCAGGAACAGGATGATCACAACGCCCACAAGGGGCAAGAAGGTAACGAGTGTTAGGGGATGAAAGATTGAGTCCATACACTACCTCAGGGCAAAGATCAAATAGCTCATGATCGCAACCACCCCGGCAAAAACAGCCAAGGCGTAGTTGCGCACATAACCGGTCTGAAAGCGGCGCAGATAAGCCGCACTGGTCTGAGTCAGGGTCGCCAAGCCGTTGGCAATACCATCGATGATGCCCAGATCAATCGGCTGGGCGAGGAAAGCCGTCAGACGTTTGAACCCCCCAGTGAGGATCGCATCGTGGAACCAATCGTGCCAGAAGCGCCAATCCACCTGTTCAGCGAGCCAACGCGAGAAGGCTTTATACGGATTGACGAACAATGTCCAATAGACCTCATCCACCCAGTATTTGTTGTACAGCACGCCGAAGATCGGCTTAGCCGTTAGCTCTAGCGGGTCAACATAGGGCTTGTGCTCCTTTTGCAAGCTCTCCCCCCAGCGGGCATAAACCAACCAGCCCAGCGCAATCGCCAATAGGGCAATCACAGTTGAGACGGCTGCCACTTGCAAGCTGAATTCGGGCAATTCTACGCCTGCCTTGACCGCCGGCATATGGTGGATGGTGTGTTCCAGCCAATGCCCAAAGGCATGAATGCCGGGTAGATTCAACGCTCCTCCAAAGACGGATAAGATGGCTAAAATGATCAATGGCACGGTCATTAGCTTTGGGCTTTCGCTGGCATAAGCCGCTGCCTCACTGCGCGCTTTGCCGAAGAAGACTAAGATGATCTGGCGCGCCATATAAAAAGCGGTAAAGAAAGCCGCAATCGAAAGCAGGGTGTAAAGACGGGCATCTTTATAGCTGGCTTTGAGCAAGATTTCGTCTTTAGACCAAAAGCCCGCCAACGGCACAATGCCCGCTAGCGCCAGAGCACCGATAAGGTACACCCAAAAGGTGGTCGGCATCCGCTGACGCAAGCCGCCCATATTACGCATATCTTGCGGGTCGAGATGATGACCCTCGCTGTGTTTGCCCTTGTGATGATGCTCAGCTTCATGTAAGCCGCGTTCTACCCCTTGAATCACGGAACCAGAAGAGAGAAACAACAGAGCTTTAAAGAAGGCATGGGTGACCAAATGGAACATCCCGGCGACATAGGCGCCCATGCCAACGGCAGCTACCATAAACCCCAGTTGGCTGATGGTCGAATAGGCGAGCACCTTCTTGATGTCAAATTGGGCAATGGCAATGGTTGCCGCAAAGAGGGCCGTTAGAGTCCCCACCCACGCTACCAAGCTCTGCGCTTGCGGGACAACTTCGTAGAGTGGATGCGAGCGGGCGATCAGGTACACGCCAGCGGTGACCATCGTGGCAGCATGAATCAGGGCAGAAACCGGAGTCGGACCAGCCATCGCATCCGGCAACCAGACATACAGGGGCAATTGAGCCGACTTTCCCGTAACGCCGATCAGCATAAAGAGGGTGATGAAGAAGATGCCGAGCGGCAGCAATTCGGAAATTTGTTCCACTTGCCCGAAGACGCGGTCAAAATTGAAGCTGCGGAACAAACCGAACATGGTGAAGGCTGCCAGCAGGAAGCCAAAATCACCAACGCGGTTGGTGATAAAGGCCTTATTACCCGCCAAGGCGTTGCCGATGCCGTCCTTGCCCTTATCGTACCAAAAGCCGATCAACAGATAAGAGCATAAACCTACTCCCTCCCAACCGACAAAGAGCATCAGGTAGTTGTCGGCGCTGACCAAGGTCATCATGGCAAGGATGAACAGATTGAAGAAGACAAAGAAACGGCGATAGCGGCTTGGATCGCCGTTCAGGCGCACATCATCGTGCATGTAGGCAATGGCGTAGATGTGGATCAGACAACCCACGCCCGAAACGACCAGCATCATCGTCACCGAAAGGGTGTCCACCTGAATCCCCCAGCCGATGTTCAATTCGCCGATATTGATCCAATCCACCAGCGGGATGACAACCCCTTCGGGATGCGAGAACAAGGAGATCATCTGCAAAAGTGCAACTACGAAGGTCAAACCAACGGCACCGCTGGCAATGCCGCCGATGGCTTTCTCCGACAGGCGCCCGCCCCAAATGAGATTGATCAACAAGCCGAGGAGCGGAAAGAGCAACACCAACGGCGCCAAAGAGAAAAAGGTCAATCCTGCTGTTGCTGTTTCACTGAATAGCATAAGGTACTCCGCATTAACCTTTCATCAGGTTCATCTGGTCGATATCGATGCTTTGTTTGGTCTCAAAGATTTTGACGATCAGTGCCAGCCCAACGGCAACCTCAGCGGCAGCAACCGCCATGACGAAAAAGACAAAGATTTGTCCGCTCAGCCCGCCGTGCAAACGGGCAAAAGCCACAAAGGCGAGGTTCGCCGCATTAAGCATCAATTCAACCGACATAAAGATAATAATGGCATTGCGACGGATGAGGACACCTAGCGCTCCGAGGGTGAAGAGAACGGCTGACAGAGCAATATAGTAATATATCGGCACCATACGAGGGTTTGCCTCCAAGTCGAAGTTAGCGGAACTTGCGCCCGCGGCTTAGGAAGATCGCCCCAATGACTGCCACCAAGAGCAAGAGGGCAACTGCTTCGAAAGCTAATAGGTAATTGCTGAACATCAGTTCACCGATTTGCAACGGATCGCCGAAATCACCCAGCGTTTGTTGTAAGGCCGGAAAGCTTGTGCGATGGGTGAAGATGAGATAGATCCCTTCGAGGATGAGAATCGCCGCCAACGTTAGGGCAAGCGGCTGCATCCACCAGGTGGGCGGGGTGCGCCCGGTCTGTTCTGCGCCGAGGAGCATGATCACAAACAAGAACAGCACCATAATGGCGCCGGCATAGACGGTGATTTGGGCAAGGGCGATGAAAGGTGCGCTGAGCATGAGATAAAACACCGCCACGGTTGAAAAATTGAAGATGAGATAGAGAGCGGAATATACGGCGTTGCGGCTGAACAGCATCCCCAGCGCAGAGAGAACGGTCACAATTGCCAAACCACCGAACAGCACAAAATCAGCATTCATTCAAAACCTCCCAATTCGGGAAATTGACTGCCTCCCCTCGCCCGGTGGGAGAGGGGTTGGGGGTGAGGGCAGACTTCCATCAATCTGGGTCCTTCATCTCCGGAATTGCTCGGCTAAACATCCCCGGCGGCGTCTTTTGCGGGGTCGGTTGACCGCCTTCGGGCACCGGCTCCAACAACATCTCTTTGGTATAAATCGAAGAACGCCGATCGGTAAACGAAAGCTCATAGTTATCGCCTAAGACAATTGCCTCGGTCGGACAAGCATCCTCGCAATAACCACAGAAGATGCAGCGCAAAAGGTTGATCTCATACACCCGCGCATAGCGTTCTCCAGGGGAGTAGCGTTCATCATCCGTGTTTTCGGCAGCTTCAACGAAAATCGCATCCGCCGGGCAAGCGGCTGCGCACAAGGAACAGCCGATGCACTTCTCTAAACCATTTTCGTAGCGCTTAAGGAAATGACGCCCTTTATAGCGCGTGCGCACCGGGCGCTTGACCTCCGGGTACTGAATGGTGACCGGCTTTTCAAACATTGCTTTGAGAGTTGTGGCTAAGCCACGCGCTAAATCTGCTAACATTACCGATTACCTCCTGCAATCGAACCTCGCATCCAATAGACTACCAGTAAAAAGAAGGCAATGGTCATCAGCGGGATTGACCAGAGCCAAATAGGGTTCTGAAAGGCGTCGGCAAGTAAGATGCCCAGAGCAGTGAGCATTGCGTTGCCAAGCGCCAGTGAGAATAAAATCTTCCAGCCAAAAGCCATCAGACGGTCGTAGCGGATGCGCGGCAAGGTCGCTCGCACCCAGACCATCAGAAAGAGAAAACCGACTACTTTGAGCAAAAAGTAGATCGGACCTAAGAGCGGAACTTGGTCAACAAAGGGACCGCGGTAACCGCCGAAGAACAGTGTCACTGCAATGGCAGAGACGGCGATCATCTTAATATATTCTGCCATGAAGAAGAGGGCGAATTTCATGCCAGAATATTCGGTGTGATAACCGGCCGTCAATTCTTGTTCGGCTTCGGGCATATCGAAGGGGGCGCGGTTGACCTCGGCTAAGGTGGAAATCCAAAAGATAAAAGCCCCGACTGGCTGGTAGAGAACAAACCAAATGCCGCGTTGAGCTTCGACAATCTCGCTTAGGCTCAGCGAAGAGGTGAGCAAGATCGGCCCGGTAAAAGCCAAGCCCAACGCCAGTTCATAACTGATCATCTGCGCCGAAGAACGAATACCACCCAGTGTGGCGTATTTGTTATTGGATGACCAGCCCGCTAGGACAATGCCATAGACCGAGATCGAAGCAATTGCCATGATATAAAGCACACCCACGTTCAACTCGACAATTTGCAAGCTGATCGTGCGCCCAAACAGTTGAATGGCCGGGCCGAAAGGCACCACAGCCATAATCACCAGGGCGGGTACTACCGTAATAATCGGCGCTAGAATGAAAATAATTTTGTCAGCTTTGGCAGGGATCAATTCCTCTTTGAAGATCAGCTTAATCCCATCCGCAACCGGTTGGAGGATGCCAAACGGACCGGCTCGGTTGGGCCCAATGCGCACCTGAAAGCGCGCTAGCACTTTGCGCTCAAAAAGGGTTAGGTACGCAAAGCCGCCCAGCAGGGCTAAGATCAAGGCAAGGGATTTGATCGTCCATTCCGTCAATAATGCCCAATCCATAACCACCTCGTTTCTCAGCTCCGTTCGACCACGCCGATCTGCACTCGACAAGGTTCATGGAGCGGGATGCCGGCACTGCGCGGCAGCAGGATCACCCCCTGTGGAACCTGTTCGTCAAACACCACAGTAGCCATCGCAGAAGCTTGACCGCACTGCAAGTGCACCAAATCGCCAACTTGGATGGCATTTGCTGCGGCGTCGTTAGGATGCAGCCATAACACAGGCCCCACACGCCGTTGATCGAGCAGGGTTGAATGGATGAGGGTTGAACCGCTGTCATAAATCTTACTCAGCGGCACGGCTAGCAAGCCCTCCTCGGCATCCGTCATTTGCGCCAAGTCAGGCCAGCCTAGCGCAACTTGCTCACCGCGCTGAATGGCATTGGGCAATTGGACGCCGATGCCTTGCTTGTTTTCGTAGGTCGTGCCGCCGTAGTATAAGTCCTCACGTCCGATAATCGGCCATTGTTGTGGAGCGTGGGCAAGAGCCGTGTAGTTGATGCCCGCAAAGGCTGACACTTCAGCAGCAATACGCTGCATGACTCTCGAAGCCAAGCGATCTTCGAGGTCTAGATCAAGCGCTTTGCCTATTTGGCCGACGATGGCAAAATCTGCCTTAGGTCCTGGTCTGGCTGGCAGCACCGGGTAGTAGCATTGCGCCCGGCGCTCGCCGCTCACTAGGCTGCCCATACGCTCGGTGAAAGGCAGGGCCGGCAACACAACATGGGCAAGCTTTGCTGTGGCGGTGAGGAATAAATCTTGAACGACCAAGAAATCGGGTGTCAACGGCAGGGTGGGGTCATCGCCAGCCGGGTCGCAGGCGACCACGTACATCGCCCGCGCTTGTCCCATAGCTTCACTGAGGTTGGGCAAGGGTCGCCAGCCCAGTTCCCATGCGCCCTGATCGTTCGGGCGTTGCCAGACGGGGATTAGCCCGTTGTTTGGACGTCCGGCGTGATCGGTGACAAGGAGCAAGTTCAAGCAGGCTTGCGCAAGGGATTGGGAGGCTTGCAACCCTACCCCCTCATTGCCAAAGAAGACCACTGCGTTGCGTGCTTCGGCGAAGGCTTTTGCTGCGGCTTGCACCTGATCATCCCGCCAAAGGGTATTCACACGCTGCGGCAGAGACGGACGCTTGGCAGAGAGGACGTTGAGCATTGCCAAGATGAGCCCGCTTTCATCGCCGTAGCGGTAGCGCAGGACGTGCTGGGCAAATTTTTCTAAACGGGTTGGGCGTGGGAGGGCAACGATTAAGGTTGCGCCGCGTTCCGCGGCTTGTTTGATGCGCAGCCACCAAATGGGCGCTTCTTGGTGAAGGTCGGAGGCGATCACCAGAATTGCATCCCCCTTCCCTAGTTCGGCGAGATTGCTCTCCTGCCCAAGACCAGCTTGGATCACCGCTTCGCCGCCAGACATGTGGGTATAGAGGGCCGTCTTGCCGCCGACGCCTTCGGTCAGCTTGCGCAAGTTATACAAATCTTCATTGGATAAACGCCCACCGGCTAAGCTGAGCAATCCCTCACCAGCTTGCCGAAAACGTTCAACCACCACGCTGAGCGCTTCTTCCCAGCTAACCGGCACCAATTCCCCCTCTTTGCGCATGAGGGGTTGGGTAAGCCGCTCCGCCGATTCGGTATAATGGTAGCCAAAGCGTCCTTTATCGCAAATCCAAATCTCGTTCACCCATTCGTTTTGGCGTGGCATGATGCGCTTAATCACCACCTTGCCACCCGCCACCGCTTCGCGGCGCACATTAACGGTGAGGTTGCAGCCGACCGGGCAGTGCTGACAAATGCTGGCGGCTGCGTTTAATTCCCACGGGCGTGCCCCAAAGCGAAAGTCGGCTGTGGTCAAAGCTCCGACCGGGCAGATGTCGGTGGTGTTGCCGGAAAAGATCGAGTCAAAGCCCGGCTCGGAGAAGGTGACGATTTGTAACGCTCGCCCACGTTGCGAGAAACCGATCACCGGGTCATCGACCAATTCCTCCTGAAAGCGCACACACCGCCCACACTGGATACAGCGCTCTTGATCGAGATAGATGAGTTCTCCCAAAGGAGTATGTTTGAGCAGGTGTTTCTTCTCATCAAAGAGGAAGCGCGAAGTGCCAGGCCCGTGTGCCATGGTTAAGTTCTGCAGGGGGCACTCGCCGCCCTTGTCGCAGATCGGGCAATCCAGCGGGTGAGAGGTGAGCAAGAACTCCAAAATGTCTTTGCGCCCGCGTTTTACCTTGTCGGAGGTGTTGATCACCACCATACCCTCTGAGACGGGTGTGGTGCAGCCGGTTTCGAGTTTGGGGTTGAATTGAATTTTGAGTGAACCATCTTCGTTGCGCACAAACTCCCCGGTGGCGCGGTCCATTACCGGTCGCCCAACCTCCACCAAGCACATGCGGCACATGCCGACTGGGTGCATTTTGGGGTGATAGCAAAAAACAGGCACATCAATGCCGGCTTTTTTGGCTGCATCGACAATGTTCGTGCCTTCTGGGACGGTGACCTGAATGCCGTCAATCGTCAGAGTGATCATCTTGGTCATAGAGCAGGCTCCTGTTGGGCAACGCGAGCCGCAAAGTCTTGCGGGAAGCGTTCAATTGCCGATAAGACGGCTTCAATGGAGAACTCTCCCAGCGCGCAGAGACACTTGCCGCGCATCTGGCTGGCAACATCATAGAGTAGTTCGACATCGTTTTGGCTTGCCTCGCCATGATGAATGCGATCAACAAGATGTTTCATCCAATAGGTGCCTTCACGGCAAGGGGTGCATTTGCCGCAGGATTCGTGTTGGAAAAAGTGAACGGTCTTGCGGATGAGCCAATCCATGCTCACCGTTTCATCAATCACAATCACCGAGGCGGAGCCAAGCTGCGCACCTAAAGCGGGCACGCTCTCATAGTCCATGGGAGTATCCAAAGCGCGATCATCGGCGACGATCAGCGCCGAGGAAGCGCCGGCGGCCATAATTGCCTTAATCTGCTTGCCATCGGGTATGCCCTTGCCGTGCTCAAAGATCAACTCGCGGAAGGTCGTCCCTAAGGGCAACTCGTAATTGCCCGGACGGTTGACGCGCCCCGAAAGGCAGAAAATCTTCACCCCAGGGCTCTTCTCGGTGCCAAAGGAGCGATACCACTCGGCGCCGTGTTCGATGATGAGCGGCACATTAGCCAGGGTTTCGACATTGTTGACAATGGTCGGTTTGCCGAAAAGCCCAACCGCAGGCGGGAAAGGCGGGCGCAAGCGCGGCTGTCCGAGCTTTCCTTCCAGTGACTCAAGCAAAGCAGTTTCTTCGCCACAGATGTAGGCACCTGCGCCGAGATGGGTGTAGATGCGCAAGGAATAATCCGTGCCGAACAGGCGATCGCCTAAGAAGCCGGCGTTATGCAATTGTTGAATGCGACGATCGAGTTGATGGGCTAAGTGCCAGAATTCACCCCGTACATATACATATGCCACATTGGCTTGCACGGCATACGCTGCAATCATCAGCCCTTCTAGGAATTGGAAGGGGTTGCCTTCCATAATCTCGCGGTCTTTGAAGGTGCCGGGTTCCGATTCGTCAGCGTTGGCAACAACGTAGTGCGGCCAGTTTTTTTGGTCGATAAACGACCATTTCAAGCCGGTGGGGAAGCCAGCTCCGCCGCGACCACGCAAGCCAGAAGCTTTAACGATCTCAACCACTTCTTGAGGTTGCATTGTGGTCACAGCCTTGCGGAAGGCTTCAAAGCCGCCGTGTTGGCGGTAAACCGTTAGGTCATTCAAATCGGGAATATCGCGGTGTCGGAGGAGGAGATAGGGTCTTTTCATGGGTTACTCTGCCAAGTTCGAATAAGTTTCATGGCGCTTTCCACGCTCTGGTTTTCATGATAGGTGATGCCCTCAGCGGTTTGAACTTGAAAGAGGGGGGCGCGATCGCAACCAGCCAGGCACATGACCTTTTCGACCGTGATCAAGCCATCGGGTGTGGTCTCTCCGACTTGGATGCCCAAGTTTTCGCATAACTGCTCCAGAAATTCTTCGGCGCCGCGCAGGGCACACGGCAAGTCGGTGCAGACCTGAAGGCGATATTTGCCACCCGGTTCATCGTAGTACAAGGTGTAAAAACCGACCAACTGACCGATTTCGGTAGGCGGGACATCGAGAATTTCACTGATCTCCCGCAGGGCTTGTTTGGTTACGTAGCCATATTCGCGCTGAGCGAGATAGAGCAAGGGCATGGCTGCAGCGCGCTTTTGATCGGGAGGATATTTGGCTAAGGTTGTTTCAATTTCGGTGGCGTATTTTTCTAACAGGTGGTTCACCGGTCAATATCTCCTAAAACGATGTCAATGGTGCCGATCAGGGCAACGAGGTCGGCAACCAGATGCCCTTTGGCGAGCAGCTTCAGCACCTGCAGGTTGGCAAAGGAGGGGGTGCGCCAGTGAATGCGATAGGGCTTGGGACCCCCATCGCCTTCCAGATAGACGCCCAGTTCGCCGCGCGGCGATTCAACAGCCACATACACAGCGCCCTTTGGGGCTGGGAAGCCCTCGGTGAAGAGCTTGAAATGGTGGATGACGGCTTCCATGCTATGCCCCAATTCGGAGCGCGGCGGTGGAACAAACTTGCGGTTGTTGGAGCGGGTTGGCCCGTAGGGCAGTTTATCCAAAGCCTGTTGGACGATACGCAGCGATTGGCGCATCTCTTCCATGCGCACCAGATAGCGGGCGTAGGTGTCGCCATCGGTATGGGTAGGGATATCGAAGTCATATTGCTCGTATCCCGAATAGGGGCGCACTTTGCGCAGATCGTGGGCAACACCGCTAGCGCGCAGGCTGGGGCCGGTCACGCCCCAGCGGATGGCATCTTCGGCTTTCAAAACGCCGACATGTTGGGTGCGCTCCAAGAAGAGCGGGTTTTTGGTCAATAAAGCTTCATATTCGTCAATGCGGGCGGGGAAAATGCGCAGGAATTGGCGCACGGCATCTTCAAACTCGATCGGCACATCGCGCCATAGCCCACCGGGGCGGAAATAGCTGGTCATCATGCGCTGCCCGCTGCACATTTCCATAATATCCAAAATCATCTCGCGTTCGCGGAAGCAATAGAGAAACACCGACATGGCAGCCAAATCCAGAGCGTGCGTGCCCAACCACACCAAATGCGAGGAAATGCGTTGCAGTTCGGTGAGAATCACGCGAATTGCCTGCGCCCGCGGCGGCACATCCAAGTCTACCAGCTTTTCGACGGCTAAACAGTAGACCAGGTTGTTGCCGATGTTGTTCAAGTAATCTAGGCGGTCGGTCATCACCACCGCCTTTTCGAAGGTTTTGTATTCCATGTGCTTTTCGACACCGGTGTGCAAAAAGCCGATGTCGGGAATCACATTGACCACAAACTCACCATCCAACTCCAACAGCAGCCTGAGCACGCCATGCGTGCTGGGGTGCTGCGGGCCCATGTTCAGCAACATAGTTTTGCCCTCGATGGCATCTTCTGTCACCAGTCGGGTAATGCCATCGAGCATACTTTCGTCTATATGGGTGTTGATCTCAGGCATCTTTCTTCCCTACCTATATCTATTCCTTGGCGTAGCGTTTGCGCGCGTTAATCTCGTCAAAATTAAAGGTGAACATGATTTCTTCATGCCCTAGCGGATAATCCTTGCGCAAGGGATGTCCTTCCCAATCGTGCGGCATCAAGATGCGCCGTAGGTCGGAATGACCTTCGTAGTTGATTCCAAACATGTCATAGACTTCCCGTTCGTACCAATTGGCATTCGGGTAGACACCCTCGATGGTGGGCAAGGAAGGGTTGTTGCCGTTCAAAGGGACACGCAGGCGGATGCGCTCGTTGTGTTTATAAGAATACAAGTGATAAATGACGTGGAAACGGGGGGTCTCTTCTGGCCAGTAATCCACTGCCGTTTCGTCTTCCAGCATCTCAAAATCGAACTCATCACGCAGCAGCGTGCAGGCAGCGACAATCTGATCGGGTTGCAAGAAGACACTCACCTCCCCGCGGAATTCCTCGATGCTCGCATCAAATCGCTCGACTAAAGCCTTAACGGTTTTGTCTATATGTTCGCCCATGGCAGCGCTCCGCGTTTTTATGCCCAATCGCGCAGTTTTTGATTGCGCACCTTTTCGTGCAAGGTGAGAATGCCGTGGATCAAACCTTCGGGGCGCGGCGGACAGCCAGCCACATAGACATCCACCGGCACAACTTCATCTACGCCTGGGACAATGGCGTAGTTATTGAATACGCCGCCGCAGGAGGAGCAATCGCCCATGGCGATCACCCATTTGGGGTCAGGCATTTGATCGTACAAGCGGCGCAAGACGGGGGCCATCTTGCGGCTCACGCGGCCGGCAACGATCATCAGGTCTGACTGGCGCGGGCTGGCGCGCATCAGTTCCATCCCAAAACGGCTCATGTCGTAATTGGCTGCTTGAGCAGCCATCATTTCAATGGCGCAGCAAGCCAAACCGAAAAGCATCGGCCACATGGCTTTGGTGCGCGCCCAATTGACAACGTCTTCCAGCTTGGCGGTGACGATCCCCATGTTGCCAAGTTTTTGTTCTACTCCCATTCTAACGCTCCTTTCTTCCACGCATACACAAAAGCAATCTCCAAAATACCGGCAAAAATCAGCATCTCCACAAAGCCAAACAACCCCAGTTTGCGGTAGACAACTGCCCACGGCACAAAGAAAACAACCTCAATATCAAATAGAATGAACAATACAGCCACCAAATAAAAGCGCACCGGCATGCGGCGCGTGCCCGGACCGAAGGGAGTCATCCCCGATTCATAGGGTAAAGATTTTCTTTCGGTCGGACGATGGGGACCAAAAAGGTGTCCAAGCGCAATGGCAATGGCGGCCACGAGAGTTGAGAGGATTATGAGAACGGCTAAGGGCAAGTATTCGACCATCTCCAGAGTCCTTTGGCTAGGGGGAGTAAATTGTTGACCTAAGTGGTAAGTTTATCACAGAGTGGGCATGGTGTCAAATTTCACAAAGTGTTAATTTGGGGTGATTTCGCAAATGATCTTTTTCTTAATTCACAAAAACCTCTTCTCCAGCCCTTTGTCACAGGTAGCAAGCAATATTTGTTTGTAGCTGTTTACCCTCCCTCAATCTGGCTCAAATTCGGGCGGGATAAATCTCTTCCTCATTTCATGACAGTCGGACGAAGGTGATATTAGACCCTCTTTGGGAAGGCAAACTCGACAGGGAACGAACTCGCAAGAAAGGGATCAAGAGAGTGAAAAAAGAAAAGCCCTGAGTTTGTCCAAATCATTCGTGTCCACGCAAAAGTTGTAGGACAACTCAATGAGTTGTCCTATAAAGCAATGTTGCCAACAACTTTTGAGTGCACACAATCATTCCCTTGAATTGACACCTGTAAAATTCTATGCTATGATATTTCTGTAATCGTTTACAGAATGCTTGCCCATTTCCCGTGGTTCATTTTCCCAGGAGAGTGCCCTCATGAACGAAATTTCCCTCACCCGACTGCAAGAAACTTTTAGAGAAAAAGGATGCCCAGCGGCGATCTTAACCAACCCCGCCACCCTTACTTGGCTGACAGGCTATGCGCCTCCGATTCAGACGGGTCCCAGCCCGTTTGAGGGAGGAGCAGCAATCGGTGTTTGGTGGGAGGGACAGTTAACCCTTCTGTTGTCTGACATGGAAGCCCCTGCCGCCCAAGCCTTGGGCGTTCAAACCCGTGAGTATGTTTCTTATACCATCGAAGAGCCAGTCTTAGGTTTTGACCATCAGGCGCAGGCTTTTGGCGAGCTGATTGCACCTCTCAAGAACTTCAAAGACAAAGTGGCGGTCGAGCTAAATTTCTTGTCGGCTCGGCTCTATCCGATCCTTGCGCAAACGCTACCGCTTGATCAATGGGTCATCGTGGATAATGACCTGCCGCTGTTGCGGGCTGTAAAATCTCCGCCGGAGATCGAGAAGATCCGCGCCGCTTTAGCGGTAGCCGATTCCGCCCAGACGATCGTCAAACGTCTTTTGCAAGTGGGCTTAAGTGAAATTGAACTCTGGGGGCAGCTAAAGGCTGGCTTAGAACATCAAGTGGGCGGACGATTGCCTGTACTTGCCGATTTGGTTGGGGGATCGCGCACGGCTGAGATCGGCGGTTTGCCCGGCGAGTACCGCTTTCAAGCTGGCGATCCTTTGATTGCCGATATTGTCCCCCGCTTGGATGGTTATTGGGGCGATAACGCCGCCACGCATTTCGTCGGCGAACCCTCGCCCGAGCATCGCAAAGTCTATGAGGTAGTCCGAGAAACTTTGGAAAAAGGGCTCGAAGCGGTTAGACCCGGCCTGAAAGCGCGCGATTTAGACGCTCTGTTGCGTCAACATATCGAGGGTCAAGGGTATCCTGTCTATCCGCATCACAGCGGGCATGGATTGGGTGTAACCTATCACGAAGAACCACGCATTGTCCCTTATAACGCTTTGCCCCTTCAAGCGGGCATGGTGTTAGCCTTGGAACCCGGCGTTTACCTGCCTGATCAGGGACTTGGGGTGCGTTTGGAGGATGTAGTCCTAGTTACCCAAGATGGCTGTGAAGTGCTCACGCATCATCTTGGACATTAGGGCTAACGCTTAAATTGAGGGAACGAAGACATAGATGACTCCCCTGCACAAAGGTCTATTGACCACAAAGTACGCGGAGGATAAGGAGAAATAAAAAACTCTGCGCTCTCTGTCTCTGCAGTGAGTTTTTTTCAATGCACTCACAAATATTTTGGAGGAAAACATGACCGATCGGAAAAAAGTTGTCGTAACTGGTGCCTCTTCGGGGATTGGATTAGCAACTGCCCAACGTTTTGCCAAAGAGGGCTGGGATGTTTGCGTCACTGCCCGCCGTGAGCAGACCTTGCGCGAGTTGGTTGCCACATTCCCGCCGGGCGAGCACTTGGTCGTGCCGGGCGATTACAGCGACCCAGCTACCGCTGAGACGATTGGCAAAGCTATCGGCGAGAAATGGGGTAAGTTGGATGCATTGTGCAACGTTGCCGGGGTGTATTTCCCTGCTAAAGCCATTGAATCCCCCCTTGAAGAGTGGCGCAAAGCCTTTGATATTATGATTAACGGCGCCGTCTATATGACCCGCATGGCGGTGCCGTGGATGAAAGATGGTGGTCGCATCATCCACTGCACTTCGATTCACGGCGAGCGAGCAGAAGTCGGTTCCAGTTCGTATGCGATGGCAAAAGCGGCCATCAACCAGTACTGCCGCGGCTTAGCTTTAGAACTGGCAGATAAGAACATTCTGGTCAACGCCATTGCGCCGGGGTTTGTGCGCACGGCGATGAGCGTAGTGGATGGCGTCAACGAGTTAGACTCGGAGTGGTTCAAGAAAAATTACGTCGAAGGTCATCACCTACCCTTGCGGCGAGCGGGCATGCCCGAGGAACTAGCTGGCGTATTTTTCTTCCTTGCCGGACCCGATGCTTCGTACATCACCGGGCAGGTGATCACAGTTGACGGCGGTTTGACGATTACGTTCTAGCGCTCGAAGATGTTTGAAATTACCACTCGAAACGGTCACCGTGCTCTAAAGCTAGAGAACCGCTGCCTGCAGATCGTGGTCTTGCCGCAGAAAGGGGCGGACATCTACGAACTCAGCTATCTGCCTAGCGCCGTCCAGTTCTTGATGCACACCCCTTGGGGGCTAAAGCCCCCTTCGCCTCAACCGCCAACAGATTTTTTAGAGAATTACGAAGGCGGTTGGCAGGTGCTATTCCCGAACATTAACGATCCCTGCGAGTATCGTGGAAAGCGGATTCCCTTCCATGGCGAAGCGGCCTTACTGTCCTGGCAGGATGAGGTGCTGATTGCCAACGAGGATGAGATGCGCGTGCGTCTCTGGGTGGATTGTCAGTTGTTCCCCTTTCGCCTTGAACGTGAAATTCTCCTGAAGGACGGAGAAAGCCGCTTCGCCGTCACTGAACGGGTAACCAATCTGGATCAACAGGCATGGGATTTCGTTTGGTGCCAGCACCTGGTCTTGGGTGGAAATTTCATCGAAGATGGCTGCCGTATCGATCTGCCGGCTAGACGGATCACCACCCCTCCCGTCCTTTATGAACCCGAGACAGCACGTCTTGCCGAAGGTCAAGATGCCCGATGGCCCTTTGCCATCGGACGAGATGGCTCAGCGATTGATTTGCGCCACATTCCCGGTCCCCAAGCCCATAGTCACGATGATGCCATGTTGTGGGAGTTGAGCCGCGGCGAATATTGCGTGCACAATCCGCGTTTGCGATTGTCTTTTGGCGTGGAATGGGATCGGGAAATTTTTCCGTATGTGATGTTCTGGATGCCCTACGGCGGCGCCGAACTTCCTCCACTAACAGGCGTCTATGGTGTCGGGTTAGAGCCGACCAGTGCTCCATATCCGCTGGCTCAGGCGGTTGAGGCGGGCTTAGCCCGTTCACTGGAGGGAGGGCAAAGCCTGCAAACCCAATTTATTGTTCACGTGGAAGCGGAATAATTTTGCACTGCGGCTTTTTGAAATGCCTGCGCCATGCGTTGCAATTCCTGGGCTTGCTTCTCTTCGAGAGGGAGGGGTTGATGGGAAGCGAGGAGTTGGCGGGCAAGTTGGTTGGCGCGCCGGCGCATGTCCGCTCCGCCTAGTTGACGTTGGAATTGCGTCCATTCCAAGCGGCTGGTTAAGCGAGGCTGCCATTGATGCTCTTTGAAGCGGCGCAGGGTATAGGGATGGGTTAGGAATTGTCCGCCAGGCCCAGCTTGCCGAAGCTGCTCAAAGGCTAACGTCTCTTCGTTAACCTCAAAACCCTCTGCTAGGCGGTAGGCTGCAGCGAGAATTTCATGGTCAATGACGGCTTGTTCATAGCTAGAGGTGAGCAACTGATTCATCATCCCGAAAGCCAGATGGATGAAATTCATGCCCGCCAAAGCATAGGGAATATCTTGCAAGGCGCGCTCATAGGCAGCTTGGGCATCGGGCAAGCACGCATCCAAACCCGAGCTGCCCTCGAAGGGCAAACCGTAATAGCGCGCCATTTGCACGCTGGCGACATGCAGAAGCGAGGCTTCCGGCGAGGCGCCGACATAAGTTCCCGTGCGCATGTTTAGACCGCCAGAGGCAACTCCGATGATACAAGGATGTCCGGGGCGCAGAAGTTGCACAAAAGCCAATGCGGCTAGGATGTTAGCGGTGTGTTCAACTAAGGCGCCAGCCACGGTGATCGGGGCAGTGGCACCCATCATGTTCGTGGCTTCTAGCCAGAGCGGAATGCCGTATTCGGCGCAAGCTATCATCTCTTGCAGGCGTTCGGCGGGGTGAATAAGCGGCGAGGTGAGACAGGTGACCATACTGAAAATGGGCGCTTGGCGCACAGCTTCGATGCTTCCCTGGATAACGCTTGCCATTTGTACCTGATCATGCACACTTTGTTCACCTTCGCCTTGCGAGTAGTAATGTTTGCTGCTGTTTTCGAGGATGGTACCCAACAAGATGCGATCAAAACCTGCCTGAGGGATGTCTTGCGGGATAACCATGGCGTGCATGATGTCGGCAAGTTCGAGCGCGTCGATCAGCCGGGTAAAATCACGCAGGTCTTGCAAGGTTGCCGGGCGGTGATTGCCGTCTAAATCCAAGACATTCAGCGCCGAGGAGCCGGCTATCGTGTAAACATCTTCTAGGGTGACAGCAATGGTCTGTTGAGGGTTGCGAGCGTGAAGGTGAAATTGGGATGGGGCAGATTTTCTGGCTCGCTCAAGCACGTCCTGAGGGATAAAAACCAAGCGCTGCTTGAAATCCACTTTGCAGCCGTTGTCGGCAAAGATTTCTAAGGCGGGTATCCAGTCAACCCGCACACCCACTTCGGCTAAGACGCGCAGCACCGTCTGGTGAACAAGTTGCACTTGGTCAGGGGTAAGAAACTCTAGAGGATGTGGAAGATTGGGTTTCAAGTTTATCTCTTGTAAGAGATTCTAACATATTCTGGGTTCGGACTAGGAATTTACAATTGTCCATTTGTACTTAACCGTGTCCACGCAAAAGTTGTAGGACAACTCAATGAGTTGTCCTACAAAGCAATGTTGCCAACAATTTTTGAGTGCACACGACTTAACCACTTTGCTTGACAAACCTCCTTTTTCATGCTAAGATTAGTGTGTAAACGTTTACCGTTCAAGGTAAATGTCGGATGAGCCTACCCGTTTCCCATTCTGTTACCCTAGAGAGGAGAGAGTCATGAATAAAACGCGCCTTATCTTGGTCTTGCTGACTTTGGTCAGCCTGTTAGTTGCTTGCGCGCAGCCTTCTACGTCTGTTCCAGAGCAACCGCAGCAAGCGGCTCAAACCGAAGCACCTGCTCAACCCCCTGCAGCCGAACCGGTGAAGTTGGTCATCTGGTGGTGGGGAGAGCAAGAAGCGCCCGGCGCCCAACAATGGTTGGATGAAACCATCGCTGAATACCAAAAAATGCATCCCAACGTCACCATTGAAGCCGTGCTGCAATCCACCGATTCGCTGATTCCAGCCTTTCAATCGGCTGCAGCCGCACAGCAGGGGCCCGACATCCAATACTTTTGGGGCGGTGTGTGGACTTTGGAATTCGCCTGGGGCGGGGCATTGGTTCCCTTGGATGACCTAATTCCGGCGGAGGAGCGCGCTCACTATATCAACAATTTTGAGCGCACCTATGATGGCAAACTGTGGGGAATGGGTTGGTATCTCTCAGGCAACCCCATGGTCTATAACCCCAGGTTGTTCGAAAAAGCCGGGATTGACCTTAACGACCTGCCGGACACCTGGGACGAGCTCATCGCAGCCTGTGACAAATTGAATGCCATTGGCGTTACCCCCATTTCGGGTGGACTCAAAGATGGCTGGTTCGGCGGCTGGCTTTTCTCGATCCTTGCCCGCCAAAACTTGGATAGCGAGAAAGATTTCATGAAGGCCTCCATTGGAGAAGCAAAATTTACCGACCCAGCTTATGCCGAATGGTGGGAGCGCCTCCATCAGCTCAAGGAAGCCAAATGCTGGAACGCCGATATTAACTCGGTTGACTACCAACAGGGTCAAGATCAGTTTGTGCAAGGCAAATCGGCGATGATCTTCGGCAACGATACTTTCCTCAAGGGCTGGGCGGAGATCATCGGTTGGGATAACATGGGTGTGATGCGGGTGCCCAAATACGGTTCCGGAAAATTGGCAGATACTTATGTGGTCACTGCGCAAGGCTTGGGGATCACCTCTTGGTCAAAACACAAGCAAGAAGCGGCTGATTTTCTGATGTTTACGCATACACCCGACCGCTTGAATGCCTGGTTCAAGTACACCGGTGTGTTGCCCGCAGATGACCGCTTTGATACGGCTCAAATCGATCAGCCGATCCTCAAGCAGATCTTTGATTGGGTTGTCCAATCAGCCGGCCCGAACTTGGAGAACTTCATCCCCAGCATGTTGGATGAGCAGGCGAACTTTACAGGCACGCAACTGCTCTTCTCCGGCGATAAAACCCCGGCCGAGTTAGCTCAACTGACCGAGGAAGTCATCCAAAAATGGCGTGAACAGAATCCAGATCAGTTGCAAAACTTTGTCAATTGGTACACAAAATAGCGGTTTGCGCTTTTGTGTAAAACCCGGCTTGGGCGCAGGGGTAATCGCCCTGCGCCCCTCTATCCCCTTAGCGGAGTTGCCGAATGTCTCTCAGTACCAGCCGTCGCTATAAACTTCTCCGCCAAATTGAACCCTATCTGTTCCTGGCTCCAGCCCTGATCGTCATTGGACTGATCTTTGCCTTTCCCGTTGTGCGCTTAGTAATGCTGAGCTTCCAACGGCCCTTTCAGGGCGAAATGATGTTTGTAGGGTTGACCAATTATCAGGCGATCTTTAAGGACGCCGTCTTCTTGCAAGCTGTGCGCAATAACCTGACTTTGTTGATCAGTGTCCCGATCATGGTTTCCATTGCCTTGATCTTGGCGATCTTTCTCTTTGATCGCATTCGCGGCTGGCAGTTTTACCGCACCACGCTCTTTCTCCCTTACCTCTTGCCGATTACGGTGGTGGGGCTGATTTTTTCTTACATCTTCCAATTAAGCGGGGTGTTGAACGATTTTCTCAAAGTGGTCGGTTTGGAGCGATTTATCTTAGATTGGCTGGGCAGCACCAAGTTGGCTTTGCCAACCTTGATGTTTGTCATCGTTTGGAAAGAGGTGGGTTTTGGCATTGTGCTGTTCTTGGCGCGCTTGATGTCGGTCGAAGAGGAGTTGTTTGACGCCGCCAAGATCGATGGGGCGAACTGGTGGCGGTTGCAATGGCACATCACCATCCCCCAACTGGCGACCACCATTGAATTCTTCACCGTTGTCTCAATTATCACGATTTTGTCCTGGGTCTTTGGGTATGTGTACGTGATGACGGGAGGAGGGCCGGGCAACGCCACCATGGTCACAGAATTGTTTATTTATTTGACCGGCTTTCGCTATAACCAGATGAACATCGCCTCGGCTGTCTCGGTCATTCTGTTGTTGGTTACCGGCATCTTTATCTTCCTCGAGTTACGCCTGCGCGAGCGTTCTACGACCTTGGAGGAAGTCTCATGAAGACCTCTGATCGCATTTTAGGCTTTGTGGGTAGCGCGATCCGTCAAGCGTTGGTCATCGGTGCAACGTTGTTATCGCTTTTCCCGGTTTATTTTATGATTGTCTCAGCTTTCAAGACTCGCTTTGAGTATATCGAGGATAAATGGGGGTTGCCTCAGTCGCTTTATCTGGCGAATTTCAACACGGCCTTAGCCGGCGAAAAATTCTTTATCCGCTTTGCCAATAGCTCGATTCTGACTGTTGGATCGGTGTTTGTCTCCTTGATTATTGCCTGTTTGGCGGCTTATGCCTTTGCCAGGATGGAATTTTACGGTAAACGCACGCTGTTTAACATCATCTTATCCCTCATGGTTGTCCCCCCGGTGGTGATGATCGTCCCCTTGTTCGTTGCCATGGTGCGCTGGAAGTTAGTCAACACCTACCACGGCACGATCTTAATCTACACGGGCTTGCTTTTGCCCTTCTCGATCTACCTAATGACCAATTTCTTCCGTACTATCCCGCGCGAGATTATCGAGGCAGCGCGCATCGATGGCTGTTCCAGCCTACGCGTTTTCTGGAATATTATGATGCCCCTCTCGGCGCCGGCTTTGATCACCTTAATTGTGGTCAACGCTTTGTGGGTCTGGAATGAATTGCTGATCGCCCTGGTCTTCATGCAAAAAGATGAGTTGAAGACGCTCATGGTGGGCATTGCAGCTTTGCGTTCGCGCAACTACGTCGATATTCCAGCCACAATGGCAGGATTGCTAATCGCAACCATACCGATTGTTGTTGTCTATCTTTTTGGTCAACGCTATTTCATTCGCGGTTTGACCGGCGGAGCGGTCAAGTGAATCAATCCGAATACAGCCAACGTGAACTGGCATGGATGGTCTTGCAAGGGCAGATGCCACCGCGCTTGCCTTTCATTACTCGCCTAGAGGCATGGCACCGCAGCCATCAGCGTACGCAAACCCTACCCCCGCACATGGCGGATTGGGACTTAGACCGCCTTCATCAGGAAGTCGGAGTCGGCAGACTGAAATTTGTCAATGCCTATGCCTTTCGCCTGCGCGGCGTGGAAGTGCGCGCTCGCTTTGAAGGGAAAGAGTTTTATCACGAGTACGAACCGGTTATCGAGAACTTTCCCAGTTTTTGGGACATCGTTTCGACTACCCAGGCCGGCGTTACCGAGACCGATCTGATCACCCCTCAAGGCAGCTTGCATCTGAGGCATGGATTGCTTGAGGAGCATGTCCTCAGCGGCCTAGACCCATACCTCCAAAAACATCTGATCTCCCAAGCCGAGGACTATGCCATTGCCGAATTCATCCTTGAGCGCATGGAATTTGTGCCCTTGTTCGATGTCGTGCAAAGCTGGCAGGAACAAATTGGCGGCAATGGTTTGGTAGTGCCGCTTTTACAGCGCATTCCTTTTCAGCAACTGTTATTGGAATATCTGGGGGAGGTCAATCTCTTCAAAAGCTTGCATTATGAACGTCAGCGAGTCGAACGTCTACTGCACTTATTAGACGAGCAATTACTGGATGTTCTGCCTCGCTTGAGCCCATTAGGGGCTGGCGATCCAGCAGGAACAGCCTATGTCGAATTCCCCGATAATCTGCATGGCATGATGACCAGCCCGCCGCTCTTTCGTAAGTACTGTCTAGAGGCTTATCAGAAATATACCGAAATTCTACACCGTCAGGGAAAGAAAGTCGGCAGCCATACTGACGGGGATATGCGTACCTTACTATCGCTTCTTCCAGAGAGCGGATTGGATGTCTGTGAGTCCTTTTCGCAACAACCGTTGACCAGTTGTCCGTTTGAAGAGGCTTGGCAGGCATTCCAAAAAGGACCCTTGATCTGGGGTGCCATCCCTTCGACTTGGTTGGAAGAGCAAACGCCTCAAGAAGAGTTTGAGCATAACATTGAGAGTCTTTTGAAGATCATTGACCGACCGATTTTGCTCGGTGTTGTCGATCTGTTCATGCGTCATAACTCGATTGAACGCGTCGCCTGGATTGCTCGGAAATTGAAAGAAATGCCGCCTTCGTTATCGGACGGCAAAGCCTTCACTGAGGCGACTCCTTTAGAGGAGAGGAAGGGAAATTGAATCAAGAAAATGGGTCAACGCCCAACATCCGCAAACGCGTTGGACTGCGCGAGGTTGCTAAAGTTGCCCATACCTCAATCGCCACGGTCTCGCGGGTTTTAAACAACACGGGCTATGTGTCCGAGGAGAGCCGCCAGCGCGTCTTGGAAGCGGTGCATCAATTGAATTATCAGCCCAATTTGCGGGCAAAGGCGCTACGTCAACGCTATAGCCGCACGATTGGCTTGATCATTCCCAATTTATTGAACGCTTATTACACCGCCTTAGCCGATCACATCAGCTTGCTGCTTAACCAAGCCGGCTTTCAATTGTTGCTGTCTTCGACCCGCGATGAGGTAGAAGTTGAACGCACTGCCCTGCAGAAGCTCATCGGACATGATGTGGATGGATTAATTTGGGTGCCCACCGCTCCGGATGAAGCGCTTTTGGATCACCTCTATTCCCAGGGGATTCCAACCGTTTGTATTGTGCGACAACTTAAGGGGGCACGTTTGGATGCCATTGTGTTTGAGGATTTCAAAGGCGCAAAGGCAGCCACCCAAGAATTGCTCAAAGCTGGTCACAAACGCATTGGCTACATCGGCGGTGATGTCGGTTATAGCAGTAATTACGACCGCTGGCAAGGCTTCTTGCAGGCGATGCAGGAGGCTGGTCTTCAAACCGATGAAGGCTGCGTCAGGTTAGGTGCATTGCGCAGCGAGTGGGGAGCAAAGGCGGCTGAGGAACTGTTACGGTTGCAACCGCGCCCGACCGCTCTCTTTGTCGCCAGCAACGCAATCATGCCCGGCGTGATTAAGACTCTGCGGACACAGCGGATCGAAATTCCGCGTGACATTTCCCTGATTTGCTTTGATGATTTAGACTGGTTTTCTTTTTCTCAACCCCCGATCAGCGCTGTGGCAACCAGCCATACCCACCTCGCTCAGGCTTGTGTGGACTTGTTGCTGCGACGCATCAATGGGCAAGACGAAGGATTGGCGCAACCTTACCTGCGCAAAATTAGCTTCGAGCTGGTTCGCCGCGCTTCCATCGCGCCACCACCCAAAGCAAACGATTGAACATGCCATTTGGATAGGAGCTAAACATGAAAACAGGAGCTAAAGCCGGCAATTTATCCCTTCTCTCGGAAAATCAACTCGACCACATCTATCAGGCTTCTCTAGACCTTCTGATGGAGCCGGGCATCTTGAGTGAGTCGGATTTGTTTCTAGACATCTTTGAAAAGGGAGGCGCGAAGGTTGATCGGGAAGCACGCACAATTCACATCCCACCCGAAATGGTGGAGTGGGCGATCGCGCAGGCGCCGAAATCCTTTATCCTGCATGGGCGGAATGACCCTGCCATGGACTTGCAAGTCGAGCTGGGGCGGGTTTATTACGGGATGGGCGGCACCTCCGAGCCGCTTTTTTGGGATTACGAAGCTCGTCGCCCGCGCCAACCGACCAAGCAAGATATGATTAACAACACCCGCGTTGGCCAGGCGCTGGAGAATATCGATTTCGTCCAGACCCTGTGCATGTCCGGCGACATGCCCACCTCGACCATCTTTTTCCACGATTTCGATGCCATCCTGCGCAACACCACCAAGCCGACGGTGATTAACATCCTAGAGCGTCCCTTTACCCAAAAATTGTTGGCAATGGTTGCAGCAGCCAGCGGCGGAGAAAGCGCCCTGCGCGAAAAACCTTCTGCTTTAGGGATTGTGACTCCCGTCACGCCGCTGAAAATCGCCGTGATGAACGAAGGCTTGATTGACGCTGTTCAAGCCGGAATCCCGATCCTGTATTCTCCGGGTCCCTTGATGGCCGCCACCGGTCCAGCCACCGTCGCCGGCACGGTGGTCTTGACCAATGCTGAAGTCCTGTTTGGGGTGGTGTTAACCCAATTGATTCAACCCGGCGCCAAAGTGGTTTTGAAGCCAGATACCGATGTCTTTGACATGCGCACCACCCAAGTGACCTACGGAAGCCCCGAACAAGATTTGGGCAAAGTGGCTATGGTGCAACTTGCCAAACGCTATGGCATCCCGATTTATGGCTTGGGTGGCGGTGTGGAAGCAAAATTGCCCGATGCCGAAGCGGCTGCAGAAGCCACGCTGACTCTGCTTTTGGTCAGCTTGGCCGGGATGACGCTGTGTCAGGCAAACGGCACCTTGTGTTTCGGACAATATGGATCGCCAGAGATGGCCATGATCTGCGATGAGATCATCCGCCACATCAAGCGCATCTTACAAGGCTTTGAGGTCAACGAGGACACCTTAGCGGTTGAAGTGATCCGTCAGGTCGGTCATGGCGGCAGCTTCTTGGGGCACCCCCACACCAGCCGCTATTTCCGCAAAGAGTTGTTTTTCCCGGTCTTGTTCAAACGGCAGACGGTTGACGAATGGCTGCAGGCTGGCGGGAAAACGGTTGATCAGGTTGCCCATGAGAAAGTGCTGGAGATTTTAGCCCAAGCAAAGCCCGTTGAACTCTTGCCCGGCGCCGATGAAGCTCTCGAGCGCGCTCTACAAGAGGCGATTCGGGATAGCTGAATCGGAAAACTCCTGCCATTAGAACCTTTGTCTATGTGCTTTTTGGCTTCTTTATTACTCTGTCGTCTTTTCTGATGGTCAGGCTTCTTTTGGTTCGCTATTTGATCCAGTAATGGAATAACGATCAATGCCTCTGAGCACAAGCAGCAAAGGCTGAAGGCTTTCCCAACAAAACTGTAAGAGTCGAATTCGATCCTATCCGCTATAATGGGAGGAGAGGATTTGATGGATATTTCAATCTTAGTGGCGTTGGCGGCGATTTTAGTAGCCGTGGCGGTTCTGATCGGATTTCTGCTGGCAACCGTGTTGGGAGGAAAAAGCGCTGATTTTCCACCTCAAGCCAAACGAGAAGGCTTGGATCGACGGATCAGTTTCTATACCGACCGACGGTTTCAACAAATGCTCCTCCAACTTGACGAGAGGGTCGTCCAGTCGCCCCATTTGCTCAAGGAAGAGGAGCGCCAGTGGCTTTTGTTGCTCTATCATGCGCTAGGTAAGTGGCTAGGTCTGCAACCCGTTGTGGCAGGGGAAGCGGCCGAGCTTAATCATGTCGATCAGCCACCCCAGGTCACCTCTATACCTGCCCCACAAGTTCGCGAAGTTGCCCTCCAATCGGAAGCGACGAGATTTGCTGAGTTTTCCGATGCCCTAACTTCACCTTCAGCGGATATGCCGGTCAAAAAGGGAGTTGCTGATTGGCTTGCCCAGGCCTTGCAGCCCAAGGCAAATGCGCCTGAACCTCCGAGAAGTATTGCCATGCAGGTCGATGAAATCCTGCAGCGAAAGCTACAGGAAAGAGGGTGGCACGGGCGTGGCATTCGCTTGCTGGAGCTGCCTAACAAAGGCATGGTAGTCCTGATTGGCTTGAATCAGTATGCCACCGTAGATGAAGTTCCCGATGCTGAAATCCGCGCCCTGATCCGCGCTTCGGTTAGCGAATGGGAAACCAAGCTGCTTGGCGGTTAGCGATGTCGCCGCCGCTTTTTCTTTGAGCTAGGGCTGGTTTTTTCTTGGGTTGGTTTCTCCTGAACGGCGGTCGAAGGTTGGCTGGCTCTGTCTTTGCTCTCGCTAGGTGCTTCCAGAACTTCTGGCTCTTCGGGGGCAGAGTTGCGTTCCACGGCTTGCACCACGCTAATCTGACGTGGGCGGTAGGTGAACATGCGCGAGATCACGCCCAAGCGCATGTTTTGGATCAACTCTTGGAACAGGGCAGAAGCACGCGATTTATATTGCACCAGCGGATCGCGTTGTGCGTAAGCCTCCAGCCCGATCGAAACGCGCAAGGCTTCCATCTGGGTGAGGTAGTCCACCCACAATTCCGAGATGACGCCCAGCAGCAACTGGCGGTAAATGACCGTTAGAGCACGCCGCCCCAACTCAGAGACGATCTTTTCTTGGGTCTCTCGAGCAAGCTGCTTTAAGGGTGTGTTGAGCGATTCTGTAAAAGCCTCTTCTCCAATCGCCTTGCGGATCGCTTCCTGGGTGGCAGGGTCAAGCTCCTCAAGACGGTTCTGTGCAATCTTTTGCAATTCTTCCACGCCCAAGACCATCCGATGGGCTTTTTGGGCAGCTTCCAAATGCGCTAAAACGTCCTGAGCTACCTCTTGCGCAGAGCGATCCTCTAAATAGCGAGCTGCCAGGTAAACATAATTTAAGCGCGGCGTCACGACCTGAACGCGGCGATGCGTGCGCTTATCGAAAACCGTTTGTTGGCTTTGCGCCATCAGGATCAGCAAGGGGATACTTGCAGCAGGATCAAGAAAGCCTTCTGCTTTCGCCAGAAAAGCATCGATATCGCGAGCGATGGCACCTTGCGCGCCGTTCTCTTCTTTGCCGAGCCATTGCTGGTGGCGATTGGCAAGGATTTGTTCAATGAAATCAAAGAGCCGTTCTTCGAGTTCATCCCAGGACTGTGCTGTTGCGAGATGACTCTTGAGCGCGCTCTCGTCTTGCAGGCGGCGGGCGATGGCGCCGCTCAAGCGCACGATACTCTGATTCCAGAGGGTATCTTGAACTTGAGCCTTAATCGTCTGCTCAAGTTCTTGCGGGTCTTCCCTCAATAAGCGGAGTTGTTCGTTGGAAAGCTTAATTGGGAGACGGGCAACGCTGTTTAGCTCCTCGACAAGTTGCCGCGGGCTTTGGGCAACCTCCTCTTCGGCGGTGTCTTCTTCAAGACCGCTGAGGAAGGTTTCAACGGCTTCAAAACGTTCTTCGAGTTGGCTCTCATACCGCCGGCGCGCTTGTTCGAAGATTTCCGAAACTACCCGGCGAATGTGCTCATCTTCCGCCTGCAAGGCTTGGCGGGCGATGGCTAATAAGGCTGGCTTGAGGTTGGAAACGGGGAGAGCAATTCTCCCGTTCAGGTTTGCGGCGTGGCTTTCGATCAATGCTTCTGAGACGATTTTCAATGTGTAAGAGGGAAAGATGTGCTGGTTGATCGGGAAGGGCGGCTGAACCTGATCCAGCCAAGAGAGCAATCGCCAAGGACCTTCCTCCTGACGCAAGGCTTCGGGAACGCGGCGTGAGATTTCCGTCTGAAGCATTTCGGTGACGTCATCATGCAGGTCTTCTTTGGTGAAAATACGGTCGCGTTGTTTGTAGATGGTTAAGCGTTGACTGTTCAAGACGTCATCGTATTCAAGCAGGTGCTTACGGATATCAAAGTTGGCGCCTTCGACACGGGTTTGGGATTGTTCGATCAGGCGGCTGACCAGATTCATCTCTAGCGGCAGGGCATCGTCCATCTTGAAGCGCTGCATCAGGGCATCGGCTTGTTCGCCGCCAAACAGACGCAACAACTCGTCTTCCATCGAAAGGTAAAAGCGCGACGAGCCCGGATCGCCTTGGCGGGCAGCGCGACCGCGCAATTGGTTGTCAATGCGCCGCGCTTCGTGCCGTTCTGAGCCGATGACATGTAAGCCACCTAAGGCGCGCACTTTCTCCATTTCTTCCATGTAACGCAGGAAGTCGTTCACTTGAGCGTCATAGATGCCGTATTCACTCGGATCGAGCTTGAGCAAGGCTTCGCGCCGTTGTTGCAGCGACATCTCAAACGGGTCAGCGTAACCTGCCCGCCGCAAGACGCGGTGCACCGCAGAAATGGTTTCCTCTTTGAGTTCGCCGCCCAACTTAATGTCAACGCCGCGCCCAGCCATATTGGTGGCGATGGTCACAGCCCCAAAAGCGCCCGCCCCGGCGATGATCTGACTCTCTTCGGTGTGCTTGCGGGCGTTCAGCACCTGATGGGGAATGCCACCTTGTAGGATGGCGAGCAAGCGTTTCTCATCTTGCTCGTCAAGGTATAAAAGCTGGCGCAGGCGCAAGAGATTGCTGGGCTCTTCGGGGTTGAAGGGCAGGTCTAACTCGCGGGCAAGTTTGCGCATTTGGGTTAAGTCTAGCTTTTCAAGCGGTTCGTTGAGGAACAGCAACTCCGGAATTTGACGCCCGTCTTCTTCACGGTGGTTCTTTTCAAACCATGCCTTGCGCAACAGAAGCACTTGGGCAAGGCGGCGCAAAGGCTCGGCGCGCAAGCGCGCCGAGAGGCGTTCGGACATCTCAACCGAGGTCGTTCCGACCAGCAGCGGCCGCCCGCGGGCGTGATTTTGCACAATCTCCTGCATAATGGCACGCAGCTTAGCTTCTTGGGTGCGATAGACGACATCCGGGTAGTCCTTGCGCTTCCAATAGACGGGTTTCTTTTCGGGGTCGTCTTTACGGGCGTAGTAGCGGTATTTATAGCCCAATTCGTCTTTGGCTTCCAGCTCCACCAAGCCCGATTCGGGTTGCATGGCGTGATATTCGAGGTTAGTGGGGATGGCAAGCACGCCCAGTTTATAAATCTTGTCAAACTCTTCGGCTTCGGTGACGGCGGTGCCGCTCATCCCAGCCAGCTTTTCATACATGCGGAAGTAATTTTGGATGGTGATGGTGGCATAAGTGACGTTTTCCGGCTGCACGCGCACGCCTTCTTTGGCTTCCACGGCTTGGTGCAGTCCATCTGACCAACGTCGGCCGGGCATCAGGCGCCCGGTGAATTCGTCAATAATGATCACCTTTCCGCCTTGCACCAAATAGTCCTTGTTGCGGTGGAAGAGGAATTGAGCGCGCAAGGCTTGTTCCAGATAACCTAACAGGCGGGCTTGTTCGGGCGTGAGGTCTTCGGGACGGTCGGGATCGCGCAGAGGCATGCCCAATAGCTCTTCGACGTGCGCTTCGCCGATTTCGGTTAGGGAAACGTTGCGATCACGCTCGTTGACTTCGTAATCTTCAGGGCGCAGGGCACGCACCACCTGAGCCATGCGGGTGTACCATTCCACGTCTTCGGAGGCCGGACCGGAGATAATCAAAGGCGTGCGTGCCTCATCGATCAGGATGTTATCCACTTCGTCCACAATGGCATAATAATGCCCACGCTGGACACGGTCTTCCAGCCGCCAAGCCATGTTGTCGCGCAGGTAATCGAAACCGAACTCGCTGTTCGTGCCGTAGACGATATCGGCGGCGTAGGCTTCGGCGCGCGGCACCATGCGCAGTTGATGCTGATCCTCGTGCGGGGATTGGCGCTCCAAATCGACTAGAAAAGCCTTCTTCCCGTCCTCGGTGCGGGCTGCCATTTGGAGGACACCCACCGAGATGCCCAGAGCGTGATAAATTGGCGCCATCCAACGCGCATCACGGCGGGCAAGGTAATCGTTGACGGTTACCAGATGAACGCCTTTGCCGGTCAGCGCATTCAAATAGAGCGGTAAGGTAGCGACCAGAGTCTTTCCTTCACCAGTGCGCATCTCGGCGATCTTACCCTGATGCAGGACGATGCCGCCGATCAACTGCACGTCATAATGGCGCAACCCGATGGTGCGCTTGCTGGCTTCCCGCACTGCAGCAAACGCCTCGGGCAGGAGATCGTCCAACGTTTCGCCCTCGTTTAACCGCCGGCGAAACTCAACGGTTTTGGCAGCTAATGCCTCATCGCTCAGCGCCTCAAAGGCTTTTTCTAAAGCGTTGATTTGAGCGACAAGCGGCGCGTATTTCTCCAGTTCTTTTTTATTGGGGTCACCCCCAATCAGGGTCACAAATCTTCTCAACATACTTGTTGCCTCGAACGCTGATTATAGCATAGGCAATTGGCTTGCCTGATCGATTTAGAATGTTATAATCTTCTAATTGTGCAGGAGACCGACGGGCTAAAGCCCGGGTTACTTATCGAGCGTAATATAAGCTTTAGCTTGTGGATACGACCTACGGGCTAAAGCCCATGTTACGGACGTCAGTTTGGCGCAGCTTATCGGGCGTAACATAAGCTTTCGCTTGTGGAAACGACCTACGGGCTAAAGCCGATGTTACGAAAATCCGCTCTTTCTTGCTAAAAGACGAACAAATGGGTAAACTTAGAGGTGCTGGCTAAGATTTGATGGGAAACGCTTTTTTGAGCGTTTTGCGAGAGGAGAAACGGATGTGGTATAACCGTCTGATTGTCGCATTTCTTAAGTCACCTTTCTATAGGTTGCTCGGTAAGAACATCATGGTGATCGTTTATCAGGGGCGCAAGAGCGGTAAGGAGTATTCTGTCCCGGTAAATTTTGCTCGTCTTCAGCAAAATGGGGAGGAATTTCTGGTCACCACCAGTTTGCGCACCCGCAAGTGGTGGCGAAATTTCCGAAATTCAACTGCCGCCAATGTGCTTTTGGAAGGTCAATACCGCCCAGCCCACCTGCAAATCTGCGAGGATGCTGCTCCCGTTATGGAACACTTTGATCCGTTGCTTCGAGCATATCCGCAGTACGCTCGCTTTTTGAATGTGAAGCTTGCCGAGGATGGTTCTCCTTTGCCAAATGAGCTTGAAAGACTCGCTCAAGAACGTGTTGTGATAAGGACGCAACTGGTTTCTTCAGCTTAGTTTTGGTCAATTTTTTCAACTGCCCACGCATATCTATTTTGGCGGGCTGAAGCCCTGCCTGATGACCAAAAAGCCCTGCGGGCTGTCCAAAAGCCGGTTTCAGCCGACTTTCCTGAGATGAGGAAGGGACTGATCCCGCCCAAATCGTGATCAAATTAGGGAAGGTAGGTAGTTCAAAATTTAGAAGGAGGAGAGATATGAACGAAAAAGCAGGCGCTCAAATCAGCCGCCGCGCTTTTATCCAATCGGCTCTAATTCTGTTGGTCATGATGCTGATTGGTGGCGTCCTAACCCTTGTTTTGCCCGCCGGAGAATACCAACGGACTCTCATCGAAGGACGCCAAATGATCGACCCCCAATCCTATCAGCCGATCGAGCGACCCGACTATCCGTTTTGGCGCTGGTTTGTCGCTCCGCTAGAGGTCCTGAGCGGTCCCGATCGCTTGACCCTGATCGTGATCCTCCTCTTTATCCTGATGGTGGGCAGTGGCTTTGCCGTATTAGATCGGTGCGGTGTCCTCCAAGCCGGCTTAGGGCGGCTGATCGGGCGCTTTCAGCACCGCAAGTATCTGCTTTTGGCTTTGATCTCCTTGTTCTTTATGGGTTTGGGGGCTTTTTTTGGGATTTTTGAGGAGGTTGTGCCGTTGGTGCCCTTGATGTTAGCCCTCTCCTATCTTTTGGGTTGGGATTCGCTGGTCGGTTTGGGGATGAGTATCTTGGCGACCAACATCGGCTTTTCGGCAGCCATTACCAATCCCTTTACCATCGGAGTTGCTCAACGCATTGCCGAATTGCCCCCCTTTTCCGGCGCAGGATTTCGCGCCATGGTCTTTCTTGCCATGTATGGGATTTTCATCCTCTTTCTCTTGCGCTATGCGAAACGGATTGAGCAAAAACCACACACTTCGCTGACCTATCATGAAGACCAGCGTTTTCGCCAGCGCTTCGGGTCATTGGATGTTGAACAATTAAGAGCCACTGCGCCGAAACTAGGCCGGGCATTGGTGGTTTTTGGCGTTTTCCTCTTTTTGATCCTGTTGGTCTTAGTCTTTGCGCCTTTCTTGCCGGGCTTGAGTGATTTCAGTTTACCGCTGGTGGGGTTGCTCTTCTTGGTTGGGGCGGTTGCAGCCGGATTGATCAGTGGAGAGGGTTGGAAGACGGTGCGGGGTGCTTTGGGAGAGGGCATCAGCGGGATTGCGCCGGGCATCCCCTTAATCCTCATGGCTGCTAGTGTCAAATATATTGTCGCCCAAGGAAAAGTTATGGATACCATTCTCTATCGCGCTTCTCAATCCTTGGGCAATCTCTCGCCGTTTGAAGCAGCGTTGTGGGTGTACGCTCTAGCCTTGCTGTTGGAGTTCTTTATCGCTTCTGGTTCGGCAAAAGCCCTGCTCGTGATGCCCATCCTCTTGCCTTTGGCAGACCTGTTGGGGGTCACTCGACAGGTGACGGTGACCGCCTATTGCTTTGGGGATGGCTTTTCCAATCTGGCGTACCCGACCAATCCAGTGTTGTTGATCTGCCTGGGTTTGACCGTGGTCAGCTACCCGCGGTGGATGCGTTGGACAGCGCCGTTGTGGCTGGGGATTGGCATCGCCTCGGTGGCCTTTTTAGGCTTAGCCGTGCTGATAGGGTTAGGACCCTTTTAGGGAGACTCTAGACGAGGCTTCTCCTAGCGACACTCGTCGCAATAACCTCCGAATTGCCAAACCGAACACGCGATTTTGTTAAGATAGTTTCGGGTTGGCAGGCAGAGCTTCCGGCTGTGGGTTTTCAGCGACGATAGAAAAACTGATCAGGAAGCCGATGACCATGATCACCGCGCCGCTCAGATAAGGCAGAAACATCCGCACATCGAAGACCAAACCCGCCCACAACGGCCCGGCGATGCGCCCTAAACTCAAGAAGGAATTGTTAAGGCCCATGGTGAAGCCCTGCTCATCCGTCGTCCGCTTGGAGACTAAGGCGGCCACAGAAGGGTTAAGCATCGCATTGCTTAAAACGAAAAGCCCACTGGTGATGAAGACTTGAATAAAGTTCTGAGCCAGAAGCATTAGCACAAAGCCGACGGCGCTGCTCAGCATGGCTGCCCGCACAATCGCCACTTCTCCGTAACGGCGCGTAGCAGGACCAGTTAAGCCTCCTTGCACAATGGCAGAGATCAAGCCGATGAAGGTCAAAACCGTGCCTACTTGGGCAGGGGTGAAATCGTAACGCAGTTTGGCATACAGTCCGAAAATCCCCTCAAAGTTGGTTAGTCCAAAACTGATCAAAAAGGACATCAAGAACAGAACACCGAGCGGACTTCTTAAGGCGGTCACGAGCGTGCGTAGGCGGGATTGCTTCGGGTTTGCGGTTCGCGCCCCTCCCGCCGCATGACTTTCGGGGAGCAGAAATAGGATCATCAATAGAGCTACAACGGACAAGCCAGCCGCCAGAAAGAAAGGCGCCGAAAGCGAGAGGTGTGCCATCCATCCACCCAGGCCGGGTCCCACCACCATCCCTAAGCCCATGGCTGCCCCGATCATGCCCATCTTGCCGCTGCGCTCGCTTTTCTCGGTGCTATCCCCGATGTAAGCCATGGCAGTTGGGAGGGTTGCAGAGGAGAGAATCCCAGCGAGGGCACGGGCAGCAAAGAGCATCCAGAGTCGGGTGGAGAATCCATACAGCAATTGCGCAATGGCGTTGCCCAACACGCCCACCATGAGGATTGGTTTGCGCCCGTACCGATCTGAAATGCTGCCCCAGATAGGCGCAAAGATGAATTGCATGACGCCGTAGATCGCCATCAAACCGCCCATGGCGCTGCCGCCGCCGCCAAATTGGGTCACATAAAATGGCAAGATGGGGATCACAATCCCAAAGCCCAACATGACCACCACAAGGGTGAAAAACAAGATGAGCACCGGTCGGTTGTGCATAGTGGTTGTCAACGCCTTTCTCTAGAGAATTGACGTAAACAGACCCTCCTACAGAGAAGGGCAGAGCTAGTGAGGAATTGTATCACTGTTTTTTAGGGATGGTTATCAAGATGTAGGATAGGGGGTATGCATCAATAGTGGAACATCTTGATCCCTGCCTTGAAAATTTTGCCTACTTGAAAGGTTCCCTCACCCCCGGCCCCTCTCCCACAAGGGGAGAGGGGAGATTCCCCCTCACCCTTCGACGCGCTCAGGGCGGCGCCCCCGCTCCCTCTCCAAGCAGCGGGAGAGGGGAGGAAGCCCTCACCCTTAGGGAGAAGGGTTGGGGATGAGGGAAAAACCCGCGGGTTGAGTAGCGAGCGCAGCGAGCGTATCGAAACCCGTTGGGTTGAGCCTGTCGAAACCCGCCCTCACCCTTCGACAAGGTTTCGACAGGCTCAACCAGTCGGCTCAGGGCAACGCCCGATCCCCTCTCCCACAAGGGGAGAGGGGATAACTGCTCCCTTCT
>CALFWB010000123.1 GCA_937928795.1 uncultured Anaerolineales bacterium
TCAAAAATTTAATGTGAGGCTCTTTTCGGAACAGCAAGCTCCGCTTTCGAGTGAAGCGAGCAACGTGTCACTTCAAGCGTGTGCACTCAAAAGTTGTTGGCAACATTGCTTTGTAGGACAACTCATTGAGTTGTCCTACAAATTTTGCGTGGACACCTTCAAGCGACGTACCTTCGTGTGTCACTTCGAGCGAAGCGATAAGTCTTTCCAAGATTTCTCCTCGCTCCGCTCGTCGAAATGACAAAAACCGAATTCAAAAATAAGAATTTTGAAAAGCCCTATCTCTATTCCTGCTAGGGTGACTCAAGCAAAGCTCGCTCTTTACCAATGATGATCCTTCTCGTATCCTAAGCGAACGAGGATGTCGCCAGCCACGCTCTTGAAGGCTTCTTTGTTGGCTTCGCTAAAGTATTCCCGCCAATTGCCAGGCTGCGCTTTGCGATAGGTGCCCGATTTTTTGGGGACAATCGCTGCTTCTAAAGCCTGACAGGCTTGTTCTCTAGACACGCGCAGTTCAACCCCTCGTTCGCCAAGGTAATCCAAGAGGCGACCCAGAGCTTGTTGACGGTTCAGGATTAAATCTTCAAAGCGCAGACACAACACGCCCGGTGTCTCCAGCCAGCCAAGATAATCCAAATACTTTTGACGGACGCCAGCAAGTTGGGCATCTGGTTCATCTACACCGTATATAGCGGCATTCAAACGCTGCTCCATGTCTCGCAAGCGCTTGGTATAGTATTCGTGCATCCCATGACCGCGGTGGATTTGGGTTGCATAAAAGACATGGGAAACCAACATATCGCGCGGGTCTCGATAGACGAAGATGGTAGCATAGTTCGGTTGGGTAAGCAAGGAGATAAACGGCTCACGGGCTTGAAGATAGCCATAGGCAATATCTCCCGCCCGCAAACGTTGCAGGTTGCGCAAGGTCTCGGCGTCGTCCAGCTTACGGTTATCTTCCGCTCGGTTGAGCGGCGGAAAGCCGGGGTTGACAAATGGACCAATCTGCGTCAAGCCCTGCAAGACTTGAATAATCAGATGAGAGCCCGATTTGGGCATGGCATTACCTATCACCGCCGGCAGACTGGCTTGATAGGCAAACCCCCAGCGCAGCCCGGCTCGCCAGCGGCGCACTTGCCAGCGCAAATACTTTAGAGGGACTTTGATGGGTAAAGGGAGAGAGAATGGCATGTTCGATAGCCCGCTATCGGCGAAATCGACTTTGGGAGATTTGACCAACCGCTTCGCTGCGTTACACACATAGGGACGCAGGAAAAATTTGCAAGTTGGCTTCTAAAAGCGCAATCCAGCCCTAATGACTGGCGATGGATGTAGACGAAGAAAGGTGCGCGGGTCTTGCTCGGCAGCCAAGCGAATGTCAGGTAATTCAAAAGAAATCAGCGGCTTCTCTCGATTAGGGTAAAGATGCTTGAGCAGAGTCGTCTTGCCCGATTGACGCGGTCCAAGCAAGATAACCGAGGGAAATTCAGAAACCGCCCGCAAAATTTTGGACTCTAACGTGCGCGAAATATAAAGTTCTTGCATATTGATTCCATGCAATTATACTGCATGATTTCCAAATAGCTTGGATCAACTCATTAGCGACGTCAGTTCCAACGCTTGGGGGAAGTCGGGACAGGAGAACGAGAAAAGGAAACCAGCCCTTTTTGGTGAAAAATAGACACCACCTCCCAAACCGCCTGAAAAGAGATGTCCAGTTCCTGGGCGATGTCCGAGACCGTGTGTTCGCCATCACAACGTTCCATGATCTCAAACAAGCGCAGATTCCCTTCAGGGTTAGTGTGATAATCAATCCAAATGCCATAGCCGGAGAGGAAGATTTCTCCCTTGAAGTGATTGACAATATACTGATCGCTTTCCCAAGCCCGCAACAGACCTAAGACTACCTGCCGCGAAGCTTCCAATCGCTCTTGGGTGACGATTGCGGGTGTATCTAAGCTAGAATGGTATTCCCGATAGGGTTGCGGTGGATAGGAGGGCTTTTCTACCCGAGAGAGGGAAAGCATGGGCACGCGCACGCCCGGCGCGTTGAATTGACGCTCGTCATTGGGCACAATCTTACGATAGGGCCCGGTGTACCCTGCCGGGTCTAATCCCCGAAAAGCAGATGCTAAACAGCGGTCAACTCGGCTTTGAGGTTGAAAGGAATACTGCAAGGCATGTGGGCTATCGTTACCCAACATCTCAAGAAACAGCCCGCCCACCATGTTAGGAATGAGAGGCTCATGGTGACTTAGATATGCCACTGAACCGATCGTTTCCGGCACAATCAGGAAGCGATAGGTGTAATAGGGCTGAGGCTGGGCGATCAAGTGGCGCATCACCTCCAACCCCACCACCACTCCCGTTAAGTCATCGTTGACCATGGCCGGGTGGCAAAGGTGCGCCACCAGCATGAATGTTTCTTCGCTCTCCCCCGGTACAATCACTTCGCCCACTTTTAATGTGCCCGGCTCAAAGGTGGTGCGGATGACCAAGCGATAGCGCTCATCGCTTAGCGAATCTTTCAGTTTTTGCGAACAACACAAGCCCCAATCGCGTTGGTAATATTTGAAGACAAAAGGAATGGCTTCTGGCAATGTAGGATGGGTGTGCAAATGGTCAAACAGTTCCGCGCGGCTGACAATCCCTTCAAAAGGCAACGAATAAGAGACCACATGCAAAGGATGTTCAGCAGCATCAATGAGGCGTTTTCCGTCTAAGGTTTCCAGATAGGCTTCGTGGCAAGTCCACTTTTCCGGGATGCGCCAAGTCCAACACACCTCACCGCTCGGATATTCGTGAATGGTCATCGGCAGCTCTTGCGCCAAGCGATGGAGGGCTTGATCGAAGCCATCGGAGACGAGATCGCGGCGCAAGAACCAAAGTTCCTGAATCAAATCCATCATTGAGGTTGACATCCTAGTTCGTCCTTCAATTTGTAGGCATTGGTGCAGGACACATTTCCAATGGCTGCTTGCCCGAACCGCTAACTCTGATAGAAAAAGGCAACAATGAGTAGGTTAACCAACCAATTCAGAAACCCTCAAGTGCAATCCAGCGCCCAAAGGTAAAGCAGGATAACTCCGAGGGGTTGTCCTGCTTTTGCATATGTTAGGCTAGCGCGAAAGGAGCGGTAAATACGTACAAGACAACGGCGAGGGCTGGGGTTCTTTCAGAAGTATGACGCCATTCAAGGCAGGAATATTGAACTGAGAGGCAGGCGAAGCAGTTGCTGGATTCTTGAAGTTCGAATGATCCAAAAGACGCGCTTTGGCTTGTGGCACTTGAATCGTTTTTTCAGACAAGGTTGGATTAACCACCACCCAGCCACGGCGGAATTCACGCACCCACAATCCATTTTGGAGCTTACGCGTCGGCTCTTTAGGCAAGCCGAGGTGCAAGTAACGCGGGTTATACTCATCAAACCACAGCGTGCCCCGATATTCCCAGAGAGAAAAGTAAAAGTAAGTGTTTTGGCGCTGCGGTTCGTAAGCTAACCAGTAACTGCCCAAGCTATACCACAACCATTTCCAGCCGTCCTGGCAAACGCCTTCGGCGCAGAAAGTGCTATCCATTGCCCCAGGGGGATTATTCTCACTATAGCCGGGAGCCAAATTCACGGTTAAGTATTCATAGCCGTTTGCGTTCTGCATGGCGCTTAGCTTGGCTTCCCATTCATTAAGCCTTAATCTGCCAGTGCATAAGAACCCGCACTCTTCCATGGCAGTCACCTCTAGCGACCGATACAAAGCAATTTGATCTGGATGACCGATCCGCCAAGCATTTAGTCCAAACCTAAGCCCTCTTTGACGAAAGTACGGGACTGCCCTGTTGAGAAATTGACCATAGTGTTGGTACCAGAGAGATTGATTGTAAGTGTTGTTCTGATAGTAGGTTGACGGGTGGTCTTTTTGATCACAGGTTCGGGTAGAAGGGTTATATTTGCTTTCAGGACACCATTTATCTGCCCAAGAGACACCATATTGCATCCCATCGGCAAAGATGCCATCCGCATAGCTGCCATCTAGGTTATTGATCTTATTAACCCAGATATCCTCATAATTCCTTTTGATCCAATAGTCCTGCCAGTTTGGGTTGCCGATCTCCATCGCTCGCTCGACGGGGTATGGCAAGGCAACTAGATAATCTTGGGTGAAAGCGCCCAGAGCCGTCCAGCGGTCGGCTGTGTCTTTGCCATGATTGGACTTAATCCACGCCCATCCATCGCCAATAGTCCCCCACGTGCTGGTGATTACTTGTCCTGGTCCCATGCGATAGAGCAGGATTTGGGTCTTTGGGTTAAGAGACTTGATCGCTTGAAGTGAATTTTGGAACGGATTGGTTGGGTCACTACACCACTTGCTCAGGCGGTGAGCTTGTGGCGTGGTAATGAGGAGGTCAAACTTGGCAGCCGCCGGGATGGGATAACAATTAGGATGAGCACCTCTGAAGCTACCGTATAAAACCTCTGCGGTATACACAAAAGGAAACGGCTCGCAAGAAGCTTCATCCGCCGAGGCAGAGAGTGCTCGCTTCGAGTCAAGCATTTCCGGAGGGATGAAGAGGAGTCCGACAAGCAATAAGCCGCCCAGAAGAATGTTGGCTTGAAGGTACCACCTTTTCAAGTGAATACGCAACGAAGAGAACTCTCGTTTCATTTCGACCCCTTTGCGCCAAAGACACCCTACCTTCTATGAACTGAACTACGACAATTCTACCTCAGGAAGTAGGATTTACAGCAAAACTTACAAAAATGTTAGGGATCTATACGAAAGCTATCGTGGAACTCCGAGCATGGGTGCCACAGATTCATCTACAACCATCCCCTTAGGGCGGAAAAAAACATCTAACGAGGAGAGCGCTAGAGGTCTCTACGGAAAACCTTGGGCTAAGCTCATAAGAGTTAGCCAGCAAGCATTTTGCGAACTCCAATCATCTAAGACAACCATCCCTCTTGAACGTCAGGACGTGGGTCGATTCGTGACCAAACTCCATGGATCTTCTCGAAGAAATTCCTCCACCACCTCGACAAAATCGCGCATACGGCATAAGGAAATCAATCCATAATTCACTGCTTGGCTGTGCCATTTTCCCCGATCAACCAAGCGTTGTTGCACCGCATGCAGGTCAATCTTTGGGTCTAAATCCAGATTACGCACGTACATGCGATAGGTGCGCTCTTCCCATTGTTCGCCTATACGCACTCTGCCATGAAATTCTTTCCAGTAACGATAGGGAACGCCAACGCGCTGCTCGGCATAATGCAACAGCGAGATCGCCTGCACATCGGCACCTAAGAGTAAAATCTTAAAATCCAACTCCACCATGCGCTCGAAAGCCGAGCCAGGATCAAAAGCGCCCAACGTGTGGCAGTCAGCAAGTTCAGATGCGTAACGTCCAATAGCCGCTACCGATTGCAAGGGATGTGGCGTGCGCCGAGCTAGGGGGTGTTTGCGCACCAATTCGGAGAACACCCCCATCCCAATTGAAGGAGTGTTGTGAAGGTCAAACGGTTCACCGCGCGCAAAGGCGAAATTGAAGGCCGGCACAACCAATGTGCCCTCCGAAGCGGTTGGAGAAGGGTCAGCCAAATCGATGCCGAGCGTGTCGGCAAGCACTTGCAAAATCATCTCCACCCCGCCTTCGGGTTTGCCAAGGAAATGCAACGCTGAATGCACTAGCATACCATCCCCGCGCCGGAGGTGAAGAGAAAAAAATGTTTCCCTAAGAGCTAAGTTTGTTAGGGTATGCATCCTCGATGGTGGGACTCGTACTCGGAGAGGAAAATTTTCTACTTTACCGTAAATGGCGGTTTAGCTCTTGCACCAGTAAATGAACCGTTGTACAGGGATTATCTCTGGCAGGATTGTGATTAGGAAAATAGCTATCTATCAGCCTTTCTGCATTCCGAATTGCCTCTGCCTGATAAGGGAGTAACTTTTCGTAAAGATCGGTTTGGGTCTTGCAGTAGCTCCCTAAATATCTTGTCAGGATATCTGCATATTGATTGCGAGGAATAGCAGTATCTTGATAGCAAAAATGCAAAATAAACCAAATCTCAAATGCTTCATTTGAG
>CALFWB010000124.1 GCA_937928795.1 uncultured Anaerolineales bacterium
CTAATGACAGTTGGCTGAAGCCGACCTTTGGACGACCCGCAGCGCTTTTTGGCTATAAGGCAGGGCTTTAGCCCGCCAAGGTAGATATGCGTGGGCAGTTACGAATTTTTAGAAAATTCAGGGGTGTCGGAGGTGTGCCTATACCATATACCACTTTGGAAAACGACTGATAGAACCCCATTTAATGGAGGAAAAGCATAAAAAATTGACCGTTTTTTTGGCGATTCCCTCTTGATTTTTGGCAAGATATCCTGTATAATAAGCCTAATTCAGCCTTTTTGCTGCCAATTCAACCTAAACTATACCATATACCACTTTGTTCCTCTTGGAACAAAAAGCGCCGAAAACAAAGGAAGTGGTATAAGTGACCAGCGGACTCAATAAACCGCTCTACGTCCAAATCCAAGAACACATCGCCGAGCTTATCCTGTCTGGCAAGTTGCCCCCTGAGAGCAAGCTGCAATCAGAACGCGAAATCAGTGAGGAGCTAGGTGTCAGCCGCATGACAGTGCGGAAGGCGTTAACCGAGCTGGTCAGCGAAGGCCTATTGGAGCGCCGCCATGGCTCCGGCACCTATGTTGCCAAGCCGCGGGTTACCTACGAATCCCATGAATTGATCAATAACCTCAAAGCCTTGCAAGATCGCAATCTGGCAATCGCCAGTCAGTTGCTCGAATTCAGCGAAGTGGTTGCCAGCCGCCGTCTTGCCGAGCAACTTGAAGTCGAGATCGGGCATCCTCTCTATCGGGTGGTGATCCTCCGTTTTGCCAATCGCGTTCCGGTCATTCTGGAACGCGCTTTTTTTCCCTGTTCTCGGTGTCCGAACTTGGAAGAATGGGATTTGGAAAAGACGCCCATCTTTGACTTATTGGTGGGCGTTTATGGCGCAAACCTGCAACGCATTTCTCAAACGGTTGAGGCTGTGGCAGCCAACGATGTCATCGCCAAACAACTGCGGGTCGAGGAGGGGTTTCCCTTGCTCATGCTTTCGCGCGTGCTGTATAACGCCGCCAGCGGCAAGCCCATCGAATATTCGCAGGATTTTTTGCGCAGTGACTTCGCTCGCATCCACATGGAGGTTACTCTTCAAACATCTGGTTCAGAGGTTATGCCGGTCGAGCGGTCCATCCCAAAGGTTCAATCTCAAGCTTCAGGTTAGAAAGGAGGCTAAGGCTAGCAATTTCGATCCTAAGTTTCGTCATCCCTGATTTCTATGAGGTCGTGCTTGTTAGATTGCGCTGACCCAAACGATCTGATCCTAAAATGATAGGAGGCAAAAAAATGGCACAAGCTGAAACAACCATCAGCGGCGATCGGCGTCTTTACGCCCGCAAAAGCTCTGGGCTGGTGCGCACCATTGGTGTCTTTGGCGCCATGGTGTTTGGCGTGCACTGCATCAGCCTGTCTTCCTCCGGCTTGATCCCCTATTCGTGGGTGGCGGGTGTCTGGCCGGGCAGCAGCATCATCGGCGTCTTGACCGTGGCGATGATCCTGTGTCTTTTCCATGCGTACACGTATGCCGCCATTGGGGCGACCATGCCGCGTTCGGCTGCAGACTACACCCTCGCCAGCCGCACCCTAAGCGCCCCGCTCGCATTTGCTGCAAGCTGGACCTTGGTCATCTTCAGTGCCATGGTGGCTGGCGCACTGATTGCTTGGATCCCCAGCAGCGCATTGCCAACCTTGATGCAAACCATGGGCATCGTACTGAATAATCAGGGCTTTTTGGACTTTGCGGCTTGGTCGCAATCCGCTACTGGCATTATCGTCATCGGTACGATTTGTACCATCATCACCTTTGTGACCATGATCCTGCCCACCCGCACGATCCTGCGCATTTTGGAGGTGGGCTTCTTCCTCGGCTTGCTCGCTTGGGTTGTGATTTACTTCCAACTCGGTAGCGCCCCAGCCGACGCCTTTCCGGCCGCCTGGGATAAGTTCATGGGAGCCGGCAGTTATGCCAGCCGCATTGAGCTTGCCAAACAAAATGGCATGGTCATTAACCCGAACGTAGCTGTGATGACCTTGGCCGGCTTGATCATGGGCTTCTGGATTTTCTACGGCTACTACATCCCAACCTTCTTCGCCGGCGAGGTCAAGCAAGCCGAGAGCACCCTCATTGCCGGAAGCTGGTCTTCCTTGATCGTCACCTGGGCGATCTTTGTGGTCGGCGCCATCTTGCTGCAACGGCTTGTCCCCTTGGAGTGGATTGCGGCCGAAAGCTACCTGAGCCAATCGGGCTATGAAGGCTTGACCATGCCGTGGATTACCTTCTACGCTGCCATCCTGCGTCCCAGCTTCCCCTTGTTGCTTATCGTCCTAGTGGGCTGGATCTACACCTTGATCAACCTAGCGCAGACTTATTTCTTTTATTGCAGCCGCATCATCTTTGCCTGGTCCTTCGACCGCTTGATCCCCGAAAAAGTCTGCTACATTCATCCCAAGCTGCACAGCCCGATTGTTGCCATCGCCATCATTACCATCATCGCCGAGATCGGGGTGATCGATGCTGCCTTAGGTGGCGTGATGGGTGCGCAATTGAACTTTGTCTTCTTCGCCGTTTGTACGCAACTGGTGCCGGTTACGGCAATGACCCTCTTCCCCTATCGAAGGCCCGACCTCTTTGAGAATGCCTCTGCCTTTGTGCGGCGAAAGTTGGGCAACGTACCGGTAATCACGATTGTGGGCGGCATCACCCTAGCTTACTTGCTGTGGATGATCATCGCCTCCTTTGCCTTCCCTGCAGTAGGCGGTCGCATCGGGATTGGTACGCTTGGCACGCTGGCTGCGTTCATCATCAGCGGATTGATCGTCTTCTACGCAGCCCGAGCCTATCGGCTCAAAAACGAGGGTATCGATATCAATTGGACCTTCCAATCAATCCCGCCTGTATAGAGCTCCCCTCACCCTCCAACCCCTCTCCCATTGGGAGGGGGGTTGACCTCAAAATCCCTTCTCCCTTAGCGAGAGGGTTAGGGTGATGGAGAGACTACAGCCTTCGGGCTTGCCACTGCACCTTACACGCAATAAAACACTCGTTCATCTCCTCATAGAGAGAAAGTGACCCTACCCGCGTCTCCTCTCCAAATCGTGAAAGGGAGACCTAAGGAGTAAACGATGAAACTTGGCAATTTATTTGGTGGTTCGAAAATTACCCGTATCTTATACGGTTCAGACTTTCACGGTTCCGAGCAGGCGTTTCGCAAATTTCTGAATGCCGCCAATCAATATCAAGCTCAAGTGCTGATTGTCGGTGGAGACATCACCGGCAAGGCAATGATCCCGCTGGTCAACGAAGGAAACGGCGTATATGTGGGTTACCTTTTCGGTCGCAAAGAAGAGGCGCGCACCCCCGAAGAGCTCGAAAAGGTCAAACGCACGATCAGCAATGTCGGTTTCTACCCGATTGTCCTAGAAAAAGACGAAGCCGAAGAGTTGGAAAAAGACCGCCAGAAACTCGATGCCCGCTTTGAAGCCGAAATGAGCAAGCGGGTGCGTGAGTGGATGATTCTGGCCGAGGAAAAACTGGCTCCCCAAAATAAGCATCTTTACTTTATGCCGGGTAACGATGATCTTCCTTCGATCGATGCTGAAATCGAGGGGTTTGAGCATATCCACAACCCCGATATGCGCCGTTTGGAGATCGAGGGCGGCTACGAGCTATATGGCAATTCCAACGCCAATATGACGCCTTGGGCATGCGCCAGAGACCTCGAAGAGGACGAGTTGCAAAAGAAGCTGGATCAACTAGCAGAAATGGTTCAAAACCCAGACCGAGCAATTTGCGTTTTGCACGTGCCGCCCTATAACTCCGGTTTGGATTCTTGCCCTGAGTTAGATAAGGATTTGAAGATTGTCACCCAGGGCGGTCAGGTGGTTATGAAAGCCGCCGGCTCGATTGCCGTGCGCAATTTTATCGAAAAGGTGCAACCTTTGCTCACCTTGCACGGTCACATCCACGAGTCACCCGGTCATACCCGTATCGGGCGGACGCTGTGTATCAACGCCGGCAGCGAGTATGCCGAAGGGATCATGAAAGCCGCCATCATCAATCTGGAAGATGGCAAGGTGAAAGGTCACCTGCTGATCTCTGGGTAGAGAGGAACGCAATGGGCAAATACGGAGAGATACAAGAGGATTTTTACACCGAACGCACCCGCATTCTGGATGCCCTCGCCCAGCCACAAAATCAACATATGATCTTGCGTTTGATCGGCGCGCTGGCGTTTCGCACCCATTGCCCGCAATTCGGCTATATCCAAGATGAATTAGGACGCAAATTTACCGATATCGATTTCGCTTCGTACCCGCGCTTTTTCAAAGACATTAGCCGCCTGATGGCAGAACTCGGGTATGAAGAAGATAAAGCGGTCACTCAGCTCTTCAGCGAATCGCGCCTTTTGTTTCATGACCCTGTCTATGGGCGGCATATTGATATTTTCTTCAACAAGCTCGATTTCTGCCATGTGATCGATTTCAGCGGTCGTTTGGAGGTCGAAACGCTTACCTTACCGCTGGCGGAATTGCTATTGGAGAAGATGCAAATCGTTCAAATCAACGAGAAAGACCTGATCGATACGATTATGCTGCTCCGCGAACATGAAGTGGGGGATAGTGACCATGAAACCATCAACGGCGCCCTAATCGCCAAAATCCTCGCCAACGATTGGGGCTTTTGGCGCACGGTGACAGCCAATCTCAAGTTGGTGGACGAGGAATTAGACCATTATCAACGCTTGAAAGACGAAGACCGTCAAATTGTGCGCCGACGCATTCGCACCTTGCAGGAAATGATCGAAAACGAACCCAAAACCCGCAAGTGGAAATTGCGCGCCGCAGTGGGGGAGCGCATCAAATGGTATAAAGACGTTGAAGAACTCATGCACAGGTGACCGTTATGGCAGAAAAGAAGTACATTTTAGCCCATGATACCGGCACGGGCGGGGATAAAGCCGTGCTGACCGATTTGCGCGGCGTGGTGATCCACTCCGCCTACCAGGATTACGGCTTATCCTATCCCAAACCAGATTGGGTGGAACAAGACCCTGACGAATTATGGCAAACGGTAGCCGCTACCACGCGCAAGGTGATTCAAGAATCGGGCATCAACCCGGCCGAAATCTTGGGCGTGGGGATCTCGGCTCAAATGTTCAATACCTTGCCGGTCGATGAGCTGTGTCGTCCACTGACGCCCATGCTGAGTTGGCTGGACTTACGCAGCGTTCCTCAAGCTGACCGCCTGATGGAAGGAGATACCCCGAAAAAGCTCTTCCAATACACCGGCAACATTCCGACAGCCAAAGACGTCCCGCCGAAGATTTTATGGCTCAAAGAAGAACGGCCGGACATCTGGGAACGCACCGCCTATCTATTTGATTGCAAAGAATATATCCTATTCAAGTTAACCGGCAAAGTGGTCACCGATTGGGTAGGGGCTTCTTGCTACTTCCTTTTTGACCCGCACAAACGCACGTGGTCGAAAGAAGCCTGCGAATTGCTCGGCATCCCTCTCGAAAAGCTGCCGCCGGCTCTTCCTTGTACTGAGGTCATCGGAGAGGTGACCGAAGAAGCCGCTCGCCTAACCGGCTTGTTGCCCGGCACGCCGGTGGTCAACGCCGGAGGGGATGTGTCGGCAGCCCAATCAGGCGCTGGCGCTAATCGGGTCGGGAAGGCGCATCTGTGCATCGGCACGGCAACCTGGGTGGGAATCTCAGCCGACCAGTTCCGCAATGACCCCGAGAAGCCTTTCTGGGGATTGAGCCACTATCACCCTGAAAAATGGGTCATTGCCGGTGAGATGGAAACCGGCGGCGGAGCGCTCATGTGGTTTCGGGATGTCTTCTTCCAAGCCGAGTCGGAGCAGGCGCGGGCAGAAGGCGAATCGACCTACAATTTGCTCAGTAAGCTGGCCGGCGAGGTGCCGCCGGGCTCGGATAAGCTGATCTTCCTACCCTGGCTCTCCGGTGAACGCGCGCCGGTCTTAGATCATTATGCCAGAGGGGGCTTTATCGGTGTCCAGCTCGGACATCAGCGCAGCCATTTCACCCGCGCCGTCATGGAAGGCGTCGCCTATCACATTCGCTGGATTTGTGAGGCGCTTAACAAACTTGGCTTTGAGTTCGATGCCCTCAATGCCATTGGGGGCGGTTGCCGCAGCCAGATTTGGCCACAAATTATCAGCGACGTCACCGGGCATCCCTTGCACATTGTCGAGCATCCGCTGGAAGCCGGCGCGATGGCGGCAGCACTGGTGGTTGCGGTGGGCATGGGCATCTACCATAGTGTGGATGACATTGATGACCTAATCGGCATCAGCCGCATCATCCAACCCAATGGCGAGCTGCATAAACGGTATTCAGACCTCTATCAAGAATATCGTGCCCTCTATCAGGCATTAGGACCAATCTATCGGCGCATGTATCAAATCCCATGAAGTCAATCATTGATGCAGGGAAAGTAGCCAGGCGGGCCCGTTTTGCCAACCTCGCCAGTCTGAGCGGCTTGCTGGTGCTTCTGGCTTCTACTCTCCTACCTTACTTTGTGCCGCGCGCCCAGATCATTGCCTCGATTTTACTCGTGGTCGGCCTGTTTACCGCCATGGTTGGGATTTATTTTGCCAACCGTTGGGTGCGTAAGCCGCGCCCCGAGGCGGTGCTGGACGCAGAATTAAAGAGCTTGAGCAACAGCTACCGTCTCTATCATTACACTCACAAAGTCGCCGATCATCTCCTCCTCACGCCCTACGGCGTAACGGTGCTGGAAACGGTCAATTTGGAAGGGCGTTTTGTCTATCGCAACAGTCGCTGGCGCGAATACATGCGATTAGGCCGCGCCATCCGTTATATTGTTGAAGAGCATTTGGGTGATCCGATCAAAGCCGCCTTTTCTGCACAGGAACATCTTAGGAGGGAAATTAGGAAGAAAATCGAGGGGGGCGAAACGGTGCCGATCGACGCCGTGGTGGTCTTTACCCATCCGCGCTGTGTGCTGGAATTGGAGGAGACGCCGATCCCGGTCGTGAAAGCCGAGCACTTGAAGCGAACGATCCCACAAAAAGGGACAAAGCTCCCCGAAACCCTCTACCAACGTCTGCAAGCTTATTTGGGGCAGTGAAAATTGTTGACGTGTCACTGCGAGCAAAGCGAAAAATCTTTGGCACTTCGGGCGAAAGGACAGCGAATAGTCAAGCGTTCTCCTTACTGCGCTGGTCGAAATGGCGAGTTTGAATCTCCGCGAAGTGGTCAGTGATCAGAGTTATGAGTTTTGGGTTCTTTGCAGACGGGAGAAGCCAGTACCCATTTCCCTGCAAGCAGGCGCAAGGTGATTCGGACATAGGGGGTTGCACCAAAAAACCCTCTCGGGGCTGACGCCCTACTCGACCCGCGCGACCCCTAGGGGTTGAGTAGCGGAACGTAGTGGCAAGGGGAGGCACTGATCCCTTCTCCCTAAAGGAAAAGGAAGTCATACCGCTTAACCTTCTTGAGCTCAACCCTGCATTAGGGCATGATTTCCTTGACAGGCTTATCCCTATGCGTTAGGATACAACCAAATTGAGCCAGCCATGACTGGAATGGGAGCAGTTTCTTGACAGAACAACTTACACAACAAAAAGAACGTCTTAGTTTTGCCGATTGGATGCGACGCAAGTTTGGCGGTATCCTCCATCCTCCCGCAGCCTTCCTTAACCGCATTGGTTTGATGCCTAACACGGTAACCCTAATTGGCTTGGTTGGTAATGCCGTTGGAGCCTACTTCCTTGCTCGCGGGCAAATGACCATCGGGGGTATCTTCGTCTTGCTGATGGGTCCGGTCGATGCGCTGGACGGGGCGATGGCGCGCTTGCGCGGCCATCCCACCCAGTTTGGCGCCTTTGTCGACTCGGTCACCGATCGCTATTCCGAACTGGCTATCTACGCCGGACTGTTGTATTATTACGCCAGCCACCAGCAATGGTTACCGGCAGCCCTGGTCTATTTGGCTGCCTCTGGTTCGGTATTGGTTTCCTATATCCGAGCCCGCGCCCAATCTGTGGGGGTTGAGACCAAGGTGGGCATTCTGACCCGCTTAGAACGTTTTCTGGTGTTGGCTCCGACCTTGATCTTCAATATTCCCCTCGTTGGATTGTGGATTTTAGCCGTGTTCACCCACATCACCGCTTTGCAGCGCATCCTCGATGTGCGCCGACAATTTCGCCAAGGAGGAGGTTACCGATGATCCCTGGCATTCGCATTGGCCCTTTGCTGATCCCCTATTACGGGATGATCTTGATGACGGGGGTAATCGCAGCCGCGTGGTTGACCTCCCGCCAAGTGAAAAAGCGCGGCCTGAATCCCGACTTGGTTTGGGATGGCTTGCTCTGGGTGTTGATCGGCGGCATTATCGGCGCGCGCTTGTGGCATATCCTCACACCGCCGCCTTCGATGGTCGAACGCGGCATTACCACGGCGTATTACCTCACTCATCCCCTGGAAGCCATTGCCACTTGGAACGGGGGCTTGGGGATTCCCGGCGCCGTCATCGGCGGCGTTCTGGCCTTGTGGCTTTATGCGCGGCGGCAAAACCTAAATTTCCTTGAATGGGTGGATATGGTCGCGCCGGCTTTAGCCCTTGGACAAGCCATCGGCCGCTGGGGCAACTTTGTTAACCAAGAATTGTATGGCTTGCCAACCGATTTGCCGTGGAAAATTTATATTGCGCCGGAACACCGTCTGCCAACCTACAAGGACGTAGCCTATTATCACCCCTTGTTCCTCTACGAGTCGCTCTTCAATTTAGCGAACATGGCGCTCTTACTGTGGTTGGGAAGGCGCTATGCTGCGCACTTGAAACCCGGCGATCTGTTTTTGATCTATCTCGTCACCTATCCCTCGGCGCGCTTCCTGTTGGAGTTTTTGCGCCTCGACTCAGCTCGCCTCGGCAGCTTGAATGCCAATCAAACCTTCATGTTGGTCGTCTTGCTCAGCGCGGCAGCGATCTTCGCCATGCGTCACCGTGCGGATGAAGCGCAGCCTGTGGAACATCGCCCAGAAGAATGAGGTGCCTTTTTCAACCAACGTTTTTGTAAGGTGGTTTGGACAAATTCCTTATTGTCAAGGGGAACACTTCTGGATATGATAGGGGTATGATTGAAACTGAAAACCTAAGCAAAGCCTTCAATGATTTTTGGGCAGTGTCAGGCATCAACCTGCGAGTTGAGGCGGGTCAGGTGTTGGCTTTGCTGGGACCCAATGGGGCGGGGAAAACAACAACAGTGCGTCTCTTGACCACCATCTTGCGTCCAACGTATGGCAGAGCGTGGGTGGCAGGCTATGACGTGCTCAACCAGCCGGAAAAGGTGCGCTCTTCGGTTGGCGTGTTGACCGAAGGACATGGTTTATATCCGCGCATGTCGGCCGATGAGTACCTCGATTTTTTTGCCCGCGCTTATCGGCTCTCCGCTCATGAAAGGAAGCAGCGCATCGATGAATTACTGGCATTTTTCGGCTTAGCCGAAGCTCGCCGCAAGCAGGTGGGGCAGTTTTCTAAAGGAATGCGCCAAAAACTGGCTTTAGCGCGTGCCTTGCTCCATAAGCCGCCGGTGCTGTTATTGGATGAACCGACCTCTGCGATGGACCCGGCCAGTGCCCGCTTGGTGCGCGATGCCATTTTGGAGTTGCGCTCAAACGAGCGCACTATCATCGTCTGTACCCATAACCTGAGCGAGGCGGAAGAAATTGCCGATCAGATCGCCATCATCAACCACGGTAAGATTATTTTGCAAGGCTCACCACAACAGTTGAAAGTAGCCTTGCAAGAGAAAGCCCGCTTTCGCGTCCGCTTTGCATCGGCGTTGAACGGGCATAGGCTTTCTTTGGTTAAGGGCGCTGAACTGTTGCAGCAGGGTGAGAACTGGCTGCTTTATCAAACTGCTCAACCCGAAAGCGTTAATCCTTCCTTGATTCAAGCCTTAACTCAACAAGGTTTACCGATCCTAACGATCGAAGAGCAAGTTTGCAGTCTTGAAGAGGTATATCTGCATGCGATAGAGGGTGAGTTGAAAGATGGCCGTTGAACGGTTGCAGAATTTTTTTGCAGGGGCTTTGTTAGTTACAGTGCGGGAGGTGCGAGAGCAATTTCGAGATTGGCGCATCATTTTCCCGATTGTCGTCCTGACCTTGTTCTTCCCGGTCTTGATGAACTATACGGCGAACCGCTTGGTTAATTTCGTGCAACAATACGATGCTCCGATTATTGGGGAAAGGTTAATTCCTTTTCTGCTCATGGTGGTCGGTTTTTTCCCCATGTCGATCTCGTTGGTCATTGCTCTTGAGAGCTTTGTGGGGGAGAAGGAACGTCTGACGATCGAACCGTTGCTTTGCACGCCGTTATCAGATACCCAGTTGTATTTTGGGAAGTTGCTTGCCTCGCTCACGCCACCGCTCTTGGCAAGTTATTTGGGCACCTTTGTCTATCTCATTGGGGTGACCTATAAGGTAGGCTGGCGCGCCGAACCGCTCTTTATCGTCCAAATTTTTGTCTTGGCAACCATGCAAGCCTTGGTGATGGTCAGCGGTTCGGTGGTCATTTCCTCCCAAACCACTTCGGTACGGGCTGCCAATTTATTAGCTTCTTTTATCATCATCCCAATGGCGCTGCTGTTGCAGGCCATAAGCGCCCTGATGTTTTGGGGACGCTACAGCGCGCTGTGGTGGGTGGCGTTGGGCTTGCTGATTATCGCCGGATTGCTGATTCGGTCGGGGTTAGCTCAGTTTCGGCGTGAGGAACTGCTTGAGCGGGAAATGGATACCCTGAACCTGCACTGGATCGGACGGACGTTCTGGCGCTTTTTCAAAGGTGAAGCGCGTTCCCTCCGGGGATGGTGGCGTTCCGAAGTGCTGCGCAGCGGTCGAAAGGCGCTGCTGCCCAGCGGCTTGACGGTTTTGGTGCTGTTGCTGGGGGGATACGTTGGCGCCTCCCAAGCCAAGGTCTTCGTCTTGCCCTCCGAGTATATCCAAGAGTATTGGAACAGCGGTGAAGTCATTAGCCGCTTGGGGCAGTTACAATTATTGCCTAGTTACAGCGTTGGACTGGTTTGGTTTCAGAATTTGCGGGCGATTTTCCTTGCCTCTTTGGGCGGTTTTTTCTCTTTTGGCGTTTTTGGGATGTTGGTCTTATTGTTGCCGTTTGCCCTGATCGGCTATTTCATGGCAAGCCTCGTCCAAGTGGGGATTTCTCCCTGGGTCTTCTTGGGGGCGTTTATCTTACCTCATGCGATCCTCGAAGTGCCAGCCATCTTGATCGCCGGAGGTGCTATCCTACGCATGGGGGCTTCATTTGCAACACCAGCGCGCGGGCAGACGGTAGGCGAGGCTTGGCTAAGGGCTTTAGCCGATTGGGCCAGGGTGATGATTGGATTGGTGATGCCGCTTTTATTAGGAGCGGCGCTGGTCGAGATGTTGATTACCCCTCGTTTGGCATTTTGGCTGATGAGTCGGTAATTTGAGGATAAGGAGTACGTATGCAGAATCACCTTGCCGAGTTGGTCGTTCTAGGCTCTGCCAGTGCTGTGCCGACCATCGATCATGAAAATACCCATTTGTTGGTTAGGGGAAGGGATGAAAGCATCCTGATCGATTGCCCCAACAACCCGCTGGTGCCGTTGCAAAAGCAAGGCTTTGATCCCTTGAAAATAACACATCTGATCTTAACCCACTTCCATGCCGACCATGTGTCCGGGGTTCCACCTTTCCTGATGAGTTCCTGGCTGGTGGGAAGAAAGCACCCCTTGCATATTTACGGCTTGGAAGATACCCTTTGGCGATTCGAAAAAATGATGGAATTGTTCCAGTGGGAGAGTTGGAATGGCATCTATCCTATTGAAATCCATCGCCTACCGCCACAGCCGATGACGTTGGTCTTGCAAAGCGAACAGTTTGAGGTTTACAGTTCCCCGGTCCGTCACTTGATTCCAAATATCGGCTTGCGCATCTGCAATCGCTGGACTGGTGAGTGTATTGCTTATTCCTGCGATACTGAACCGTGTGAGGAAGTGGTAGAACTAGCGCAGGGAGTCAAAGCCCTGATCCATGAAGCGGTTGGCGAATATCGCGGCCATGCCAGTCCGCAACAGGCTGGCGAGGTTGCCCAGCGCGCTAGGGCGCAGGCTTTATATTTAATTCACTATCCTTCTGAAGATGGGCGTATTCGGGAGTGGGAAGCGCTTGCTCGCTTGACCTTTGAGGGGATGGTAGGCTTAGCCCAAGACGGCTTGAAAATCTCCTTCTAACTAAATTACCACCCTTCCATGAAGGGTAGCCACTCTTCGTTGTTTGCCAGATGGCGGGCAAACAGATAGGCTGCATTTGCTGGCGGCGCCTTAGGCGGGCGCAACAGGCGCATGTTCACTTGTTCAGGGGTGTGGCTTCCCTTGCGATGGTTGCAAGCCGGGCAGGCAGCAACCAGGTTTTCCCACACGTATTGTCCGCCAAAGCGGCGCGGGATGACGTGATCAACGGTTAGGTAAGGAGTGCGCTGACCGCAATATTGACAGGTGTAATCATCGCGGCGCAGGATTTCTTTTTTGGTCAAGCGCACTGTCGGGCGGGGACGTTTGACCATTTGCTCTAGGCGAATAATCGAGGGACGCGGGTAGCTGCGCGCCACTGTATGGATTTCCCCACGGCCATTCATGACCAAACTTGCTTTGCCGCTCAACACCAATGTAATAGCTCGCCGAGTCGTGCAGACGTTGATCGGCTCAAAGTTGGCATTGAGAACAAGAACCGGCTCGTGCATTGCTTGCTCCTGTCATTTTTGGAATTATAGCACAATCAACCGTAAAAATCGGATTAGAGTGGGGTTTGTTAAGAATCCCTAGCATTGTAAAGCCTTCTGCTTCTAACCTGTATTCCATCCCATGTTACTGCTCTCAGCCGAGAGCAGTATCGCCTCTCTAAAATAAGGAGCGTTCTCCTGAATCATACAAAAGGATGGGTGTAATTTGTCCCTTTCGTGCGGCTTTGGTGTGCTTGAACGACTCCCTTACCCCGTTGGCAGGCTCAGAGCAACGCCCCGGCCCCTCTTCTAGCGGGCAAGGGGGGTAGCCCTCGCCCCTTCGACAGGCTCAGGGCAACGCCCCGGCCCTTCTCCCTAAGGGAGAAGGGATGGGGATGAGGGAAAAAACGCGGGTTGAGTAGCAAGCGCAGCGAGTGTATCGAAACCCGTCTCTGGCTTCTCTCCCAGCGGGCGGGGAGTGGGGGATAAGGCAAGCTTCCCACGGTTTGCCCTATAAGCCTAGCTTGCCGTTCCAAAAAGAACACAACATCAACCTGAGTTCGCCATAAGCCTTTTGAGCCGTGCCGAGGCACAAAACCTGTGGCGCAAATCTCCAATTTGCGTGGCTAGGTGACTATCATCTTGCAGGTTACAGTCATCTAGCCGCGCCGCTCCAATACGCTCTGGCTTGCTTTTCATGACCGATCCCTTTTTTCTAATCTTACCTTGGTTCCGCAAAATAATGAACCACACCCAATCACAAGGCAAGAAAGAAATGCGACCTTAAAAAAACTAATTCTTATGATAGAATTAGACCAATCTCTGAGCCATCCCATGCAAGGAAGTTAAGAATGGCAAATTTTCTTGAGCGAATCTGCCAAGCCGTCGTTGAAGGGGATGATGTTTCGGTTGTCGAATATGTCCAAGAAGCCTTACAAGCGGGGGAAAGTCCGCTGCGCATTTTGAACGAGGGCTTAATGCCCGGCGCAGACATTGTCGGAAAACGGTTTGAGGAAGGGGAATATTTCCTGCCCGACTTGATGCTAGCCGGGCGGGCATTGAAAGCGGCTATGGAAATTCTCAAGCCGTTGCTTGCTGCGGCTGCTGCGGCGGATGCGACCCTCAAAAAAGCAAAGATCGTCATCGCCACCGTGCAGACCGATATTCACGACATCGGCAAAAATATCGTTGCCTCGATGTTAGCAGCCGCTGGTTACGATGTTATCGATTTAGGGGTGGATGTGCCGCTCAATTCCATTATTGACAAAGCAGAAGAGACCAAGGCGGAGATCATTGCCCTCTCGGCCCTGTTGACTACCTCGATGCCTTACATGAAGGACCTAATCGATCTGCTTCAGGCACGCGGTTTACGCCAAAAATATCGCGTAATGGTTGGAGGTGCTTCGGTGACACCCGAATGGGCAGAGAGCATCGGCGCAGATGGCACCGGACGGGATGCAGTAGAAGCGGTTCGATTAGCGCGCCGCCTCCTCGGCGAGGCATAGGAGGCAACCATGCGCGATTATTTAGAACTCCTTGATCGAGCTTATACAGGAGAATACATCTCGGAAGAGAATTGGGATCTTGAGAAGGTTGCCGCAACTGCGCGACGCTTGGTCAAAAAATATCGTTTGGAGTGGGATCGCAATCAGGTAATTCCAACCGATGAAGGACTGATTGATGCTGTCTTTCAAGCTGGGTTGGAGATGGCAATCGAGTTGGGCGTCTATTGCCGCTCTACGGAACGGATCATTCATCTCTCTCTACAGGAAATCGAAGAAGGGCTTCGCACCATGCCCCAATCGCTGGTTATGGGAGAAGGCAAAGATGCTCGCACTTTGTATGCGCGACGGATCGGCGACGAACGGCCGCCGCTCTTTTTCGGAGGTAGCCCCGGTTCGCCCATCCCAGAAGAGTATTTTTTGGAAAATGTCCTCTCTTATGCACAGGAGCCATTGATCGATCTGCTGACCTGCGGCACCTTGACCGAGATCGGCGGGCGGGCGGTTCGCACCGGTCAGCCTTTAGAGATCGTCGCTACCCGCAGAGAATTGCAATATCTGCGTACTGCGCTCAGCCGAGTCGGCCGGCCTGGTATGGGGATGTTAGCTGCTCAATCGAGTGTTTCCGAACTCGGCGACCTTGCCGTGGCGCATCCCGACCTGTTGCGCCGCTGCGATTCTCATCTTGTGCCCCTGCTCAACGAATTGAAACTGGATTTTCGCAATATGGCGCGCGCTGTTAATTCATGGGAATACGGGATGATCAATGCCTCGCTGCCGTGTGTCATTGTCGGCGGCTTGGGAGGCGGGCCACCTGGCTCGGCGGTAATCAATGTGGCTTCGTTTATTGTTTCTAACCTTGTCTGCCTTGCCGATTATCACATTCTCCATCCGATTCATATCCGCCATGTGGCAACGTCCACGCGGGAAGTGCTCTGGGTGATCAGCGCGGTTGGGCAAGCCTTTGCCCGCAATGCGCCGGCAATCATCGTGGCTGATATTTACCCCAAATCGGGGGCAGGGACCATTGAATTGCTCTATGAAACTGCAGCCAATGCGATAGTTAATTCGGTATCGGCTTGCCATATAGAAGGCTGTGGTTCGGCAGATGGGAAATTGCCACATTGCTCTGGTTTGGAAGCGCGCTGGATGGCGGAAGTAGCCCTGGCATCTTGGCGGCGGAAAATAACCCTCGAAGAAGCCAATACCTGGGTGTTACGTTTGTTAGATAAGTACGAAAAAGTTTTTACCCAGGAAGGAGGCAACCCCGGTAAGCCCTTCGATCAGGTTTACGATCTGAAGTCCTTGCGCCCCACCGTCGAGTGGCAGGCACTTTATGATCAGGTCAAAACGGAATTGAAAGCGGAGGGTTTAATTGATTAGGGTTGCTTCTTTTCATCTCTGCTCCTCTCTCAGAGGACGAGGAGAGCAGGGCAATACTGAATGAGAATAGAGGATCGTTTATAAAAAAGTGTGTATGATCATGAAGGTTTCTAATGTATATCCGTTGACGAGAGGCGTCAACAAAAATATATTTCTCTAAGGAGGTCTAGCCATGACACTACCCGCAATGTTCATCATCAATGTTCTTATTGTCGTCATTCTGGGGGTCATTGCCCGTTTTGTCAAACTTGGCACGCAAGAAAAGGCCGAGGGATGGAATTTCGGGTTTACCAATCGGGATCTGATCCTGATGGCAGTTGTTGCTGCCATCTCTGGGGTGGTTAACACCGGAACGGGGATCCTGTGGAACGCTGCCAACGCTGCGGGTGGCCCTTTGGCAGGGGCAGCGCTGCAAGGAGCGTTTATGTGGGCTTATATCCTAGTCTTCTTCCTAGTCCGCAAACCCGGAGCGATGTTGATCGTTGGGGTCTTGGATACAGCGGTTGAGGCTTTGTTGGGGAACCCCTCCGGAATTGCCACCATCGGTTGGGGAGTGACCCAAGGCATTGCTGCTGAAGTTGTCTTGGCAATTTGCAACTATGGCTTCTTTAACTGGTTTAGCTTGGGCTTGGCTGGGGCAGCAGCTTCGCAATTTGGCACCGTCTGGACGGCTTATCTTTTCGGTTGGGATACGACCCCCGAAGTTGTCAGCCAATATTGGGTGGCAACACCGATCAACCTGATCTCTGGCTTTATCCTCTCAGGTTTACTGGGATTAGCTTTGGGTAAAATGATCGCCCGCACCGGATTGGTGCGCGCCACACGATCTTCCTGATCAAACGACGGTTTGCATGGCTTCATCATCGTCTGCACCGCTGGTCACCTTTGATCAGGTGACTTTCTATCATTTTGAGCGAACCAGGCCGGCTTTGAGCGAGATTAGCTTTGCTTTGCCGCGCGGTTCGCTCACCCTATTAGTCGGTCCTTCAGGCTGCGGGAAATCCACCTTGTGCATGTTGATGACTGGCATTGTCCCCCACCTGCTCGGTGGGGTTTTAAAGGGGCGGGTGCTTGTGGACGGAAAAGATGTTTCCCAAACTTCAGTGAAAGACCTTGCCCTTTCGGTAGGATTGCTCTTTCAGGACCCTGAATGGATGTTTGCTACTTTACGGGTGGAGGATGAGATCGCTTTTGGGCCCGAGAATCTCAAATTACCCAAAGAAGAAATCTATCAGCGGGTTGAAGATGCTCTAGAAACCGTTCATTTGACCCCCTTTCGTCACCAACTGGTCTGGGCACTTTCAGGTGGGCAAATCCAAAAGCTGGGGTTTGCCTCGGTTTTGGCGATGCAACCACCGTTGATGATCTTGGATGAGCCAACCGCCAACCTTGACCCAGCCACCACCCATGCGGTGCATGAATTAATTTTGCACCTGCGCCAACAGGGCAAAACAATCGTTCTTGTCAGCAAAGATTTAGATGAATTTATCGCCGATGCTGATAACATGATTTACTTAGCCGAAGGCAAGATCATCGCTCAAGGGGAGCCGCGTCAGGTCATCCGTCAGTCCGGCTTGCATATGTTACAGGCGGGTGTTTGGCTTCCGGAACCCACCGAGATCGGTTTGTGCTTACAGGAAAAGGGAAGACTTCCAGCAGAGACCCTACCCCTCACTGTTGCTGAAGCTAAAGAGGCATTTTCTCGTCTTTCCTTTGTTTCCCCGAAAAGCGAGATGGTGCAACCAAAAGATTTCGGGGAAGCCTTGATCGAGGCCGAAAACCTGCAATATGCCTATACTCCCAAAATCCCTGCACTGCGCGGGATTTCCTTTACAATTCGGCGGGGTGAAATTGTGGCGATCATCGGTCAAAATGGGGCTGGCAAAAGCACGCTGGCAAAGCTCTTGGTGGGATTGTTGAAGCCAACCGGTGGAAGTTTACATCTGTTTGGCAAAGATGCAACCCGTTGGAAGGTAGCCGAATTGGCAAATCAGATCGCTTTGGTGTTTCAAAACCCCGAGCATCAATTTTTGTGCGATACGGTTTTTGAAGAGCTTTCTTACAGCTTATTGGCAAAAGGGATTACCGATCCCGCCGAGATTCAAGTGCGGGTGGTGGAAACATTACGTCAGTTGGATTTGCAAGACAACGCTCAAACTCATCCTTTTGCCCTTTCAGAGGGAGCGAAACGTCGTTTGGGTGTGGCAACCATGTTGGTTGGAGGCGGCACTCAGGCCCTGATTGTCGATGAGCCGACCTACGGGCAAGATCGACGCATGACCGAAAGACTGATGAAATATATCCGTCAATTACGACAAGAAGGCATCACTGTGATCATGATTACTCACGATATGCGCTTGGTTGAAGCGCACATTGATCGTGCCATCGTAATGGCAGAGGGACGTATCCTATATGACGGTGCTCCTCAGACGCTATTCACCCTTGAGGAGGTTATACGGCAGGCGAATTTGCGCCCGACGGCGTTAAATCGCCTGCTCACCGAGTTGCGCCGGCAAGGCATGATCATTCCCCCGAATATCAACACCGTGGCAAAATTTATCGAGGCTGTCCAATGAGCGAACAGCTCTTAGCTTATGTCGAAAAAACATCCCCAATTCATCGTGCCGATGCGCTGAGTAAACTGCTCTGGGTGGTGATCGTTGTCGTCGCCACTTTTCAATTTCAGACCACTCTGCCGCGGGTCGTGTTGTTTTTCGTGTTACTGTTCACTGCCTTGGTTATAGCCAGAGTGCCATTGGGTACACTTTGGCGGGTTTCGCCTCTGATTTTTGGGGTTGCCTTTCTGTTAGGCGCTTTTCATTACGTTGTTACCAAAGGAATCACGCCTCTCTATCAGTTTGGAAGTCATGTGGTGTATCGAGAGCCGCTTGAAGCGGGCGGAGCCTACTTCTTCCGCTTAGCTATTATGGTCTTGGCTTCCTTCCTCTTGATCTGGACAACCGATACCTATCAACTAATGGTCGGATTGGCTTATCTTGGCTTGCCCTATCGGTATGCGTTTGCGATCTTCATGGCTTTGCGCTATATTCCGCTGATCCAAAGAGAGGTGGAAGCGGTGCGGGCAGCTCACGCCATTCGAGGTAAGGCTGCCCAATCGCCCTTGAAACATCGTTTTCGCTTATGGCAGAGGTATCTCTTTACCGTGATCGTCAACGGTTTGCGCAAGGCTGAAAACACAGCGGTTGCCATTGAAGCGCGTGGCTTCGGCGCTTATCCTGAACGAACCTACTGGAAAGAATTCCGCTGGACGCGCAGCGGTTTTCTGATTATCGTGAGCTTCACCGTCTTTTGTGTGGCTTTGATCGTCTGGGAAAGAGTTTATCTTTAGCCTTGAACGACTTAGAGGAGAAAATCTTCAGGCCGGAATTGGCGCCACGCACTGGTGAACGGAATGCCTGGATTTTGGCATTTCTGATGGTCATCTTGTGGTTGATTTTTAGGCTTACGGCGTGGAAATTGCCGTTTACCGGCGAGGTATTCGTGATTTTCACCTTGGGCGCAGCGCTCCTCATCAGCTTTGGCAATTGGGTGGAACGCAAAACCGTCCTTGTTCTTACTAGTCGGGGAGTACGCTTTGAAAATGGCCTGCGCAAGGTAAGCCTTGCTTGGAAGGAGATCGAGGAAGTGCGGGTGCGCCCGGCTGTGTGGGGCAAGCGCGTGCAGGTACGAGGAAAGGGAACGCGCTTTGATTTTCACACCCTCGGGGAAGTCAAATACAAGGGGGCAGTTCAGGCAAAGACCGGCTTTGCTCAAGGAGAGGAGATCGTCCGTCAGATCGTGTTGAACAGCGGCTTGCGCATCGCCGACCAGTTGGGCGATGAGATGATCTACATGCGTTAGCTGGCAAAGATTCCCAATTGGCACAGATTATTCGGCGTAGCATAAGCTTCAGCTTGTGCAAACGAGACAAGAGGTTCTAGCGTGAGTTCAGATAGGACTTTGCCTTTGTCATTTCAACCAGCGCAGCGAGGAATTCGCACCTGTCATTTCGACGAGCGTAGCGAGGAGAAATCTTGAGGACCTCTCGCTGCGCTCGAAGTGACACGCCAAATGGGACGCTGCGCTTGAGGTGACACGTCAAGAGGGTCAGGTTAGAAACGCAACGCTTTAGCCGAAGGCAAAAAGACGGAGGTTGAAAGCTCGTTGGTGTTCTTATCCACAAATGGCGCAGATTTCCTAAGACCGTTCTGCAAAATCCGCGCCATCGGCGGATGTTTGGGCAGGCTAAGCAGCTACTTAGGAACTCATGACGACTTAACTACAGCTTCCCAAGTATAGTGGGGTTTGAACCCTAACAACCGTTCAGCTTTGCGGCAATCAAGCGGGGACATGCGCCCGCCAAAGCCCGCGCGGATCGTCGGCACGTCGGGATAATAGCGATTGACCAACTCTAGGGTGGGTTGTTTCATCAGGGTATCGGGGGCAGCAATATAAAAAGCCTCAAAGCCGGGCTGAGGATATTCCATCGCCAAGCGAAAGGCAACTGCAGTATCGCGAGCATCAATATAAGCCCACAAGTTGAAGTCATTACGCTGCTCGTCCTGCCAAGCGGCTTGCAGCTCCGAGGCGTAATCTTGCGGCTGCAAGATATAGGAGAGACGCAGACTGATAATGGACATCTGTGGCTGGCGGCGCACAAAACCTTGGGCAAGTTCTTCGAGGACGATCTTCGATAGCCCATAGGCATCCTGCGCCAAAAGCGGGTGTTCTTCGTCAATCGGCAGATACAGTGGAGAAAAGCGCCGGAACATGAAAGGGAAACCCAAAGCCGACTCACTGCCGGCTAAGACCACTTTTTGAACGCCCAACACACAAGCCGCTTGTAAAATATTGAAGGTGGACATCACATTGTTGCGAAAGACAACCTCGGCGGTATGCTCGCCGGGCCAGGGGATGGCTGCCAAGTGAAGCACAGCATCTTTGCCCTCCACAACGCCAAAAGCCTGACCAAGGTCGGTTAGGTCAACGTGATAGGTGCGCACCAGCGGAGAAGTCTTTTGGTCGGCGTTGATCACTTCGTAACCGTGTTCAAGAAGGTGCTCGATCACCCATTTGCCGGCTTTGCCACTGCCGCCAGTGACCAGAACGCGTTTGATTGCGGACATTGCGAACTCCTTAGGTAGAACTAACGCTTTAAGACCACTGTGTATTGATAGCGGTCGGGGTGATAGACGTCGAAGGCCGTCTCGATCGGCTGATGATCGTAATCATAAAGCGTGGACTTAAGCTTGATGGCTGCGCTGCCCAGCGGCAACTGCAGCAGTTGACTGAGGCTTTCGTCAATTTGGATGGGGAACAGGGTGTGAACAGCATAGAGAAAGCGCACGCCGTATTTTTCGCTTAGCAATTGATAGAGCGAGGTTTCCACCGACCATGGTTGATCCAAAAGGTCGGGGAACAAGCGGTTGGGCGTATAGGAGGTCTCGTAGGCAACCGGTTCGCCGTTGGCAAGGCGCAAGCGCACCAGCAGGTTGACCGGCTCATCGGTGTCGATTTGTAATTCGCAGGCGATCGGCTCGGGCGCCGCTACGACCTCACGGCGCAGAATGACTCCGCCGGGCTGCATCCCGCGCGCTCGCACCGACTCACTAAATGAAGCTAAAGAAGAGCCAATTTGCACCTTAGGAGCGGAGACAAAAGTACCTTTACCATGCTGCAAAGTGACCCAGCCCAAAGCCTGTAACTGACGCAGAGCCTCGCGCACCGAGCTCCTCCCTACATTGAGCTGGGCTGCCAGCTCTTCCACCGAGGGCAATTTTTCCCCGCTCTGAAAGCGTCCCGAGCGAATCTCCTCCAGCAACCAATTGGAGACCTCATCGGCGATATTCGTGCGAGCAATTTTCATATTCTGTCCTCAATATCAGGTCATCAGATGTCTCCATTCATTTTAGCCTCTTTCTTAGGGGCTGTCAAGCAATATTTGCCCAAAAATCGCCAAATTTCTGCTTGACTCGCCCCTAGAAGCGTGCTATACTAATTAATGTCATCAGATGATATGATGAGATTTCTTGCGGCAAGATGAAGATTACTCATATCTCTACCACACTGGTTGACGCAAATTGGCGAAACTTTACCTTCGTCCAAGTGTTTACCGACGTCGGCTTGGTCGGTCTGGGAGAGGCCACCATCCGCAGCCGCGAACACGCCGTTGTGGGGGCAATCGAAGATATGTCCCGCGTTCTCATCGGGCAAGACCCCTTTCAAATCCAAGCCCACTGGCAGACACTTTACCAAGCCTTTCATAAACGAGGCGGCGTGATCCTGATGGCCGCCCTCAGCGGCATTGAGATTGCTCTCTGGGATGTGCTCGGTCAAGCCTTAGGGGTGCCTATCTACCAACTCTTGGGCGGAAAGGTGCGCGAGCAGGTGCGGGTCTATAACAACGGCTGGTTTGAGCGTCTGAAAGGGTTGGACGCCCTCACCCAAGCCGCTCAACAAGCCGTCCAAGCAGGCTTTAGCGCTTTGAAATGGAACCCCTTCCACGGGGCTAATGGCTGGTTATCGGCTGCTCAGCGACGCAAAGTTATCGAAGAGGTGGAAGCTATCCGTCAGGCGGTTGGCGAGGAAGTGGACTTGATGCTTGAGGCGCATGGTTTGTTCACCCCCGCTGCTGCTGTTCAGGTTGCTAGCGATTTGGCTCCCTATCAGCCTTTTTGGCTCGAGGAACCGGTGCCGCCTGAAGATGAAACTGCCATGGCTTTTGTGCGTCAACGTTCGGCCATTCCGGTTGCGGCTGGTGAACGCCTATATGGAAAATACGAGTTTGCCCGGCTGGTCGAAGCCCGCGCCGTCGATATCGTCCAGCCCGACATTACCTATGCCGGCGGCATTTTTGAAACCCGCTTGATCGCCGCCCTTGCCGAAGCGCATTATCTCGGCTTTGCGCCGCATAACTCCGGCAGCCCCGTTTCCACTGCGGCCGCCCTCCATCTGGCTGCCTGCACGCCGAATTTCCTCATCCTTGAATTGCCCACCAACGACGTACCCTGGCGCGCGGAGCTGGTCGAACCAATGATTGAGAATCCGTCCGAGGGACATTTAGCCCTCTTGGAGCGCCCAGGCTTGGGTGTCAAGCTTAATGAGCAAGTCGCTCGGCAGCATCCCTATCAAAACCCGGATCGCGCCTATCTCTCCGATGTGGTCACCCCTGATATGGAGCAGTTAAGGGCGCGCTTGAAGAACTTTTCACCAACCGACGAGGAAAGCGATGGTCTTGGGACTTAACGGAAAATTACTCCGGGTCAACCTCAGCGATTCCTCTTGGCGTGTCGAAGCCATTGAGGATTCCTTTTGGCGATTGTACTATGGTGGCTGGGGGTTGATCGCCTATTATCTTCTGAAAGAACTGCCGCCGGGGATCGATCCCCTCAGCCCACAGAACAAGTTGATCTTTGCCAATGGCCTCGTTACGGGCGCGGCGATCGGGGGCAGTGGCCGTCATGCGGTAGGGGCTAAATCGCCCCTCATCGGGGGCTTCGGGGAAGCCGATGTGGGTGGCTTTTGGGGGGCGGAGCTTGCCAAGGCCGGTTACGACGCAATCATCATCGAAGGGCAAGCTCCGAAGCCCGTTTACCTGTGGATCAAAGATGACCAAATCGAGATTCGCCCTGCCGAACACTTGTGGGGCTTGCTGACTGCCCGCACACAGGCTGCGATTCACGAAGAGCTGGGCGATCACCGCGTGCGAGTTGCCCAAATTGGTCCCGCCGGCGAACGTCTCTCCCCCATCTCAGCCATCATGCACGACATCAACCGCGCTGCAGCCCGCACCGGGCTGGGGGCTGTGATGGGCAGTAAGAACCTTAAGGCGATTGCCGTGCGCGGCAGCCAAAAAGTGACGCCGCGCAACCCTAAGGCGCTCAACGAATTGGCAAAATGGTATTCCCAACACTTTCCGGACACTTGGGCAGCCGATTTGCGCCTCAATGGCACCGCTTCCGGCGTCGTCCATCACCAACTCAGCGGCGGCTTGCCCACCCGTAATTTCCAAGAGGGCATCTTCAGCGGCTATGAAGCCATTAGCGGTGAGAGGATGACCGAGACGATCCTCAAGGAGCGCGATACCTGCTTCGCCTGCCCGGTGCATTGCAAGCGCGTCGTCGAGGTGCAAGAAGGGGAGTATGTCGTTGACCCTGTCTATGGCGGGCCTGAGTACGAGACGATCGGCGCCTTTGGTTCGATGTGCGCTGTTGATGATTTAGCCGCCATTGCGCGCGCCAACCAACTGTGCAACGCTTACGGACTGGATACCATCTCGGCCGGGGTGACAGTTGCCTGGGCAATGGATTGCTTTGAGCGTGGCTTGCTCACCCTAGAAGATACGGGTGGGATCGACCTGCGCTTTGGCAATGCCCAAGCCATGGTGCAAGCTGTGGAACTGATGGGCAAGCGAGAAGGGTTTGGCTATTTGCTTTCGCAAGGTTCCTTGCGGGCGGCGCGGGCTATTGGGCGCGGCAGCGAGGAATTCGCCATCCAAGTGAAGGGTCAAGAGGTGCCCATGCACGAGCCACGCATCAAATACGCCCTAGGCATCGGTTACGCTGTTTCCCCGACCGGCGCCGATCACAATCACAACGTTCACGATACGGATTACACCACCGAAGCCAGCATTGAAGCACTGAAGCCCTTTGGCATTACCCGCCCTCTGCCAATTGACGACCTGAGCCGCGAAAAGATGCGCTTGGCTGCCGTGGAAATCCCGTGGTCGGTGACGATGAACCTAATGGGCTTTTGTGGCTTTATTTTCTTCACCATCGGGCGGCCGCAATTGGTCTCCCTCATCCAAGCGGTTACCGGCTGGGATATTACTCTGGAGGAGCTGCTAAGGGCAGGGGAGCGCGCTTATACCCTTGCCCGCGTTTTCAACCTGCGCGAGGGTTTGACCGCTGCTGACGATCGTTTGCCCAAGATTTTCCATCAGCCGTTCAAGGAGGGTCCCTCGGCGGGAAATTATCTCTCTCCCGATCAGGTCGAAGAAGCTAGGCGCACTTTCTATGAATTGCTCGGTTGGGATCGCGAGCAGGGCATCCCGACCAAAGCTTGTTTACAGCGCTTGGAGATCGCCTGGGCAGCAGAACACTTGCCGCCCGTCCGGCAAGAACCTTAATACCATAATCCCTACACTGCCGCCCCGAGTGCCTTACACTGTCGCCCCGAATGCAGTGAGGGGTCTTTGCGCAAGGGAAAATGTCTCACTGCGTTCAGCAGGACATTAACCCACTCTTTAGAGGAAGCAACAGGTGTTGAGGGCTGCTTTTCAGCTCACACTTGTGCAAAAATTTCTTAGTTGGTTCCAGTAAGGAGGATGACATGAAGAAAAAACTTTCCCGTCGCGAGTTTTTGAAGATTGGTGCTCTAGGAAGTGCTGCCCTGATCGTCTCGCGTTGCGCCCCACCGCCGGCGCCTACCGAAGCCCCTCAACCGCCTATGCCCACCGCTGCGCCCGCTCAAACCGAGGCACCCCCTGTCCCGCCTGTTGGTGGCGATGCAACCTACGAGGAGTGGATTAGTACTGTTGCTACCAATGATGCCGTCGAAATCCGCATTGCTCACTGGTTCGATCCCAACAACCCGTCTGAACACAACCAAGAGTTAATCGACTGGGCAACCGGCGAATGGAAAAAGCGTTATCCGAACGGCACGATCAACTGGGAGTTAATCGGTTGGGGTGAGATTGACCAAAAGACGGCTGGCTTTGTCATGGCAAACGAGCCAGTGGATATCACTTACAACTGGGGCGGCGCCACCGAGAACTGGTGTAGTGGCGACTTTGTCTTGCCCCTCGATGGACAAATGCCCAAATGGTGGGTTGATTCGCGCATTCCAGCTACGCTTCAGCCTCCCTCTAACGGCTTGTGCAGCGATGGGCGCTTGGTGATGGCAGCCATGGGGATGGAAAATCAGGCTGTGATCGTGCGCGCCGATTTGCTGGAAGCAGCCGGCGTCGATCCCGCAAGTTTAGCCTCCCACGATGGGTTTGTGGCTGCTATGCAAGCCCTCAGCAAGCAACCCGGCTTTGAAAAGCCCTACGCCTTCAAGATGGGCGCCGATTGGTCAATGATGGATTCAATCAACTTTGCTTGGCGAGGCAATGACTTGACCTTTGGTGATTTTCGCGAGGACGGCTCGGAAAAGGAGGCCTGGATTCAGTCGGCAGAATTTGTCAAGAAACTGATGGAACTGACCCCTGAAGCTGCTCTGAATTGGACTTGGGCAGAGGTGGAGCAAGCCTATTCGACTGGCCAAATTGCGTGCATGGATCACGGCAACTGGTTCTACAGCGTTGGCAAAACCCTCGACACCGAAGGCAAGATCGTCAACGAAAAGATCACCGGCCTGGTGCCCTATCCATATGGTCTCTCCAGCCCCGAAAAGAAGCCTTTCATTACCTTCAGCTTAACTGGCTTCTATTTGCTCAAGACCTCACGGGAAAAGAACCGCCGCGCAGCTTTGGATTTGATGGCAATTCTCTCCCAGACCAAAGCCGCGTGGAAGCACCAAGACGGCACCGTTCCCCCTACCACAGGCTGGACGATCGAAGAGCGGCTCAAAGAAGCCTATGATCCGACCATCGCCTGGTGGTGGAAGCGCTGGGAGGAGATGAATCGGACCAGCCGCATCGTGCCGTTGACCGGTTTCTTGGCGCGAGATGAGATCACCGGCGCAGCTTATCCGTTGCTTGTCTCGATGTATCGGAATGAAATCACCCCCGAGCAATTCTACACGCAAATGCGCGAGATCGCACTGCCGCTGATCGAAGCAGCGAAGAAACAATAGCCACGTTCTTTGCTGAAAGATGCCATGATCGAACCTCAGGTGATTCGCCAAGCCGGCGAAGTAACAGAGCGAAAGCAGGGCTTTCTCTCCAGCCGCCTCAAGCGCGATGAGGTCTTGCTTGGTTATGCCCTGCTTGTGCCCAGTTTTCTCTTCATCGGCTTGGTGATCGGCTACCCCCTAGTTCGTTCGCTTCAGCTCAGCTTGAATCGCTTTAAGCTCACCGCCGGGGTCGATTCGGAGCAGTTCTGCGGATTGTGCAACTTTCAGAGCTTGTTCCGCGACCCCTTTTTAGAGGTCTATCTGCGCAATCAGGCAATTTGGGTGTTGGGAGCAACCTTTTTGCCGATTTTGTTTGCCTTGGTGCTGGCTTTGCTGATGGATCGCGAGCTGCGCGGGCGGTGGTTCTGGCGTTCGGTAGTTCTGATCCCTTGGATGATGCCGATTGCTACCACCGCCCTCACCTGGCGCTGGATTTATGACCGCCAGTGGGGGTTACTCAACTATTATCTTCGGCAGGTGGGCTTGATCTCTGAAAATGTGGGCTTTTTAACCGATAAATTCTGGCTTTGGCCCTCCATTTTGCTCATGGCTATGTGGATGTGGTTTCCCTACAACTACGTCGCGATTTTGGCTGCCCTACAAGCTATTCCTAAAGAAATGCGCGAAGCCGCTCGAGTGGACGGTTGTACCGCATGGAAAGAGGTTTGGTATATCACCCTGCCCAGCATCCGCCCCGTGCTCACTTTATTAACCGTTCTGGGTCTGATCTGGTCGATGAATGACTTTACCGCCATTTTTTTGCTCACCGAGGGCGGGCCTGGCATCGACTCCACGACCCTAGCACCCCTCGTGTATAAAGTCTCGTTCCGTTACTATGATCTGGGCAAGGGAGCTGCAATCGGCATGGTTTTGATGCTGATCAGCCTGATCTTCGGAGCCATCTATCTGCAAATGGTCAAAGCGGAGGAAAAATGATCCACGCCCGCCGCACCCTACGGAAGATGAGCGAACAACTCCCCATTTATGGAGCTTTGTTTGCCTTAACGTTGTTCATTGTCGTTCCCTTCTTATGGCTTGTGACCTCGACTGTGCGCCCAGTCTCGGAGCTGTATGTCTATCCACCGCGCTGGATTCCGCAGACCTTTTCGCTAGCGGCTTATCAAAAGGCATTCCAAACCTTTGCGAAGCCGTTGCTCAATTCGGCGGTTTATGGGATCGTGACGGCGATTTTGACCCTCGTAGTTGCCTGCCCAGCCGCCTATAGCCTGACCCGCCTGAACTATCCCGGCAAGCGCAGTGTGACCGGGATTTTCTTGCTGACGCAAATGCTGCCGTTTGTCCTTTTGCTTTTACCCCTCTATATCATCTACTTGAAGCTCGGTCTGTACAACACGCGCCTAGGATTGATCATTGGCTTCACCGCTCTAACAGTCCCTTATTCGGTGCTGTTGCTGCGCAGTTTCTTCGCGGGATTGCCGATTGAACTCGAAGAGCAAGCCATGATCGATGGCTGCACCCGCCTAGGGGCTTTGTGGCGCATTGTGCTGCCGCTTTCGACCCCGGTTTTGGTGGCTGTGGTGCTCAGCAGCATTGTGCTGGTTTGGAATGATGTCCTGTTCACCATTTTCCTCAGCAAAGATTTGGAGGTGCAAACCGCCTCGGTTGCCCTCTATCGTTTCTTTACCGTGCGCTCGGCTTCGGGCGGCGTGGCGCAAAAGGAGGTTATGCTGGCTGGTGGCGTGATCCTCACCTTGCCGGTCATTGTTTTGTTCACCTTTTTGCAGAAATACATTGCCGCCGGGATTACGGCTGGAGCGCTAAAAGGCTAAAATTGCTCGCTCGGCGCAGAGACTGCTCTGAAAACGAAGAAGAACACAAAGGAGAACCAGAATGTACCAAGAATGGTTTGTCACCGAATACTTTTCTCAATACGATGAATTTGAGGATTGGGCAAAAGGGGGCAAGGTGCGCAGCATCAACGTTTACGATAAATGGATGTTGATCGTCAACCTCAACCCGAAAGAAGAGGCAGAGGTGACTCTGACTTTTTACTACATTGACGAGGCACCTCAGGATTTCACCTTCCGTTTGGCAGCCGGAAGGCAAGGGCGTTTGCATTTTTCCGATGAACCGGATAACCTCGGCACGATCAATCTGCCGCCTGGCTGTTTGCCGCGCAAACGCTTTGGCGTGCGCGTGCGCAGCACGCAAGCGGTGGTTGTGCAAGCCACAGCCGGCGACCGCATCGGCGAGGAGCGCATCACCAACAGCATGGCAACCTATCTCTACCACCCAGGCCCCTTAGGAGAAGCCGAGAAAACTTGGATGTATGTAGATTGTGTCTATCTGGTTTCCGATCGCTTCCCCCTCGAAGAACGCGAATGGCTCTCGGTGCTCAATCCTAACCCTCAGCCGGCCCATTGCACGGTGACCTTTATCCCAGGCGGTGATGTGGATGTCGGCAGGCAAGCTTCCAAGCCCATCCAAGAGTCCGTAGCTAAGGTGCAGCACACCTTCGAGGTGCCGGCCGAACGCTTGTTTTCGATCTTGATCTCTGATTGGCAAGATGTGCTGCCCAATCAACCCTATGCGGTGCGGGTTGATAGCGATCAGCCGATCACCCTGCAAGGCATCCGCCATATCTTCGAGCGCGGCAAATATGAGTTCTCGCGCTGTTGGGCGGTTTTGGATGCCATTCCCATCCCAGAGGCGTTGCGGGGGTAGAAAGGAGAACGATGGAGAGAAGCGTGATCGCTCAATACTTTGAAAAAGTGCACCAAGCCCTGCAGCAGGTGGAACAAACCCAATTGGAAGTGGTGCAAAAGGCGGCCGAGATCACTGCCGAACGCTTGATGGCGGGGAATCTGTTGCACGTTTTCGGCACTGGGCACAGCCATATCCTCGCCGAAGAAGTGTTCTTCCGCGCCGGCGGTTTGGTACAGGTGAATGCCATTTTAGACCCCGCTCTGATGTTGCATCTCAGCGCCTCCAAGAGCACCGATTTGGAACGCCTGCCCAATTACGCCCGCATTGTCCTAGAACGCTACGATTTGCGAGAAGGCGATGTGTTTTTGGTGGTCTCCAATTCCGGGCGCAATGCAGTCCCCATTGAGGCAGCTCTCTATGCCGGCGAGCATGGCTTACGGGTGATTGCGATGACTTCGGTCAGCGCCTACGCCACTTTGCCCTCTCGCCACCCTTCTGGCAAAAAACTTGCCGATGTTGCCGAGATCGTTATCGACACTTGCGTCCCTGAAGGCGATGCCTCGTTAAGCCTGCCGGGATTGGAGCAACGCTTTGGCCCGCTTTCAACCATCCTCGGCTCGGCTTTGATCCAAGCTTATGTTTGTGCTATTATTGAGACCATGCTGCGCCATCAGGTGCAACCCAAAGTCTTGATTAGCGCTAATGTGGAGAGCGGACAAGACCATTCCGCCCTGTTCCAGGACTACCGCCAGCGAATCCGCCATTTCTGATGAGGAATGGGTGACAAGGTAGCCTCTCTTTGCGCTTTAGGGTTGGATTTGGGGGGTTCAGGGCTGAAAGGTGGCGTTGTCAGCAGCACGGGCAAGCTCCTCAAATTGAAGCGGATGCCAAGCCCGGTTCATGCGCATCCCGATCGGATTGCCGAAGCCTTGGCTGCGCTCTTGCGCACCTTAGCCACCGAAGCGCTCGCCGAGGGGTGGCAGGTGGTCGGCGCAGGGGTCTCCTCTACCTTAGATGTCGATCCGCAAAGCGGCTGCTTTCTGCCCCCTCACTTTGCCCATTTGCAACCGTGGCAAGGCTACCCAATCGCCCAAGATTTACAAGACGCTCTCGGCTTGCCGGTTTTGGTCGAAAACGACGGCCCGATGTGTGCCTGGGGCGAGTATTTGGTTGGAGCCGGCAAGGGCTTTGACAGCCTCGTGATGGTCACACTGGGCAGCGGCGTTGGGGGAGGTGCAATTCTGGAGGGCAATCGCCTGGCGAACACGCTGGGGCGGGCAAGCTACTTTGGGCATCTGTGCATCGATCTGGATGGCTTGGAATGTCCCTGCGGGAGGCGCGGCTGTTGGGAGATGTACGTTTCGGCAACCGCTTTGGAGCAGCGAGCCGCAGAAGTGCTGGCATCGAAACAGCTTTCGCCGCGCCTAGGGATGAACCCCACCGCACAGCAAATCGTTGCGGCTGCGCAGGCTGGCGATGAGTTCGCCCTTCAACTCCTTGACGAGCTTGCAGGCTATCTGGCGATTGGCTTAACCGACTTAGCCAACCTTTTTGCGCCACCTCTGATTGTGGTTGGTGGCGGGTTATCTCTTGCCGGCGAACTGATCCTTGCCCCTGCCAGGCAGCAGATGGACGACCTGCGCTTGCCCATCCTTCCAGAAATCGCTCTGGTTGCTTCCCAATTGCCTTTTGAAGCCGGCCTGATCGGCGCGGCTTTGCTAGCTTTGGAACGATATGGAGGTGTTCATGTCCGAGACAACGGTTCAACCTAGCGTTTCACTACCTCTCAAGGGTCCCTTCACTCCTGAAAAGCTGCGTGACTTCCTCGCGCGCCCACTGATCGCCCGCTTTGCCACAGTCACTGCGCAAGGGAAACCGCACGTCGTGCCGGTCTGGTTTGAGTGGGATGGCACGCACTTGTGGGTGACTCTGGATCGCCGCTCGCAGAAATATCGCAATATGCTTGTTAATCCCTATTGTGCCGTGACCATCGATGAGACGTGGGGCGGTTTGCGCTTTATCGGGGCGATCTTTGAGGGAACGGTGGAGCTGATCGATCAACCTGAAGAGTGGGCGCGCGACTTCGTGCGCAAGGTCTATACCCGCTATATGGGTGAGGAAGGCTTATGTGCGCGCACCATTCAACGGATGATCAACGAAGGGCAGCATGTCGTCGCCAAAATCACCCCCCACAAGATTCTCACCTGGGACGACACGGGCGGTCCGGCGCCGGTAGGTTAGAAAATCCTCATTGCCACCCTGCCGGGGTGGTTCGCTTGGCTGCTATCCCCGAAGAGCAAATTTTGCGTTGCGGCGGCAAAAGAAAGCCTCGGCTGGACACTGCCTCGCTTTCAGCATGCCGAGAGCGGCGATACCTGGACGCTGTTGGTGGCGCTGGCGCATTGGATCCTCTTCCTAGCGCGCCCGATTGTGGAGGATACGCCCTTGCCCTGGCAGAAGTCGCAAACACGCCTGACCCCGCGGCGGGTACGGCAGAGCCTGAAGCCGATTTTTGCGCTGATCGGCTCGCCTGCCCGAGAACCCAAATGGCGCGGAAAACCGCCTGGCTGGCCCAACGGCAAGCCGCGAACGCCCAAACAGCACCACAAAGTAGTCAAAAAGGGCGCCGTAGCGGCGTAACCCGCTTGAAGTGCGATTGGTAGGGTACAAGTTCCCACCTTGACTGATCGTCAGGACGATGACGTTCGTCTAACTCGAATTTCTACCATCTGGTAGATTTTGTCAAAAGATCCGTCAATTTTGTTTACGATGTACTCAACCCGGCAGGTAAAATAACGATAAATTCGGGGTAAGCTGGGTAGGTGGCAACTCCGAATCGGGTAGCGATCGGGCAGCAAAGCACTTCTTATCTAGCGCGCCTTCTCTTTGAGGTAGCCGATGACCTGAGCGGCGGTTGAAAACTCTAGGCATTTTTTGGCAACTTCTTTGCATTCCGCCACCGTCCAGCGGCGGATGAGCTCCTTGATGGTTGGGATGGAGGAAGGTGCCATGCTAAACTCATCGAGGTGCAAGCCGATCAGCAGCGGCACGGCTAGTGGGTCACCGGCTAATTCGCCGCACAGCCCAACCCACTTGCCTTGAGCGTGGGCGGCGCGGATGGTCATCTCGATCAGACGCAGCACGGCTGGATGGTAAGGGCTTGCTAGCACTGAAACGCGCTCGTTGGTGCGGTCGATCGCCAGCGTGTATTGGGTCAAGTCGTTGGTGCCAATGCTGAAAAAGTCCACCAACGGCGCAAAGTGATCGGCTAAAATAGCCGCTGAGGGCACTTCGACCATGATGCCAAATTGGACTTGTTGTGGCAAAGGATTGCCTTCGGCTTCTAAATCCGCTCTGGCTTTCTCATAAATCTCCCGCGCCCGCTCGACTTCCGCCACTGATGAAACCATCGGTAGCATAATGCGCAAATCGCACTCTACGCCGGCTGCAATCGCTTGACCAGCAGCTTGCAGCAAAGCGCTGAATTGATTTTCCAACACATCCGGCCGTTCGCGGATCATGCGAATCGCCCGCCAACCGAGGAAAGGATTGGGCTCCTTCTCGGTGCCGAGGTAAGGCACCTCCTTGTCTCCGCCAATATCAAGTGTACGCACCACCACCGGCCGTTCGCCCATGCGCTCAAAAACCCGCCGATAAGCGCGCACCTGCTCCGCAAGGGTCGGCATTGTGGTACGTTGCAGATACAAAAATTCGGTACGGAACAGGCCAATTCCCTCTGCTCCGTATTGAATTGCCAGCTCGGCGTCTTCCACGCTGCCGATGTTTGCCACCACCTCCGCTCGAAACGCGCCGTCTCGGGTCACGGCTGGCAATTGCGCCTGACTCAACTCCTGCTGGCGACGGACATCCCATTCTTCCTTTTCTCTGCGGGCTACTTCCAGCTCATGCAGGGTGGGTCCGACGTTGAAAAGGCCGCTATTGCCATTTAGGATCGCCAGCGTACCGCTGCGAATATCGTTCAAATCAAACGGCGCACTGACCACGGCCGGTACGCCCATCGCCCGCGCCAAGATCGCTGAGTGTGAGGTCGGACCGCCGCGGGCTGTGACGATGCCCAAAATCTGTTCGCGGTCAAAGCGCATGGTGTCGGACGGCGTCAGGTCTTCAGCAACCAGAATGACCGGCTCTGGCGTGTTTTCCACTGAAAGTTCTTCCGCTTCTCCGTCCAGACATTTCATCACCCGTTGCGCCACGTCGCGCAGGTCTTGGGCACGCGCTCGAAAGTACTCCTCTTCTAGGCTGAGCAACGCTTCGGCATACTGTTCAAAGGCATGATGAACGGCGGCTTTGGCATTCAGGCGATCTTCCAGCACCATGCTACGCAATTTTGCCAACAACTCCTCATCATCTAGAAAGAGGCGGTGCGCCTCAAAGATGGCGGCTTCCTCATCGCCGGCCATTTTGCGGGCGCGTTGTTCCAGCGCAATCAATTGGGTATGCGCCTTTTGAATAGCCTGTTGCAAATGTTGCCATTCGGCGCGCGGGTCGTCTACTCGTTGTTCGGTGAAGGTGACCTTTTGCGTTCGGTAGATCAGCGTCGGACCGATGGCAATTCCGGGCGAGGCAGGTAATCCTTGGTAACGGGGCATAACCGGCTACCTTCCTTTTATGGGTGAGCCGCGGTTGGCTCACCAAAATTGCTTTTCACCAGTTGGACAAGCGCGTCAATCGCTTCTTGGGCTTGCTCACCTTCGGCGGTGATTTCGACGCTGTCGCCCTGATTGACCCCCAGCGTCAGCACACTGAGGGGGCTTTTGGCGTTAGCAGGGGGCTTTTCCGAATCGATCTTGCGCACGGTGATTTTGCACGGAAAGCGGGCGGCCGTCTTGACAAACTGGGCTGCCGGACGGGCATGCAGCCCGGCCGGATGATCAATCGTGAG
>CALFWB010000125.1 GCA_937928795.1 uncultured Anaerolineales bacterium
ACGTGGTCAGATACATCTCCTCTTCAAGGCGACCTTCTTGAGCAATGACTTGCACCAAAGGGAGCAAATCTAGCGTGACCGCTTCTTCGCCGGCTACAAAGAGAGCTAATAGCAACCAGATCAGGTCTTTTTCTTGGGGACTAAAGGTCGTCCAATCTCTTTGATCTTGGCTGAAATCAATGCTAGCCGGGTCCCAAACGCCCAGGCGCTTGGCTTTTTCATAAAGGCGCATGGGAAACAGCTTGCGATTGAGTTGACTGCTGGTAGTGGTAAAAGATGTATGGGACATGTCTTTCCTTGAAGAGAAACCTTAGGACAGAATTGGACGGATTACGTCCTATTATATCGCTGTTTGTTCCTGAAGGATAGAGAGTGAACGTAACACCCATCTTGACAAGTTGTCCTTTCCTGATAATATATAAAGGATAATGATAATCATTTTCAAAAGGAGTGTTACCATGAAATCCCTCTTTCGCCTAATCTCTGTCGTGGTCTTGATGGCCGTGTTAGCAGCTTGTGCTGCTCCTAACCCCACACCGCAATCTTCGGCGCGCAAGCTGCGCGTGGTTGCCACCACCACGATCGTTGGTGATGTGGTCGCCAATGTCGCTGGAGATGCTGTCGAGCTCTCGGTCTTGTTGCCGGTAGGTGCCGATCCCCACTCATTTTCCCCTACGCCTCAGGATGTCGCTAAAGTGAGCCAAGCCGACTTGGTCTTTGCTAATGGGGCCGGACTGGAAGAATTTCTGAATGCTTTGCTGGAGAGTGGCGGCGCAAAAGACAAAACCTTCGCCGTCTCTGAAGGCATTCAGCTCCTCGGAGGCCACTCTCATGCTCATGAGCATGAAAAAGAAGGCGATCACGCCCATGAAGGTGAGCAAGCCGAGGAACACACTCACGAGGGCGAGCATGCAGATGAACACACCCATGAAGGTGAGCAAACCGGTGAACATGCCCATGAACACAGCGGCGGAGACCCGCATGTCTGGTTCGATCCGAATTTGGTGATCATCTGGGTGCAGAATGTGGCTAAGGTGTTGAGCGAAAAAGACCCACAAAATGCAGACCTTTATCAGAAAAACGCCGCCGCATATACCGCTCAACTGCAGGAATTGGACAAATGGATTCGCACCCAAGTCGAGAGCATTCCCCCTGAAAATCGAAAGATTGTTTCCGATCACCTCTCATTTGCCTACTTTGCCGATCGGTACGGATTTACCCAAGTCGGCGCCGTCTTGCCCGGTTTTTCCACTCTCGCCCAACCCTCAGCGCAAGATTTAGCTGCTTTAGAAGACGCTATTCGCCAATTAGGGGCGAAGGCAATTTTTGTCGGCACGACAGTGAACCCCAACCTTTCCCAGCGCATCGCCGAGGATACCGGAGTGAAGTTAGTTTCCCTCTACACTGGTTCGCTTTCCGAGAAAGGCGGGCCTGCAGATAACTACCTCGATTTCATGCGATATAATGTCAGCACGATTGTGGACGCGCTAAAGTAACCTTTCAGGCTCACTTTCTTCTTACAGGGAGAGAGAACCGGGGATTTCTCTCTCCCTCAAGAGCCTTGAGCGCAACCGCTGATGTCAGAGAGCAAGAGTGTGACTTTCCAAGACGAACTAAAACGCACCAAACATTGGATCATTCACCGTCATCCACACGAGGCGGACAGCCCTTTGTTGGTTCTGGATCAGGTCAGTTTATGGTACGATGGCAACCCCGCTTTGCAAGATATCTCTTTCGAGCTACAGAGTGGGGAGCAGTTAGCGGTGGTCGGACCCAACGGGGCGGGGAAAAGCACTTTAATGAAGATCATTGCAGGTGTGTTGAAGCCAACCCAAGGCGTTGTTCATGTTTACGGTCACGCCCCTGATGGGCATATCTGTATCGCCTATGTCCCGCAACGCAGCGCCGTGGATTGGAATTTCCCCGTGACGGTCAGGGACGTGGTGATGATGGGGCGAGTAGGCAAGATCGGCTTTTTCCGCCGGCCGTCACGCAAGGATTGGGACATGGTCAAACATGCCTTGGAGGCGGTTGGCATCCAAGAGCTGGAGCATCGCCCGATCTATGCCCTCTCAGGTGGACAGCAGCAACGTATGTTTTTGGCGAGGGCACTGGCTCAAGAAGCCGAATTAATCCTGATGGATGAACCCTTGAGCGGCTTAGACTTGCCCGCTCAGGAGGAGCTGTTAGCATTAATGCCTACCCTCCAACACCGCGGAGCCGCCCTTCTTTTTGCCTTACATGATCTAAACCTTGCCCGTCAACATTTCCCCAAGATTCTCCTGCTGAATCGGCAGATGATCGCTCTTGGCGACCCGCAGGTCGTTCTTCAACCTCGCTATTTGCTTCGCGCCTATGGGGGTCAACTCCAAATTGTTCAAGGCGAGCAAGAGTGGTTCGGACTAACGGATACCTGTTGTGACCACGGGGAGGATTAGCCATGATGGAGTGGCTGTTTGAGCCTTTGCAATATTCTTTCATGTGGCGAGGTTTGCTGGCTGTGTTCTTGATGGGCAGTGTGTGTGCTGTGGTCGGGACGTTTGTCGTGCTGCGCGGCATGGCGTTTTTCGGTGATGCGCTCGCCCATACCATTTTGCCGGGGGTAGCAATTGGCTATCTGGTCAGCGGTGGTCAGACAAGTGGCTTGTTTTGGTGGGCATTGGGTGCGGCTTTGCTCAGCTCACTGGGCATTGGCGCAATTAGTCGCAGTGGTAGAATCAAAGAAGATACGGCGATTGGGATTGTCTTTGCTGGTATGTTTGCCTTAGGAATCACTTTGATCTCTACGGTGCGCTCTTACTCAGTTGACCTCACCCATTTCCTATTCGGGGATGTTTTAGGCGTGCGCGATCGAGATCTATGGCTTTCGGGGATTTTCGGCGCTTTGGTGCTCATCGCTGTGCTTGGGTTTTATAAGGAATTTTTGACCTTATCCTTTGACCCCGTTTTAGCGACAACGTTGCGCCTGCCGGTCGGGCTTCTGAATTATTTCCTGATGGTCTTGATGGCGCTTGCCATTGTGATCTCTTTGCAAACGGTTGGAGTGGCGTTAATGGTGGCCATGCTGATTACGCCCGCTGCCACGGCTTACTTGCTCACGCCGCGTTTGCCGAGGATGATCGGGGTGGCGGCTCTGATCGCTTGTCTGAGCGGTGCAATCGGGCTGTATCTCTCCTACTACCTCGGAATTGCCTCTGGCGGCGCAATTGTGTTGGTAACGACTTTGATCTTCTTGTTGGTATGGGTAAGTCAGGGCAGTTGGCGGCAAGTCCGACATCAGAAGGAAGTAGGAGCGAACCATGGGCAAAGCTGAGAAATGGTTGGATTGCCTGCAGCGCAACGGTTATCGCATTACTGACCCGCGCCGTGTGGTGGTTGAGATCATGGCCGAGAGCGATCGTGCTCTTACTCCCCTGAACGTCTACGAGAGGGGTCACCAACGTTACCCAAAGCTTGGTCTGGTTACGGTTTACCGCACGCTGGAGAAACTGGAAGAACTGAACTTGATCCAACGCGTGCATCAACCGAGCGGTTGCCAAGCCTTTATTACCGCCTTTGAAGGACATCAACATTTGCTGGTTTGTAGTGGCTGTGGCAGGGTGGAGTTTTTTGAGGGGGATGAAGAAGGCATTGGGGCATTAATCCAAGAAATCAGCCGGCGTAGTGGCTATAAGATCGATGAACACTGGTTACAACTCTTCGGAGAGTGCAGCAATTGCCAAACTCAAAGAAGTCCGTAAAGAAAGGGGGCGAACGAAAGCGGGGAAGAAGGGCGAGAAAAGGGAAGTCGGCTGAAGGCGACTTTTGGACAGCCCGCAGGGCTTTTTTGCACGAGGCATGGCTACAGTCCGCCGAAACCTTCCCCCAATTTCCTCTTCAAGGGGCGACGACCTTCCCCGCTCCTATCGAGAGAACAACACGCGCAGAATTTTCCTTTCGGTGGATTTCTTTGAGGCATTACAGACGGGGAATATAATGCGGATTTGCTGTCGGATGCTTAATTTGCGGATAACCTTCTTTGTGCCACAGCCCCAAAAAGTCGCTTTATATAAAGTGGGTTTGATCGAATAGGTTTCAGTGTCACCGGGATATACGCTGAGATAGTAATAGGCTTTTTTCCCTTCCAGCTTTAGATAGACGGTGGTATGCGTGTTATTACGCACCGTCAGGCGCACCGGGCTGACCTGCGACGAGATGGATGATAGGAAAAAGACCGCAGCTAAGACCAAAAAGAGAAGACGTTTTCGAGCGCTCATCCTCACCTCCAAGAATGGGTATTCATTGAATGATTATCGAGCCAAGAGCGTCTGAAATCAAGTCTCCGTGTTCCCTCAACAGGAGTTTTCAATCGAATCTTCTGAGCCTTGTGCTGCGGATTCAGTCTGTTGAAAGGCTGCCATCATCCCTTGGGCAGGGTTTCGACAAGCTCAGTGCGGCGCTCAGGGCAACGCCGCCCAGCGGGCGAAGGGAGATGGATGAGGGAAAAGCGATCCTCGGTTCGTCCTAGGCCGACCCTGACATTCCGAAAAGAGCCTTAGCATTAAGTTTTTGAAAAACCCTACATGGAATCTGCCCACCCTTCCCTCCCTGTTATTTTTCGGGTATCCTTACGGTAGGATTAGCGTAATAGGAACCTCTAAAAGGAAGTCCACCGATGGCAACCTCTCATAAATTGATTATCGGGAACGCAGTCAATATGCAAGAGATACCGGACGCATCGGTTCACCTAATGGTCACCTCGCCCCCTTACTTTAATGCGCCGTTTGACTACAAGCAGCTTTACGACAGCTACGAGCAATATCTACAAGTGATCGAGGAGGTTGCCAAAGAAGTTTACCGCGTCTTACAAAACGGTCGAATTGTCGCCCTCAATATCGACGATATGCTCGTAAATGGGGAGAAGTTCCCAATTGTTGCCGATGCTACGCGTCTCTTTCTCGACGCCGGGTTTCGTTATCGCGATCGAATCATCTGGAAAAAACCCGATGGTTACCTGCGCATCAGTCGCCGCAGCGGTGTCCTACTCCAAAACCCTTATCCAATGTATTTTTATCCGGACAATACGCTGGAAAGCATTCTCATCTTCCAGAAAGGAAAATTCAACTATCGGTCTATCCCTGAGGACGTCCGTCTTGCCTCAAAAATCGATCTAGATCGCTTTCAGAGAGAGAAATGGTACATGACCCTCTGGGAGATGGTCAATGTTTTGCCCGGCTCAGAACTCGAAAAGGACATTGCCGCCTTTCCCGAAGAACTGCCTTTCCGCATTATTACCCTCTTTTCTTATGTGGGGGAAACGGTTTTAGACCCCTTTGTGGGCAGTGGAACAACTATGAAGGTGGCGCGAGCCTTAGGAAGAAATAGCATTGGGATTGAAATCAAAGAATCCCTGGTCCCGATTATTCGCAAGAAGGTCGGATTTGATGGACAGCTTACTCTGGGACAACAGGAAGACACACTAGAAATCATTCTGCGCGAAAAGACAAAAGAAAGATAGAGAATGGTGAATATAACTGCTCGTATAACCGGAATTGAATATGAACCCCTCCTATGTCGTGATCTTAGGATTTATCCAATTGAAAAACTTCCCGAAGCCTTCTCTTGCGAAAGCGCCTTTTTACTAGATAGTGGAACAAAGAAACGGTTTGCGATCAGCCATTGGGTCTCACCGAAACGGACGCGCAGTTATCCGTATGCTAGGGTTTATGATACGCTAAGTTTTCAAGGCAAACGAGTGACCATAATCCCCGTGATCAAAGATGAAGGATTACAAGGCGATCGCGATTATATCCAGTATGATACTCTTACGCTAATGGGTTTGTTAGGGATTCATGTAATCCTCTCGTATTATAAAGACGCCCAAAAGAGTTCAAGACATCCTAACAAGATTACCGATCAGAGTTTTGATTACGATCACATCATGAATGAGCTTGAGCGATTAGAGAAGTATCAATCGGATGCTCTCCACTGGAACATGCAACAAGTGGAGAATGTTAGCGTTATTGCTCAGAAGGCAATTCAGGCGTACCAGGAGATCTCCGAACGTTTCGGTGTCGAATTGCATTCGTTGGATCAGGCATGGAAGCGGATAGAGATTTTGAAGAAAAGCCGCAATACTTTTATTAGCCATTCTCGCGCTCTTGCAAAAGAAGCTCAAGAACGAGAGAGTCACATTATTCAGCCCAAAGAAAACATCAATCCTCAAAAGGCAACTTTGACTATCGAAATTTTTCTTGGCGGGATTTACTACTTCACCTGTGACGAAGTTTATACCCGGCAAGATCAGATCTTCCTTATCGAAGCTAAGCACAGTAGAAATCAATTGATCCCGTCTGCTGAGGACATCAAAGATGGATTGTTGCGAATGATACTCTTAACAAACCTAAAAGAAGTAACGATTGGTCAACGAGTTTTCTCGCCTATCTCGGTCCTGAGGCTTACTTCTGAAAGGGCATTTGCAATTGAGAACTTAACTTCAAGCCAGCGTGAAACCTTACATTTGCTCAAAAAAGAAGCCGAGAATAATCATTTTTATGTCATAATTAATGAGACCAACCTCAACAGGTTTGAGCTTTAGCTCAATTCGAACCTGCACCGTTGGAGGAGTGAACGATGCTGAATGATGTTTACAGAGAAGCCGAAGCCCGCATGAAAGGCGCAATCCAGGCGCTGGAAGAAGACCTGAGCGGCATCCGCACCGGGCGGGCTAATCCCGCCCTAATTGAGCGTTTAGCGGTCGAGTATTACGGCGTCAGCACGCCCCTCGTGCAGCTTGCCACGATCAGCGTGCCGGAACCGCGCATGTTGTTGATCCGCCCCTTTGACAGCTCCTCGCTCAAAGCCATCGAGCGCGCCATCCTCTCCTCGGACCTCGGCTTGACGCCAAACAACGACGGTAAAACCATCCGCCTGATCCTGCCGCCGCTCACCGAGGAACGGCGGCGCGAATTGGTGAAAGTTGTCCACAATCGGGTCGAGGAAGCGCGAGTTGCTGCCCGCAACGTGCGGCGCGATAGCATTCGCGACTTGCGCGAACTACAGCAAGAAAAACTGATCTCCGAAGATGAACTACAGAAAGGCGAGGCTGAATTGCAGAAGATCACCGATCGCTATATCGAAGAGATCAACAAAATCGGTGAACGAAAAGAAAGGGAAATTATGGAGGTTTAGGGCAGCTCGATGCAACCTGCACCAAGCTTCCCAAAGGTTCTCCCTCAAGATATGGACTCATCTGAAACTCCTTCCCTCCCGCAAAAAATTCCCACCCATATTGCCATTATTATGGACGGCAACGGTCGATGGGCGCTGGCGCGCGGTTTGCCACGTCTGGCCGGACATCGCGCCGGCACCGAAAACTTACGCCGCATCATCGAAGCCTGCATTGAATTTGGAATCAAGTATCTGACCTTATACGCCTTCTCCACCGAAAACTGGGGGCGCCCTGCCGAAGAAGTGCAAGGATTGATGCGCATTCTGGAAGATGTGATTGACCGAGAGCTGCAACAACTGCACGATCAAGGCGTGCAATTGCGCCATATCGGCCGTTTGGATGGCTTGAAGCCGATCCTGCGCCAAAAGGTCTTGCAGGCGGTGGAGTACACCAAGCACAACGACCGCCTGACCCTCAACGTGGCGTTCAATTATGGCGGGCGCGATGAGATCGTATGCGCCATCAAGCGCATCATCGAAGATGGCGTTCCCAAAGAAGCCATCACCGATGAACTCATCAGCCGTTATTTGTTTACTGCGGGCGTCCCAGACCCCGACTTGATCATCCGCACTTCGGGAGAATTGCGCGGCAGCAATTTCCTGATTTGGCAAGGCGCTTACTCGGAATGGTATTTCACTCCCACCTATTGGCCCGATTTCGATAAAGAAGAATTACGCAAAGCGATCGTTGAATACAGTCGCCGAGAACGGCGTTATGGCGGTGTGATCTCCAGCGGCAAGGAAGCCACTACCGATGCTGGCTAGCCGCCTGATCGTGGCAATTCTGCTCCTGCCACTCGGCGCGTGGGTGATCGCCCTGGGAGGTTTGCCCTTAGCGTTGGTAGTCGCCTTGCTGAGCGCCATTGCAGCTTGGGAGGTGGCTCACATGCTGGGCAAGATCGGCTATCGTCCAAGCGAGTGGGGGATGCCGTTCGGAGCAGCCCTGTTAGTGCTTGCCTATCACCAGGCCGGAACAGAAGGGGCTGCTTTTATTTTAAGCCTGATCCTCTTGGGCAATATGGCCTATCATCTGATCGATTTTGAGCGGGGACGGCAACAAGCAGCCACCGATTTTGCTGTCTCGGTGATGGGGACGATCTACTGCGGCTGGCTGGCCGCCTACATGGTGGCTTTGCGGGCTTTGCCTGAAGGAAAATGGTGGTTTCTGATTGTCCTGCCGTCCGTTTGGCTGGCAGACAGCGGCGCCTATCTGATCGGCAGCCGCTTTGGCAGACATCTCTTTGCGCCGCGCCTCAGCCCGCATAAAACCTGGGAAGGCTACTGGGGTGGTCTAATCAGCGGCGCGTTATCCGGGTGGATTCTGGCTGCTTTATGGGGCCTCGGCGCAGGACCCGATACAGCCATTGCAGCTTGGAAAGGGGCTGTGCTCGGCTTTATTCTCTCAGCCGTTACGCCTCTTGGCGACCTCGGGGAGAGCATGATCAAACGCCAAGCGGGGGTAAAAGACTCTAGCCACATTTTGCCCGGCCATGGCGGCATCTTCGACCGCATCGATTCGTGGCTGTGGGCTGGCGTTTTGGGATATTATCTGGTGACGGGGTGGCTAGGCAAATAACCTGCATGGAGTCTTTGGAGTGCTGAGGCCTTACTTCAACGTTGTGAAAGCGTGGCTCTTGCACTCCGTTCAAGGTTTTGGAATGCTCAAGCCACGCTTCAGTATCACACAGGTTGCTTACCCCTTGCCTAACGTTTAGGGTGTGCGAGGCGGAAGGAAGGCTGCAGTAAACGCCTCTTGAACATCCACAGCTTTGGGCAAAGCCTCATACTTCAGTAGCATTTCCGCTAAGGCTTGCCAGCGAGCTTGCGTTTGAGCCCCGTAGCCATTGGGGTTTTGGGCATCGATCAACTCGGTCTCAAGCATATAGCGCATGTGGGCTGGGTCACTTTGCGGGCCGCTGTACTTGAGGACAATTTGCACGGCTTCATCCACATTTTGGGCAGCATACTCGATGCCGCGCAGCGCAGCGCGCAAGAAGCGCCTCAATTCTTCAGGATGAGCAGCGATGAAGTCCTCACTTGAGACATAGGCTAATCCTAGGGTGGGCACGCCGTAGTCGGCTGCCTCCCATAGGGTGATTTCATAACCCCACTGGCGGAGCAAGAAGGGCTCGTTGGACTTGAAGAGCGGATAGACATCCACTTTGCCTTCGGTCAAGATGCGCGGGTCAAAACCTACATTGACGAGGGTAACCTTTTCCGTGTTGGCTCCGGCAGCGCTTAAGAGGGCGAACAAATCCGGCGGGGGTGTGCCTTTGTAGCCTACCGTTTTGCCTTCCCAATCTTTGGGCGTTTTGATCCCGCTTTCAGCGAGGGCAGCGTAGGCCTGTTGCCCGCGTTGCCCGATCAGAGCCACAGATACAACCGGCAAACCCGGCTCGGCGCGGCGCTGTAAAATAGTAGCTGCGTCCATTGTGGTCACTTGCACCTTGCCGGCCATCAGCAGTTGGACGTGCTCTCCCTGACCGGCTGAATGCTCAATGGTCACCTGCAGCCCCTCTTCGGCAAAAAAGCCCTTTTCTTGAGCCACATAAGCGCCAACGAAGGGCAAATTTGCCTGCGGTTTATAGCCGGCCATAAAGGTCATGGCAAACGGCGCTGTGGTCGGGGTCGGGCTGGGGGCATTAGCCGGAGCACAGGCAACCAGCCAAATGAACAACAGAACAAACCAAGCGCGCAAAAATTTGATCATTGAAAGCCTCCTTGTCAAGATGATGATTCGACAGACGGTGTCCGCCAGGGCATCGCCCGCCGTTCGAGCCAAACCGTGAGGAGATAGATGAAGATGCTGACCGTAGAAACGACAAAGATGGCGGCGAAGAGAGGGGGCAAATTTAGGTTGGAATATGCCAACCACATCACGCGTCCCAAACCATTGCCCGCTCCCGTCCATTCGGCGATGACCGCTCCCATCAGGGAGAGCGGCGCTGCCACTCGCAAAGCGGCAAACAGGTAGGGCAATGCCAGCCAAGCCCGCAAATGGCGCAAGGTCTGCCACGCCGTAGCGCGATGGACGCGCATTAAGTCGAGCATGTCTGAATCGGCGCTTTGCAGCCCGACCAACGTGTTGACCAACACCGGAAAAAACGTTAGTAATGCCGTGATGATGACTTTGGGCAAAACCCCAAAACCCAACCAGATGGTCAGCAGAGGGGCGATGGCGGCTAACGGCATGGACTTGATCAAAAGCGCTAAGGTCATCACGCCACTTTCCAAACGCGGTTGCAAAGTGACCCAAACGGCAACCCCGATTCCCGCTAACAGCCCCAAGCATAGCCCACCTAGAGCTTCACCTAAGGTGACCGATAAGGCTTGCAGGTAATAGAACGGATCCAGCCAGAAAGTGCCCCAGATGCGTGTCGGAGCGGGCAGCAGATAAACTGGCGTGCGGCTGAAGCGCACCCCGATCTCCCAACTGAGTAAAGCAAGGAGGACGATCGCCCCTGCGCTTAAGATATCCAAATTAGTTTTTGCCTTCATGATCCTAAGGGCAGTCCCCTCCAGCCACGCAAAGAGGTGGGATGGATGCGAAAAGCTTGCCAAGCCCGCCCTTTGATGTTCTTGGCAAAAGCCTTGCCGAGATAACGCTGGCGCAGGCGGGTGACCAAGGCTTGCGTGCCACCCGGATAATCGCCTTCGCGCAGGCGGGTGGCTTCCCCATGGGCGACCACGCGGCGCAAAGGCGTCCAGGGCTCGTCGATCGTCAAAGAGACCGCGGGATTTTCTTGGAGGTAAAGCGCCCATTGAGAGCCCTCCCACGCAGCCACATAAAACGCCTCGCCGTCCCACTCTTGCCAAACTGGCACCACATGCGGTTTGCCCTCGCGGTTTAAGCAAGCCAAGCGCGCCACCAGCGGCGTCTGCAGAAATTGCTCGATATCCCGGTGGTCTAGCGGGCTTTCTGCAGCAAAGGAGTGCACCACTTGGGTTTGATACGGGGCATAAAAGGCTGCCCCAAAGCGATAGGAGAGGCGCATTGCCATTTCGCGCAGCGCCGGCAGGTAGGATGAGAGGCGCGTCCGCTCCAGACGCCAGCGCGGCGCGCTCAACAACAGCGCTGCGGTTGCGCTCACCCCATCGCGACAGATCGGCAAAGCAAGCTCAACCAATTCACTGCCTTCGAAAAGGGCGTAGCCTTGTTGAACGGTGGCTTCATCCACCAAAGGCAGGAAGAGACGCGCTGCGGCCGACTCTTCCGGAGAGAGAATCTCGCCAACTTGGAAAAGAGGCTGCAAACGGTGTTTGGCCGGCATTACAGCGAGGATTTGAACGCCCTGCGGATGTGGCAAGGCTAGGGCGAGACTCTCTGCCAGCGGATGAGCTAAGCCCTCTTGCTCAAAGGCTTCGATCCACTCGCGCCAGTGCGGCAAGGGCGTACCCATCCAAGCCAGCAAGCGCCGACCGAGGCGATAACTGCCGCGCAGTTGCGTCTGTTCGATGTATTCCTCTTCTTTTAGAGCATTGACAAGGCTGAAAAAGGAACTGCGCGGAATTGCCAATTGGCGCATCAATTGCGGCGCAGAACAGCCTTGTGGATTCTGGCGCAGGATTTCTAAAAGCTGAAAGGCTTTTTGGAGGGTTCTGGATGTTTCGGACATAGTTCAAGGCTAACAGCAAAGCGACTCTTTGTCTCTTTTCGGGTGCTAAGTCTTGTATTTCAGATTATAGTCTATATATATAGATTTGTCAATGATGGGTCTGGCGGTGTGTGCACTCAAAAGTTGTTGGCAACTTTGCTTTGTAGGACAACTCAATGAGCGGTCCAGCAATTCTAAATTTGAACATTTGTTCGCTTCTGAGCAAGATGGAGCGGATTTCCGTAACATGGGCTTCAGCCTGTGTCT
>CALFWB010000126.1 GCA_937928795.1 uncultured Anaerolineales bacterium
CCAGCTTATTGTCACCCCAGATCAGCAGGTTGCGCCAGTCGTCGCGGTGGGCCTTTTGGTGGAAAGATTCTTCGTCAAATAAGGCGAGTTGCTGCGCCTTTGCGCGGTCGCGCGGCTCGTCAATCGTCTCGATGCGCTGCAGGGGCAAGGGCGAGGGCGGCAGACGCACCGGCCGGCGGTTGCCGTACTCGTCGTACTTGCCCTCCCAGACCAGTTCGGTCTTCATGCGGGAAAGCGGATGCGGATTGTCAGCTCCCCAGTTGACCATTAAGCCTTTCTCCACCTACTTGTTTACTTGTGCTCCGAGCAACGTTTTCCGGCGCCATCGCTCACTAACCAGAGATTCTCAACGATTCCCTGCTCAGAAGACTAGCAACCACGGTGAAAAAGAACATCCAAGGTATAAGGCTTGTCTCCACGGCTGCAAGGGATTATATCATAAGGCTTTAGACAGACAGGTTTGGTTCTCCAAGTGGGTTGGAGCATCCCAGCAAGTCAGGTCTGCGCAAAAGATCAAACTCGTCGTTCGTCACAGGGAATCGGTGCGCTTTATACTCCACTAGTAAGGCTTGCTCAACGCGGTGATCAGGTCGATAAAAGTTCACCTGATTGCCATTTTCGTCCACAATGGGCAGTTCTGGTTCGCGTTCAACGACCAAGCCGCCATCCAAAAGACGTTGGTGCATTGCATGATGATACGTAGATTCGCGATGGCCGGGACCAAGGTCATTGTGGACTGCCATCGCAATGCCAATGGCCTTATAGGTAAGCCCATCGAGTCCGTCACCCGCTCAGCCTGGCGGGTTGCGCGCCAGATTGGCGAAACCCTGCGCCAGCGCACGGACAAAGCCAAAGAAGCTGGGAAGGAGTACTACCGAGCCTGGCTGGACATGACCGAGGAAATCATCCAACAGGCTGCTCAGATGTGTGAACAGCTTGAGCAGCAAAGCGGGAAGGCTGCCGAACGCCTGCAAAGCAAGCGGCGCGTTTTCAAAGGGGAAAGCGTGCCCGCTTTTGGCTGGCCCCTACTCGACCCGCAAAAAACGCCGGTAGAGTAGCGGAACGCAGTGGCAAGGGGAGCACCCTCACCCCCGGCCCCTCTCCCAGAGGGCGAGGGGGGGCAGCGATTGGGAGCGAGGGTTGTGAGGCGGTTTGTCCGCCGGGAACATATTTGCCCCTTCCCTCGTCTTAGAAGTGCAAAAACGCAAAATTCACTCAGTTAGGAGAAGTTTGTATGCGTAAGTTAAGTCTGTTATCCCTGTTCGTCTTACTATGCGGCGCGATGTTGCTCTCGGCTTGTGCTGGCGGACAAGCCTTTGCTCAAAGCCCAACGACATCCGCCCCCGAAGCGCCGCCGCGCACCCTCTCGGTGACCGGCACGGGCAAATCCTACCTTGTCCCCGATATCGCCTATATTTACATCGGAGTCCACACCGAAAACGCCGAAGCGAGTAAAGCCGTGGCAGAGAACACTAGCCGCTCGCAGAAAGTCACCGAAGCCCTCAAGCAATTCAATATTGCCGCCAAGGACATCCAAACCACCAATTTCAGCATCTATCCGCAGCAGCAGTTCGATCCGCAAGGGAAGGTGACGGGCATCCTCTACGTGGTGGACAATACCGTTTACGTTGCCCTGCGCGATTTGACCAAGATTGGGAATTTGCTCGATGCGGTGGTGAATGCCGGTGCCAACACGATCAGCGGCATCAGCTTTGACGTAGAAAACAAGACGGCGGCATTGGCTGAAGCACGGGCGGCTGCTGTGGCAGATGCCCAAAAACAAGCTCAAGAACTTGCTAAGGCAGCCGGCGTGACCCTGGGCGAGATTATGAGCATTTCAACCTATGCTTCTGCCCCTTATCCGATTTATGACCGCGGGGGTGCCGGCGGCGTTGCGATGGAGGCAGCCGTGCCAATTGCGCCCGGTCAGACCGTCCTCCAGGTGGATGTGAGCATCACCTATACCCTGAAGTAGCCCTGCCAAAAAAGCGGTCATCTAGCTTGATCAAAATCCCTCTCCAATAACGGGAGGGATTTTGTTTGTTGGGGAGGTGGCTATTCAATAGAGCAAGCAATTATTTCAATTCCCAAAGCCAGATATTGGTCATCGAACAGCGGGTGCCATACCCTTTATTTGTCCCAGACATCACCGAGAAAGCGAGTCTGCCTTCCCGAAGGGTTGACCCCAAAAGCGGTTCGCGAGCTTCCAGTACCTTTGTGCCATCCGCAAAAATATAGACACTCATCCCATCCACAATCATGGTGACATAAACCTTCTCGACCGGAATTTGCTCACTATATTTTTTTGAGTCGCGGACGATGTAAACCAAATCCTTAACTCTTTTCCTTAGGGACATGATTCCGTTTTGGGCAATGATCAGGAACATGTGGTTGTCATTATCCACATGCCGAAAAACCAATCCACAGCCGGCATGGTGCCAATTGGCTTTGTCACTGGCCGATTGCATCTTGGCTGAGAAACTCAGGACAAAATTTGCATATTTCTCATCCCCCTGATACCAATATTGGTACCAATCCAATTTTGCCCACGCCTCCGTAAAATCATCTAATTTGGTGAAAGTCCCTTCTGTTGAAGCAATATAGCCTTCATTGTAGATGTCCTCAACCAACTCCGCCATGGGTTTAGCGCTCTGAGTTTTTTGAATCACGACACTTGTCGCGGTCTTGGCAATATTGGTTTCCCTGTATGCTAAAGTGGCTTGAAAATCTCGTGTGGCTGTTGGTGTGATGGTCGGCGTTTCGGAGGGCGGGGGAATTGGGGTATCGGTGGCTGTGGCAGGTGTAATCGGTTCAGGGGAGGTTGTTTCTTGTCGAGGGATTTTTTGCGGCGAAAAGAATCGATCGACAAGCATACAGGACAGGTTGCTGAGCAACAAGACGAGGATAAAGGTAACGAACACCTTTTCCTTCATTGTTATACTCCTTTCTCAAACGAAAAAAGAACACAACTTTCGGATGATTTGAACTTAGAAAGATAGGCTGTGATTTCCTCCTCGAAAAAAAGAACAATAGACGTTTCTATTACTTAGGTTAACCAATATTCCCCGTTCTGTCAATCAAATTTGCCATCGCTTTCTTGTGAATGACTGCTCGAATGATGCCCTCACCCCTTCGACAGGGTTTCGACAAGCACTTCGACAAGCTCAGCACAAGCTCAACCTACCAGCACTTCGGCAAGCTCAGTGCGGCGCTCAGGGCAACGCCCTGGCCGCTCTCTTGCCGATAGAGGGGAGTTCTCCCTTCGCCCTTTTGGAGCAGAGCCAGGAATGAGGGTGTCGAGGTGGCTTCTCCTAAGCTGATCTTGCTGCTTCGAGAAGAGTATAACATTAAGTGTTTTGAAAAGCCTCTAGCACGGCTTTTGTGATAAGATACGCGCTGTGGACGAGAAATACGCTTTCGCTCCCGCACGCCGTCAGGGGTTGCTCTTTCAAGCTGCTTTGGCGCTCATCTTTGGCTCAGCCAGCCTGCTCAGCCTTTTCTTGACCTTTCGCACACCGATTGGTTTGGAGTTCATCTTCTTTCTGATGGCTGCCTTGGTGGCGGCTGCCTTTGTGCCGTGGGCAATTTACCGCTGGCTTGCTCTGCGCGGGGCCGTCTATCTGGTGGAGCGCAACGGTCTGCGCATCCGCTGGGGCTTACGGCTAGAAGAGATCCCCATGAGCAGCGTGCGTTGGGTGCGCTCCGAAGCGGACGTGCGGCGCCAATTAGGGCAGCGGCTGCCCATGCCGCTTGGCGCATTGCCCGGAGCGATTTTGGGCACGCGTCAGTTGGCGGACAAGACGGTGCTGGATTATCTGGCTTCCGATTTCTCAAAGATGGTCTTGGTGGCAACCGATGAGCGGGTGTTCATCCTCTCGCCTGAAAAAGTGGAAGATTTTTTATACCTCATCCAACGCTTGCTGGAACTGGGCACTATCTCGCCGTGGCAACGGCGATCCCAAAATCCCACCTTCATCCTCGGCGAAATTGGGCGCAACCGCGCGGCGCGCTTGCTGTTAGGGTCAGGCTTAATCGGTAGTCTGGCTCTGCTCACCTGGGTTAGTCTTCTGATCCCTAAGCTTGATGAGGTTTATTTGGGCTATTTTGCCGAGGAAGCCACACCGGCGGCCTTCTTGCTTTTGTTGCCTCTCGTTAATAGCTTTTTCTACCTGGTAGATGCTTTCGGGGGGTTGTATTTTTACCGGCGCAGCCTTTTGCCCTTCACATCCGATGGAGTTCAGGGGCTTTCGTCGGCGCCATTTGGTAGGATCTTCGCTTATCTGCTGTGGGGATGCAGTTTACTCACCACGATCTTCTTTTATTTTGCCATTTCCTTCATGATCGATGTGGGGTGAATTTTCTCTGATCCGTCTTGGGCTGGCTTTTTTGCTCAGCTCGCTGATCGGGTGGTTAGCGTGGCAGGCACAAGCGCTCTCGAAAAGCGGCGCGCTTGCGGCGTTTCTTGTCGGAGGAGTTGTCTTTGGCGTTGGGGGCTGGGGCGGTGCCGCCGTCTTATTGACCTTTTTTATCAGTTCCAGCTTGCTCTCGCGCGCCTTTGCCCGACAAAAGGAAGCTTTGAGCAGTTTTGTGCTTAAGGGCTCTCAGCGCGATGCCGCACAGGTGTTCGCCAACGGCGGCTTTGGGGCACTCTGTCTTTTGGCAGGGCTTTTGTTCCCCGACTCACCTCTGCCCTGGCTCGCTTTTTGTGGCGGTTTTGCTGCAGCCAACGCCGACACCTGGGCGACCGAATTAGGCGTTCTCTCTCCTCTACCGCCGCGCTTGCTGACCAATGGCAAACTGGTACCACGCGGGGCTTCGGGAGGGGTCACGCCTTTAGGATTGCTGGCTTCCTTGCTGGGTGCGATCTTGATCGGGGTCGTGTCCACTTTATTCACCGAGCAGGGGCTGTTGACGCTGTTCGCGGTCAGCCTCGGCGGATTTGTGGGCAGCCTGTTCGATTCGTGGCTGGGAGCGAGCTTCCAAGCCGTTTATTTTTGTCCGCAATGTCAGAAGGAAACCGAACGCCATCCGCGCCATTCCTGCGGGGGGTTAACCCATCTGCAGCGCGGGGTGAAGTGGCTGGATAACGACGCAGTCAACTTTGCTTGCACGGTTCTGGGGGGGATGGTCGCATTGGGCATTGCGGTTGTGAGTTTTGGGCTGTGAGTGAATATGTCGGATCGTTAGACTTACCAAATGTCTCCCAATGTGAAACCCTCTGGAAATGGGTCGTCTTCATCCAACATGTAGTTTGCCATACCTGTAATCCATGCTTGACCACTGATCGTCGGGATTACCGCTGGATAGTCACCTACTTTGGTTTCTTCAAGCAAACGACCGCTAAATATCGTTCCAAGTATCCCCTCATGGCGAAAGTCTTCATTGAGCTTTAATTCACCCTTTTGATAGAGAGTTGCCATTTTTGCACAAGTACCTGTCCCACATGGGGAGCGGTCAATTGCCCCAGTCCACGTAGATGGGCGATTCCAATCTAGTTTTCCCGTTGAGACGATGACTGCATTCTTCCGCTGCGCATCTGGGCGTGTTGGCGGTGCGGATAATTGAGCGATCGTGATCTCACAAAAGCCGGGTTGTTCGGGATGAATTACAGGCAGTTGCTCCTGAGCGGCTGCTTTGATCATCTCGCCAATTCGCACAATATCGCGTCCCTCCTCCGGCAATAAGCGCAGTCCAAATTGATCAGCCTCAGCAATAACATAGAACATCCCACCGTAGGCAACATCCACCTTAACCCTTCCTAAGTGAGGCACTTCAATATCGGTATCTAAATAAACTGCAAAAGCGGGCACATTTTGAAACGTAACGTTCTTGACCTTTCCGTTAATGCATTCTGCAGTCACTTGCACCAAACCAGCCGGGGTATCCAAAGTCAACTCGGTGATCGGCTCACGCATGGGTAACATTCCGGTCTCTAAAAGGACTGTCACCACACAAATTGTGTTCGTACCCGACATACCAGGATACTCGGTCTGTTCCATGATAATGAAACCAGCATCTGCCTCTGGATGAGTGGGTGGTAGGATGAGATTGCAATTAGCCGCTGGGTAGCCGCGTGGCTCACGCAACATCAGTTTGCGCAAACCGTCGGCATGATCCCGCAAATACACCATTTTATCGTACATCGTTGCGCCGGGCACATCCATTACCCCCCCTACAATCACGCGCCCATGCTCACCGCCTGCGTGAGCATCAACAGCCTGAATGACTCGCGATATTTTCATGCTTTCATTCCTCGTGTAGGTTGTAAAACCAAATCATGTGCACTCAAAAGTTATTGGCAACATTGCTTGGTAGGACAACTCATTGAGTTGTCCTACAACTTTTGCGGGGACACAACCAAATCATTCTTCAAGAAGTAAGGATTGGATTGGGAGTGGAAAAATCGGTGGTCGCGTTGGATTCAGACCCACTTCTGCAGGTGTTTTACTGGTCCAACTAGAAACCAGATAATTCATATACAGTCCGCACATTCGCCCTTGGCATTCTCCCATTCCTAAGCGCGTGAGGGCTTTGATTTCGGTTACAGAGTTGGCGCCCAGCGCCAATGCGCGGCGTACTTTTTCCAAGGTGACACCCTCACAGCGGCAAATCAATGTATCCTCTTTTGCCAACTCAAAGAGGCCGGGACCCGGCGCAAACAGGTCGGTGTACATTCGTTGAAAAGCGCGCTCCTTCTCAAGCTTGGATATGAGCTGCTTTATGGCAGCAGTGCTTCTTGTCTTGTTGTAGCCTAATTGAGCAGCAGCCGAAACGCCAGCGATCTGTCCCTCTAGAATGGAGGACCTCACTCCTCCTAAACCAGCTCCATCCCCGGCAATAAATACGCCTGGGATATTGGTCTGCATGGTTTCATCTCGTTCGGGGACTTCGACATTCCAGCAACTATCCCAATGATGTTGAACACCCATTAATTTGCCGAGGGCAGTGAAGGGTACAAAACCATAGCCAATGCAAAGGGTGTCGCAGGCTATCTCTTCCTCAGTGGCTTTGATCGGTCGCCACTCTTCGTCGTATCGGGCAATGATTGCCCGCTCGACCTGTTGCCCGCCATGGGCAGCAACAATGCCCCACCCAAAGCGGTAGGGAACACCTTTTTGCCACAGGGTCGCCACACTGCTTAAGCCCTCCCCAAGCCGTTCCCATTGTCCCCATATTCCCTTTAAGTGATATAGACCGCGTCGAAATACCCGGGTGGAGCCTTCTAAGACTGCTACGACTTCAGCGCCGGCATTCAAGAGCTTTTTTGCAACCACCAATTGCAAGGGCCCGCTACCTGCTAACAGGACACGCTTGCCGGGCAAAACGCCATGATACAGCAATACCTGAGCGCCGCCCGTCATAAGCACCCCTGGAAGTGTCCAGCCTGGAAATGGAACAGGGCGCTCAAAAGTGCCACTGGCTAGAATGACTGCCTTTGGTTGTAAGAGTACATTGCCATCCGCGGTGAGATAGACCAACGTTTTATCAGAACTGCCATACCAAACCGTGGCATTAGAGACAATCTTCACCCCACTTTCTCGAACTTTCTCCCAGAGTTGTTTACCTTCGATTTGGTGGCGGGTAGAAAAGTCAATCATGGATTGGGGTGGTTGTCGGTAATACTGACCGCCTGGCTCTGGATAGGCATCCAAAAGAATAACAGAGGCCCCCATTTGGGCAGCGGCTAAAGCTGCGTGCAATCCCGCCGGTCCTGCGCCGACAACTGCGATATCAATTTCCTTTTCCACTGTTTATCCTTCCTCTATCAAGTTGGTGGTGACTACCATTCCCGCTTCGACCAAAGTCTGGCAGGCGCGGATGTTGGGCACGCCGTTGACAGTCACCAAACAGTCAAAGCAGTGACCGATACCACAAAGCACCCCTCGTAAGTCACCCGCACGGGAGCGGCGCCAGGCGCGCTTGCCGGCCGCATATAAAGCACTGGCAATCGTATCTCCGGCATGTGCCAGGTAGGTCTGGCCGTCCACCGTAAAAGTGATCGGCGTGGCTTCTTTATTTGAAGATATCTCACGATAACGCAACATACTTAACTCTCCTGGATAATCTGGCGCCCCGCTGTAAAAAAGTAGCGTTCAAATACCACCTCCGAAAGATGAGGAGTAAGCTTGACTAAAGCCCAAATGACCAAGAAGGTGAAAACCAGACGACCCCAGAGCAAACCAGAGAGATGCGCCCCAAACAGTACCATGGTTAGGGTATCCTCAATCAGGCTGTGAAAGATGCTCATGAGTGCGAGGGAGAAGAACATTTCGCGCGGTGGGATGTGACCAGACTTTGCTTCCTGAATGATGAGACCACCGCCGAATGCCAGACCCAGCAGAATCCCCACCATCGTGATGGGCACAGCTCGATCACCAATGCCGATCAAGCGCAGTACCGGTCCCAGAATTCTGGTTAAATAGGTCACAATTCCCAATATCTCTAGCAATCGCAACAAGGCTAAAATGCCTAGGATGATCAAGAAGATCGAGAACAGGTTTTGGATTTGTCCTATGAGCCAACCCATCATCGATGGGTCAGGTGTTGAGATGGGCATCCATACTTGGATGGGAGTTTGGAGAAAATTAAACAAGCGGTAAAGATGGTGAAAACTCCAACCATATAGCAAGCTTGCCCCCACTCTGAGCAGGATTTGAAAGGATGCCCGCAGACCAGCTCTGTGGGCAATCATCACCTCAACAGGCAAACTGTGGGCAATCAAGCACATGGTCAGCAGGATGGTTGCCTGAGCAACGGTGAGCGGTGTAGAAGCAAGAAAGGTAACGAACACCAGCAGGGCGCCATAGGTGCCGACCACCAGAGAGGTTGCCCAGACCAACCCCATGCTACCAGGCAGACCAACGACTTCCATGAGCGGCTCTAGCAAATTACCAAGCCAGGCAACCACCCCCACCTCTTCGAGGAGGCGGGTCAGCACTAAGATGGGGATCATGATTTTGTAGAGTTCGAGGCTGGTTTGAGTCGCCTTGAGAAACACGCTTCTGCCTTCATCTAAGATGAGCCGCAGACGCGCCGAGAGTTTTTGCTTCGTCGTGAGTTCAGTTGGAGTCATCTGCATCGCTTACCAGGCAGTGCGTCCGCCATCGATGGGCAAAGCAACACCGGTGATAAAAGAGGCTTCATCAGATGCCAGAAACAAGACCGCACGTGCCACCTCCTCTGCAGAGGAGATGCGATTCAGCGGATGGCGTGCGGCAAAGATTGGCTTCATCTTTTCAATGCCCCCTAATTCTTCCATTTCAGCTCGCAACATGGGTGTATCTACGCTACCAGGGCAGATGCAATTGACGCGGATATTCTGGGCGGCATGGTCGAGAGCCATTGCTTTGGTCAGCAACACTACGCCACCTTTGGCGGCGCAATAGGCGGCTGCCCCCATGCCACCCACCAAACCAAACACGGACGCATTATGGATGATAACGCCTCCTCCACCGTTCACCATGACGGGAATGGCTGCTTGAGACATCAGATAAACCCCTTTCAGATTGACATCGATGGTCTCGTCCCACATTTCCTCCGGAGTGTTCACCACAGTATGGTCAATGTAAACCACTCCAGCATTGTTGAAAAGCACATCCAAGCGACCGAAGGTTTCCACAGTTTGCTGGACGACCCGTGCGCAGTCGCTGCGCAGGCGTACATCACAGGGGATGAAGATGAGGCGGTCTGTAGCAAACGCCAAGGATGCCAAAGCCTCTCGGCCGCGAACTTCGTTGCGAGCAGCCAACACGACCTTGGCACCCTCCTCAAGAAACAAACGGGCAGTCGCTAGCCCAATGCCCGAATTTCCCCCCGTGATGATAACTGCCTTTCCTTCAAAACGATTCATCTGAGTATCCGTTGTCCTGCAAAAGGCTTCTAGTCCAAACCCAACTCTGCTCGTTTTTGCAGCGTAGGCATGCCAGTCACCGCATCCCAACCGCGGGTTTGATAGTATTCCTGCATCACTGCGTTAAACTCATGGAAAACACAGTCCGGCTCGGAGCTGTATTTACCGAAGGCTGGCACTTCCAACATGCGGGCCGGTAGCATGTCATCCTTAGCCGTAATGCCCTCGCGCCCGTTGAACAGACGCTGGATATTAATCACCCGCTCACCGATCTTGAGCAACTCAGCGCCATCAATATCCCAACCGGTTAGGTCAGCAATCATCCTAGCCCAGTGGTCGACCGTTACACCGCCGTACATGTAGAACTTGCAGGTGCCGAGCACATCGGGCAACACCAATCCATCTTGCAGTAAGCTAACAGCGCTACCTTTACCGATCTCGTCCCAACGATCGACGGTGTTTGGATCGGGTAACCCATATTTCTGCAAACCCCAATCCAGTTTGCCGCGATCCCATGCCATGCCCTCTAAGGGGTGGATATGGCACATGCCTCGGTTGGAGGTAGCATAGGTAATCGCCAAGGCTTTGCCCGAGCGCGGGTCGTGCGCTGGAGCTTCTAGCCCCCGACCATGAATGGCAAATTCGTCGGCGCCACCACCGATCTTCTTTGCTGCAGCCCTCACCCCTTCTGCCAAGAGATCGCCGATACCTTCACGGTAAGCAATCATTCTGACAATGGTTGGGAGAATCTCCGAATTTCCCCAGCGCAGATCCAAACCTTGACAATCTTTTTCCGTTAGCAAGCCCTTTTCATAGCATTCCATGGCGAAAGCGATGATCGAACCGGTCGAGATGGTGTCGAGCCCTAGCTCATTGCACAAGTAGGTGGCATGAACGGCTGCATCCATATCTTCGTTTAAGATATAAGCAGTGAAGCAGGAGATGGATTCGTACTCAGCGCCGCCATGTTTAGGCGTTTTGAAGGGTCCGTCCTTGACCTGAACCTCGCGCGCACACGCCATGGTGCACCCTTTATAGCATCCGAAGCCACGCATAAAGTTCTGAGACTGGAAGTGATCAAATAATTCGGGACCTTTGCCCCACGAGTTGGATTGCCAATTCTTGGTAGGCCAATCGCCGCCGTCATCGTTACTGGGAATGTCACCGATAGTGCCAAACTCCTGTAATCCTTGAAACATGGGGTTTTCTTTGATTTCATCATGAGTGGATTTGAGATATTTCTTAAATTCATCTGGCTTGGCAGCAACGATTTTGCCACTACCTCGTACTGCCACAGCGATAAGGTTTTTTGAACCCCAAACTGCACCAACGCCGCAACGCCCGGCGGCGCGATCGTCTGCCATCACCGAAGCGACCTTTACCAGATTCTCGCCTGCCGGACCGATGCACAGAATGCAAAAGCGCTGATCACCTAATTCGTCTCGAATAGCAGCGCTCTTCTCAGAAACCGTCTTGCCAAGCAGGTGATCCGCCTTGCGGAACTCAATCTGCTGATCGCGAATCACCAGCATAACCGGCTCTGTGGATTTGCCCTCGATGATGACATAGTCATAACCTGCCTTCTTCAACTCGGGGCCGAAATCATTACCCACGCGGCATTCGCCCCACACGCCGGTCAGAGGAGATTTAAAGCACAGTTCAATCGACCCACCACCCGGAACCTGACTCAGGCTGAGCGGTCCGGTGGCTAAAATCATCTTGTTTTGCGGACCGAGAGGGTCTATCCCCGGCGACAATTCGTCGTATAGAATCTTGGCTGCATAGCCGACTCCGCCCAAAAATTTGCGTGAAATTTCTGGGGAGACATCCTCTACACGCGCTTCCCATCGCTCTAGGTTTACACGAATCTGCTTGCCAGCATAGCCTTTTAATGTTTCGGACATGGTTCCTCCTAAACTTTAAGAATGAGCTTGACGATTTGCCTTAGAGAAATGCCAATGCACACACCATTTTTGTCTTACCCAGCTTTCAACCTCCTGAAAGAGCCTTGAGTAAGGTGATTTCAAGTCCATCATGCAGAGGTGCATCAAGGTCTTTAAGGACTTTGCCATTCACAACAAAGTACACCGCACCACGAAAGGCGCGATTGTGCACATCCCACAGATACGTAGGCAGGGCGTTTCCCCATCGCTCTGCAATCACCTCTAGCAGATCCCTAACAACAGCCTGATGGGGCAATTCGATCTCCTGTGGCTCCCGACCGAAGTAATCGCGCAGGTCACCGATGGGCTTTAAGATGACTTTTATCCTGTTCCCTCTGGGTAACATAATCGAGCAACTTCTGCAAGTTCAACCTATATTGGACTGTATTCAGGCATTGACCTCGAATCCCAATGTTTGTAGGATTCCTCTCAACTCTTCCAGTAATTGTGGCTCTGGTGGTAATAGGGGCTTACGTGGGTTTCCGATCGACATACCTAGCATGGCTAATCCAGCCTTAGCCAATTGCACATATTGACCGGAAGACTCAAAGAGGTCCATTAAGGGAAGTACTCTAAAGTAAAGGTCACGTGCTTTTTCAAAATCCTTTTGCTCCACGGCAACCCTATAGAGTTGTACGCACAGCTCTCCGATCACGTTTGCCGGTGCAGCCACCCAGCCCTCTACGCCCATCTGGAACATCTCCAATACAAGCGTATCACAACCGCAGAGCACTTCGATTTTATCCCCGCACAAACGCATGATCTCAGAGACGCGCTGCATGACGCCACTGCTCTCTTTGACGGCAACGATGTTCTCAAACTCTGCCAGGCGCGCGAGTAATGGAGGTAAGATATCGTTGCCCGAGGTTCCGGGATTGTTATACACGATGATCGGAATAGAAATGCTCCGAGCTAAAGTTGAGAAGTGTTCATAAAGTTCATTTTGGGATACTGAGCCATAATAGGGTGAAACGACCATCACACCATCCGCTCCAGCCTTCTCGGCGTCTTGCGCATATCGAACGGTCTCGCGAGTCGAACAGGCTGCTGTGCCGATATAAACCGGTACTTTGTGGTTAATTTCATCTAGGGTGATCTCCATGACCCGCAGGCGTTCTGCTTCATTCAAAAAAGCGAATTCTCCGGTGCTGCCGGTGGGGATAATGCTATGAACGCCGCATTGATCGACAAGATAGCGAAGATGCCGTCGCAAAGCTGCTTCATCCAGATCTCCCTTCTCGTCGAAAGGCGTGCAGACCACAGCAAAGACACCTCGATATTTTTTCACCATGACAATTCCTCCTAAATCAAATTTTTAAGTGCTTCTTTGAAACGAGACAACGACAGTAAACCTAGAGGTAAATCCGGTGTCTGTCCTGTAATGATTTGACTGATCAACTTGCCAGTAATCGGTGCTTCGGTAATACCGATCCCTTCATGACCGGCCGCGATATAAAGCCCTGGGATTGTATCCACAGCGGATATGATGGGTAATAAATCCGGTGTATAAGGTCGAAAGCCAGCCCAAGTGCGGATCGCGGTGACCTTTGCCAGCGCAGGGAAAAAGCGCAGGTTACGTTTCATCATCATGGATACCACCCTCGGATCGACAGAGGCATCAAAGCCGACAAATTGGCGGCTGCTCCCTAGAAGCAGGTTGCCGTTTTTAACCTGCTGAACGTTAGCAGCCACAGCAACTCCACTGCTAGCACCTTCCCTCACCGAATCCATGTACCCTGCTGCTAAGAGAATCTTGCAACGAAAGAGGTCTTCTGGCACCGGGGCGGTAACGACTAAGGTGCCTTTGCGGGGTGAGATAGGCACTTCTAGGTTGACCATTTGTGCGATTTGCCCGCTCCATGCCCCGGCGGCGATGACGATCTTCTCGCAAGGGATGCGCCCTCGAACGGTTAGCACCGCAGTCACCCGCCTGTGGTCGGAAGTGCACTCTATCCCTATCACCTCACTGAATGTTTCGATGACTGCGCCGCGCTCTTTTGCCGCGCAAGCCATTGCCTGGGTGGCATAGAGTGGGTTTACTTGGGCGTCTTCCTCGAAATACGCTCCGCCTCCAACATCGGGAGCAAGGTTTGGTTCCATGGAAACCAGCTCCGCAGCACTTAGGAGTTGGCACTTCACACCCCAATCCTGCAAACGACGCACGGTCTCACCAAAAGATGCCATGCCCTCTGGACGTTCAACAATGGCAATGCTACCGCTCTGCCGATATTCGATGTCTATGGGGAGCACCTGGCTCAGTTCCTGATAGAGACGATTGCTCTCTCTGGCAAGATGGAGGTGGATCTCTGGCTCCTCCCAAGTGACTATATGGGACATGCCGGCTTTTGAGGCACCGTCTCCAATGGCGCCTTTTTCAACGAGATGTACGGATACACCTTCTTGGACAAGGTAATAAGCGCAGGCACTTCCGATAATGCCTCCACCAATGATGACTACTTCTGGATAGGTCACAAGTACGCCTTTCCCTAACTTTGTTTTTTTAGCCGATTAGAATGTTTCCCTCTCGATCAATGGTCAGCAGATCTCCATCTTGGATGCTCTCCAAATCGTCTTTGGAAACAATCACGATCGGCACTGTTTTTTTGTAAATTTCTTCGGCAACAATGGCACCCAGCGCTAAAATGGGATCAATTTTGAAATTAACAATAGCAGCAGGTGCACTTCCGTTGTGTATGCTCTCCATCAAAACGGCGCTACCGGTGCTTGAACCCTTGCCGGTTGGGAAGACAAACACCTTGCCAGCAATATTTCTGCCTGAGCAATCGTGACGTTGATCAATAATTTCACCTGTAGTAGGATCCACTCCGCCCCAAAAACTGATCGGCTGGCGAGAAACGACTGCTTGCCCTTTGGCTTCTCCGGGAATAATGGGTTTACCTTTCAGAACCTTGGCCATGTTTTCTCCTTACGTTGGAGTGTACCTCTCACGGCTGACAGGACGCACTCTTCCATAGTTCCGAAGACCACGCCTGTTTTCAATTCTCCAGGGGCATAATAAGCGCACTTGCCCGAATTGGTCATGACCACTTTGCCTTTTGCCGCCAAAATAGGGGAGTGGAATACACAAGTATCCAGAACAATCTCAACGCCAAACGTAACGAGAGGCTGTAATAGATTGCTCCGTTCGAGTAAGCCGTAGGTTATCTGATTTGTAGCTACGATAAAACGTACTCCTTCCGATAGCCTACCTTGGCTTTCTTCAATCAGTTGGGTCAATTGTTGAAACTCGGCAAAGGAAAAGTGAGGGCATCCTAAGACAATCGCACCGATTTGGATGCCAGTATCCTTAATCATCGAGAGTTCGTTATAGGCTTCCAAGAGTTCATCAGGACCGATTTCAATCATTTCCTCTGGTTGGGCGCCTTGGAAGGCTTCCTCTAAAGTCGAGGCCTCTGGGGTTATGCCAACGATATGGTATAACCCAACCGCGCCAGCAGAGGCAGCCGCTGCTCCAAAGGCTTTATGCTGGTCACTGGTTATCTCCCCTTTGAAGCCCTCAATGACCGGGATACGGTCCTGAGCAATGCGTCCAATCAAGTGTCCTAGAGCCGCAAAGAAACTGTTATCCGAAAACATTCCATCGGGGATACCGACCAGACGAAATAGGACCTGTCCTTTTCGGTTCTCTTTGAGATGGTATCCATATTTGGGGACTCGGGCTGTGATGGCAGCGCACAGATCGAAAAAATCGGCGTAGCGATTTGTCCTAGCGCCCAGCACCGAGTTAGCATACACAATGGCGTTGGATTCGCCCCAGGCAATCTGTTGTCCAAAATGAGGGGTTGGGATGACCTGATAGGGGGCACATGTCCAGGTAGGGATACATCCCATATCGATATAGGCTTTTTCGATGCGCAATGCTCTTTGAGCAAACGAATCGGGCACTCCTTGTTTTTGCCAGTTTTGCAAGTCGAGAGGGATCATGTTCAACGTGGTGGGTACGGCAACTTTGCCTCCCAAGCGCGCCATCGTTTCGGCAAAGTCCAGACTTGCATCGCTCATCAAGCCACAACCATCGATGTGCGCATGGGTAATATCCATAAGCTCATCCACTTCAAGGACCTCAGCCATGCGCACAATAATGGACATAGCTAAACGCGGCGCTTCGCCAAATTTACCTTGTAACATTTGAGAATCTTTCTCTGTAAGCTGTAATGCCATTGGGTCTACCTCATAAAAAAAGATGGTATTGTTGGTTACCTTCCACCCAGATAAGCTTTTCGGACTGCATCGTTATTAAGCAATTCTTTGCCGCTTCCCTCAAGAGCAATCTTGCCCACCTCCATCAAAGCCGAGATCGATAAGGTGCTTTATGGGAGCATCTTCGGGGCGTTCAAATCCCTCAACGTTGCAGGCTCAACTCCTTAGCCGCATGATCAGACAGCTAAAACTCTGCACCCCATTTGCTGCTCTCGCCCAAGTAGAAACCCTCCGGCCAGGGGTCACGCGGGTCGAGCACGAATTGCTGGATGCCGGAAATATAAGCGCTGCCGCGAATGGTCGGCACAACGGCT
>CALFWB010000127.1 GCA_937928795.1 uncultured Anaerolineales bacterium
CTTGGCGGCAGAAACGGTCGAATACCGAGCGAACTTTGTCATCCGTGGGTTGAAGGCTTTGCCGGTGCTCTTTTAGGGAGGACGGCTTCGGAGCTATTGGTGTGCAGGAGTTTCCCCCCTCTCCCCTCGTGGGAGAGGGGCTGGGGCGTTGCCCTGAGCTTGTCGAAGGGTGAGGGCGGGTTTCGACAGGCTCAACCCAGCGGGTTTCGACAGGCTCGTTGCGCTGCGCTACTCAACCCGCAGATTGCGGGCGCGGGTCGAGTAGGGCGCTAGCCCGTACCGAGACCCACACTCCTTGCTCCCCTCTCCCTTCGTGGGAGAGGGGCTGGGGGTGAGGGCGTCTCCAAACCTAAGGGCTGAGCAATACCTCCACGCTGGCAAGGTACAGAATGTTGCTCAAGCTGCCCACCCCTTGCCACACCACCAGTAAGGCTGGGGTCGGCTCACCAACCGTATAAGGCACCTCAGTATTGAAGAAACCGAAGCCCACTTCTTCGGCAGGCTGAACATTGGTCACCCGTTGACCCAGCACTTTGCCCTCTGCATCCCAAAGCTGAACCATCAAATAGGTGTCGCCGCCGCTGCGCACCAAACCGCTAGCGATTAATCTTTTGCCCTGCACGAGGGCATTGGGCTGAGGTTGCTGGATCAAAATTGGCGCCCGCAAATCCACCGCTGGAATGACATCCGAAGCGCCGATCGAGAGCAAGATCAGCGGCACAGAGTTAACCGCCGTGACCCGTCCTAGATCATCGGTGACCGAAAGCGTCAAATAGGCCGCTTCGGCCACGCCGGGAATCTCAAAAGGGATATCTTTATACACCTGCGCAAATCCGTAGCGATCGATCCAGACGATGGGCTGGAGCAAACGCACCAGCACGCGGCGGTCTTCGCCAAACAGCTCGATTTGCACTTGTTTGCCTTTGCCGGGCTTCAAATAGGCTTGCAGAGAGATGGGCGAAACGATTTTGGAGTATGGACCCGGACGTTTGATTTGGATGGGGGCATTGGGGAGCGTCGCCTGCGCAGGAGGGGTAACTGCTACGGGAACAAGCTGCTCCGGGCGAGGGGTGCGGGTTGGAGAGGGCACTGGGCTCGGCGGCACAGAGTTGTTAGAGAGTTCACCGAGAGAGGTTTCTGGGGCAATTGGCTGAGGCAGTTCTGTAGGTTGCCAGAGCGCTTGTTCCGTGCGTTGGGCTTGGACGGTTTGGGCGATCAGGGTGGGGATAACCTCGCTGGGATAGGGCGTGGGGATGTCTGCAGGAACAGGCAATGCACACGCAGCAGCCAAGGTGAACAGAGCAAAACCCCAAAGCCAACCCAAGCCGCGCAGGATGAACGTGCGATTGCGCTTCGTTGTTGAGAGGATCACGAGGCTCATCGCGGACAATATTTTTGGATAAGGTCCAGCAGAGCCTGTAAACGAATGGGCTTGTTAATATAACCCTGCGCCCCGGCAGATCGGGCGCGCTCGATTTCGTCAAGCGCAGGGCTTGCCGACAAAACCAAAATCGGGATTGGTGCAGTCACAGGATCGTTGTGCAATTGCCCGACCAGCACCAATCCTTCCATATCCGGCAAACGTAAGTCGGTGAAAATCAGATCGGGAGACTGTTGACGGGCAAGATCGAAGCCTTCTTGGGCATTATGCGCATGAAGAGCTTGATGACCGAAAACCTCGACCGCTTTGGAAAGCGTCTCTAGGGTCATGGGATCATCATCAATAAAGAGAATGCGAGCCATACTGCCTCCCAAATCTGATCCATACCGATTAGATTCCGTAGATCTCGGCGTATTTTTGGCGCAAATAGCGGATGTAGGGCTGCGGCGAGATAGGCTGGCCGGTAATGCGTTGCACCAATTCAGGCGCCTCGAATTTTGAGCCGTGGCGATGAATTTTCTCCCGTAACCAGCCTAGCAATTGCGCAAATTCACCTCGGCGGATTTGATCCTCCAAATCAGGGATATCCTTGTGAATTGCCTCCCACAATTGGGCAGAGATCAGGTTGCCCAGCGCGTAGGTGGGAAAATAGCCGATATATCCGTGTGACCAGTGGACATCTTGCAACACGCCCTCGGCGTTGGTGGGCGGCGTCAAGCCCAAATATTCCTGCATGTGGGCGTTCCACGCCTCAGGCAGGTGACGCGCTTCCAGTTCTCCGCCCATCAGTTGGATTTCTAGGTCCAAGCGCAGCATGACATGGAGGTTATAAGTGGCTTCATCCGCTTCAACCCGAATAAGCGAGGGCTGCACCTTGTTGATTCCTTTGTAAAAAGCGTCTAGGGAGACATTGCCCAATTGTTCAGGGAAATAAGCTTGCAAACGCGGGTAAAAATGCTCCCAGAAGGGTTTTGAGCGACCGACCAGATTTTCCCACAGGCGCGATTGGGATTCATGCAGGGCAAGCGAGCTGCCGCCAGCTAAGGGGGTGCGCGCCAGAGCCGGGTCGCATCCAAGGTCATACAGTGCGTGCCCGCACTCGTGCATCGTGCTGAATAGCGCCGAAGCGACATAATCTTCCATTATACGGGTGGTGATGCGCACGTCGTTCAAGCCAAAGCTGGTGGTGAAGGGATGGGCAGCTTTATCTTGACGGCCGCGCTGCCAATCGTAACCGAATTTGGTGATCACTTCCACACCGAAATCCCATTGCTTTTGCGGGTCGAAATGCTGACGCAAGGGAGAATCGTCCACTTGCGGACGGGAGGTAATCTCTTGGATCAGCGCGACTTGTTGCGGACGCAGCTCGTTGAAAATCTGTTGCACCTCTTGGGTCTTTAGGCCCGGCTCAAATTCGTTGAGCAGTGGGTCATAGACATGCTCGTAGGGGCTGAAGTAGGAGGCAAACTCGCGACGCAAGTCAACCATGCGCTCTAAATAGGGGCGGAAATGCTCAAAGTCGTCTTGTTCGCGGGCTTGTTTCCAAGCAGCGTAGGATTCAACCGCCAGTTGGGAAAGCTCTTCGTAATAGCGGCTGGGCACTTTGACGCGCTTATCCACCTCGCGGCGGGTCACTTTGACCAAGCGCGCTGCATCGGAGTCGGGGTCCATGCCAGCCACCTCCGCCTCGGCTTCCTCCAAAGCGCGGCGCAGTTCTTCCGAGGTGAAGCGCTGTTGCGCCAAGCGGGCAATGGTTGCCATCTGCTCGCCGCGCTCTTTGACACCGGCCGGCGGCATGTTGGTCTCTTGATCCCAGCCTAGCAAACTGCCGATATAGCCCAAATCGACGATCTCGGCAAGATAGGTTTTGAGTTGTTCAATTTTGGATGTCATACATCTCCTTAGGCACTTGATTGATTCCGCTACGCTAGTTTATCTTAGTTCGGCTTAGGAATTCGGATTCGGCATTTCGACCAGCGCAGCGAGGGGAAATTTTGTCTTTTTTGGTGAAATTGTACTCATTCAGCTCGAGGTGACCCGTCAGGGTGGTATGCCTATCCCGAAGCAGGTAATTTATACCACTTTCCAGCGCAAGGGTTTGCCCGCTAAAGCAGCCAAAATTTCTTCGGCAATATCGACCGCCGCCCGAGCTTGCGCTTCTGCCGTTTGAGCGGCGATGTGCGGGGTAGCGATCACACGTGGATGAGCGACCAGGGCAGTCAAGCCGGGCGGTTCGACAGCAAAAACATCTAAAGCTGCGCCAGCCACTTGAGCGGATTCAATGGCTTGCAGTAAGGCGGTCTCGTCAATGACGCCGCCGCGGGCGGTGCAGATGATGCGCACACCGCGCTTCATGGCAGAGAATGCCTGACCATCGAGCATGTTGCGCGTTTCGGGACTGAGCGGCACATGAACGCTGATATAGTCTGACTTAGCAAAGAGGTCGTTCAGGGTTACAGGTTCGGCGCCACGCTGGCGGATTTGCTCATCGTTCAAATAGGGATCGTATCCCAGCACGGTCATTCCAAAAGCTGCTGCCCGCAAGGCGACTTGGGTGCCGATATTGCCCACACCAATCAAGCCAAAGGTCTTGCCATAGAGCTCGCTTCCCATCAACTGCGATTTCAGCCATTGCCCGTTTTTCATACTGGAATCGGCTTGGGTCAAGTTGCGCGCCAAGGCGATCATCATGGCAATGGTATGTTCGGCAACCGCAATTGTGGTCGACTGTGGGGCATTGACGACCGTAATCTGGCGGGCTGAAGCTGCGGCTAAATCGATGTTATCCACCCCGACACCCGCCCGGCCGATGACTTTCAACTGAGTGGCTTGGGCAAGTACCTCGGCGGTAACTTTGGTGCGGCTGCGCACGATGATAGCGTCGTATTTCCCGATAACTTGGGCTAGTTCCTCGGCGGAAATCCCTTTGCGGTCTTCCACCTCACAGGCAGCGCGCAAAATCGCCTGCCCGCTTTCTTCTAATCCATCTGTAATCAGCACAGACCAAGAACGCATGATGTTGGACCCTCCACGATGAAAGAATGCAAGTTATTCAATTATAAGACGAAAATGGCTTTCTAAATAAATTTGCTGTAACAATTCCAGCCATTCTCAATTTGAACCAATGGTTACCTTAGTGAACTACGCTTCTTGTCATTAACCCAACAACTCCTAGGCCTATGCTTAGCCGAACGCCAGATCGGTGCTAGGACAACCCATCACATCCGGTCTGCATTATCCTTTGAGCCCTTGGGCAGCTCCTTATTCCGTGAGGTTATAGAAGAAGTGAATCAGAGTCTCAATTCCCCTCTGCCAAGTGGGTAAATGAAGGCGCTCGTTTGGGGCATGTAGGTTATCATCGGGTAAGCCAAAACCGGTCAAAATCGTTGGCATACTCAAGATGGATTTCAACTGGGCAACCACAGGAATGCTGCCGCCTTCGCGTTTGAAGGCCGGCTTTCTCCCCCAAACCTGCTCCATGGCGCGGCTCAAGGCAATCACTTCAGGGCGATCGGGCTCAATCATCGCTGCCGGCGCAGCGGCATGTTGGATCACCTCCCAACGCACAGTGGATGGGGCGTGAGCTTTTAGGTAATCGAACAATTGTTGGTGGACTTCGGCGGGGTCTTGATCCGGCACCAAGCGGCAGGAGATCTTTGCCATGGCGTAGGCTGGCAAAACGGTTTTTGAGCCTTCACCGATATAGCCGGAGTACAAGCCGTTCACTTCCAAAGTCGGTCGCGCTCCTATTCGTTCGGCGGATGTGTAACCTTCTTCGCCGAATAGGGCCGGTGCTCCGGTGATCTTGAGGAAATAGGCATCGTCGAGTGGCAGGCGGGCAAGGCTTTGCCGTTCTGCCTCGCTGAGCGGGCGCACACGGTCGTAAAAGCCGGGCAAAGTCACCCGACCTTGAGCATCGTGCATGCCGGCGATCAATTCACAAAGTACCTGGGCCGGATTATGCACTGCGCCGCCAAAAACTCCGGAATGTAAATCGCCAGCCGGGCCATAGACGCGCAGTTCAAAATACGCCAAACCCCGCAGGGCAATTGTAATGGTGGGGAAATCTGGGGCTAGGATGCCCGAATCGAGGTTCAAGGCGAGATCCGCACCCAGAAGGTCTTGATGTTCCGCAATAAACTTTTCCAAACTGGGTGAACCGATCTCTTCCTCACCTTCCACCAGAAAGCGCAGATTGACGTTGAGTTGATCGGCTTTGAGGATCGATTCAATCGCTTTTAAGCCAGCCAGCAATTGCCCTTTCATGTCGGATACGCCTCGACCGACCAAATACTCTCCGCTCAGAGTAGGCTCAAATGGGGGAGATTGCCAAAGCTCCAGCGGCTCAGGCGGTTGAACATCATAATGCCCGTAAACGAGAAGAGTGGCCGCCTGAGGCGCCGCACAACGGTATTCACCATAAACAAGCGGGTGACGCGCCGTCGGATAGATGGCGACGTTGTTCATTCCCAAAGAGCGCAATTGGTCTGCCACCCATGTGGCAGCAGCCTCTACTTGCGCCTGATACTGTGGATCGGTGGATACAGAGGGGATGCGAACGAACGTCTTCAATTCTTCTAAAAATCGATCGCGATTCTTTTGGGCATAATCAAGAGCTGAATTACGGTTTGCGGACATATTCTCTCCTTTCGCAATCTACCCAGAGGATAAAGGTTTCGGAGTTGGATGATAGCATCAAATAGGGTTTAAGATTTGGAGAGGCAGATTGCGAACCTACACCAATTGCCACACCCAGATCCCCTGAGCATTGAAGTCCCTGAATTATAGATTTCTTCTCAAGGTTTTTCAAGATTCTAATCTCATGATCCCTTTCTTGGTCGTCGATCCGTTCACGTTGCGCCCAACGATTTGCTCTTCACCTGCGCCACTCAGCAGCGTTGGCTGCAAGCGCCAGTTGGTCGGCACGTTTTGGCTTATCCATTATCCGTTGCCCGCTGTTGCGTTACGATGATTGTCATGCCTTCACATGCAAACGATGTTGGGCAACCTGCTGACTTACCAGAATACTGGCTTTTTAAGTAGCGCAAACCCAACAGACTCAACTTGCGCCAAAGCGATTAACTTGGAAACGAATGAAATTTTCAAATGCCTTTTTCACGCTTATTCATGTCGTCAATGTAGTCGAAGCCGTGACTTTCAAGCCATGAAATAGCAATTTCTTTATACGCTTCGTCTCTATACTTGAACCACTCGTCTTCAATCCCATACCGATAAATCGCATCTTTGAATCTGCGGAATGCGCCAGAGCCACGAATTTTACTCAAAAGCACATTGCTGATTTTTTCATCTGAAACGGAAAGACAAAACCTTTCCATGATTTTGTATTCGTGAATATCAAACTTGCTAGGAAGTTCTAAATAATCGTCGGACGATAACACTTTTTCTGTATCACGAAGTATGGATTGCTGCCATTCTGGATAATCTCCAGTTATCGCCGCTTTCAATAATTGCAATATCTTCGTCGTTAATTATGATAAGTTCGCCGGTGATTTTGTTCAAATAAACACGTTGCTCATCTGAAAATACCTGCCTTGCATCAACAAAGTCACGGAGAGAAATAACAGCCATACCCAAATTATAACCTTTGCCGACCAAAATCACTGATGATAAAAAGAGGACACTTCATTATCGTCGGAAATTCCCGGCTACATCTCAGCGACCTATCGTACAAGATGACCGTCCTGCCGAAGGCGTTCAACAATTTGACAGTCAACACTTTCGTCAGCCAAGAAATTCATGCCGTCTCGGATTCGGGGTAAATCACATCTGCCCGTAGGGCTTCTTTGGCAAATGCGATTGCCGCCAACACTGCTTCACGGGTCAATTGAGGATGGGCATCCAGAATTTATTCGATTGTTTCACCAGCCGCTAGTTCTTCCAAGATCAGTTCAACTGTGATGCGTGTACCTGCGACAACGGGTGCACGAAAAAGTTGTTAGAGGGAAAGGGCAAAAAGGGAGAGCCTCTCTGGTATGATTGGTAGGAGTAAGAAAAACAAAACCATACCGAGGAGGCTCAAGATGAATTTTAATCCAGAAGTGATTGAAAAGATAGGGGAACTGATCAGTGCTGAAGTTGGCAGAGTGATGCCTGACCCGCAGTCGATTGGCGAGATTGAGCAGACGATGCGC
>CALFWB010000128.1 GCA_937928795.1 uncultured Anaerolineales bacterium
ACTTACAGATAGAAACCAACGCTGCTCTTTGGGGTTAAGCAAATGAAACATTTTAGAATTCTCGCCATGGTTCTGGCAAAGGAGGTCTGATCATGTCCACTGTTGCAATTGTGACCGATAGTACAGCTTATATCCCACAAAACTTTCTGGATGAATACCAAATCACGGTTGCCCCGCAAGTGCTGATCTGGGGGGATCAAACCTATGAGGATGGCGTCGATATCCAACCGGAAGAATTCTACCGGCGGTTAAAAACGGCAGCGGTGATGCCCACAACTTCACAGGTGACCATTCCCAATTTTCATAAAATCTTCCAGAATCTCCTCGATCAAGGGAAGGAAATTTTGGCGATCCTGATTTCTACGAAGCTTTCCGGCACAATCGACTCAGCCATCCAAGCCAAGGGGATGCTGCCCGGCGCACCGATTGAAATTGTCGATTCCTACACCACGGCTATGGCGATGGGTTTTCAAGTCCTAACGGTTGCCCGCGCCGCTAAAGCTGGAGCTAATCTCGAAGAATGCAAACGCTTGGCGGAAGAAGTCCGCAATCACACGGGGGTCGTCTTTGCGGTCGATACCTTGGAGTTTCTCCACCGCGGTGGACGTATCGGTGGCGGCAGCCGCTTTCTGGGAACAGCGTTGAACATCAAACCGCTGCTCGAAGTGACCGGTGGGCGTGTAGAAGCTGTGGAGCGGGTGCGCACGCGCAAAAAATCGCTGATGCGCTTAGCCGAGATCATCGAAGAGCGGACAAGAGGAAAATCGCCCATCCGACTAGCTACTTTACACGCCAATGCCGAGGAAGAAGCTCGAGAATTACTCGATGAACTCAGCCGTCGCCTGAATCCGGTCGAAACCATCTTCTCCACCGTCAGCCCGGTGATTGGCACTCACGCAGGACCAGGTACGGTCGGGATCGCTTATCTCGCGGGAATGTAAACCGCTCCGTTGAGCCGTCAACCAAAACCATTTACATAGACGCCGGCGCACAGGGCGCATTAATGACTCTACTGTAAAAACATTGAATTCTTACCACGAAGACACAGAGTTACGGAGTTCTTCTTCATTATCACCTCGGTGTCTCTGTGGTTTGATTTTGACCTTTTTGCAGTGAACTCACTAATGAAAACTTTCTTGGGGCGACGTAACGTTACGGCAGATCCTACTCTGCGCTTATCTCGCTATTTCGGCACTTCACCCCAATTTCTGGTCTCATGACGCAAAGCTCTGCTGAGCAAGAGCCGATCAGAAGTCAGCGGTCAAATTCCCAAACGGCTATATTGCCAACAGAGGCGCTAAACACTTAAGCTTCGAAGAGCCCAAAGAGAACATCGTGTCCACGCAAAAGTTGTAGGACAACTCAATGAGTTGTCCTACAAAGCAATGTTGCCAACAACTTTTGAGTGCACGCAGAACATATTGGGCGATTGACACTCGATGCGTTCCGCTATAAAATTCAAGAGTGATAAAGACTTTCAAAGACGATGAAACGCAGAAAATTTACCAGCGTCAACGCTCTAGCGAATTGCCCGCCGATATTCAAGAGGTAGCTCTGCGTAAGTTACGCATGATCAACAACGCAGTCTCTATTAATGACCTGCGAGTGCCGCCCGCAAATCGCCTTGAAAAATTGAGTGGCGATCGAGCGGGACAATGGAGTATTCGAATTAACGATCAGTGGCGTGTTTGCTTTCGGTGGGAAGGTAGTAACGCCTACGAGGTTGAGACCACAGATTATCACTAGACAGGCAGGTAAGAATGACCGATAGACTTAAACCCGTTCACCCCGGCGAAGTTTTACTTGAGGAATTCCTCAAGCCGCTGAATTTGAGCCAGAATCGTTTAGCCATCGACATAGGGGTTGACGCACGGCGCATCAATGAAATTGTGTTAGGGAGACGTAGTATAACAGCAGATACCGCCTTACGCTTATCCCGCTATTTCGGAACTTCACCCCAATTCTGGATGGGTTTACAGGCAGAATATGATTTGGATGTGGCGATTGATTCTTTAGGTAATCGCCTCGAACAAGAAGTAAGACCACGAGTCTCGGCGCAATTCTCTTAAGAGCAAAGGCTTTAGGGGAGCAAAACGCCAACAGCCCGGAGGAGGGTAGAATGAACTTGCATTTGAAAAACACTTGGTTGCGGGTCGGAATGGGTGTCCTGTTTTCAGTCGCCAGCGCTATCTTGCTTATCCTCGCTTTTCCACCCTACAACCTCTGGCTACTCATCTGGGTTGGGTTTGTGCCGATGATGATTGCCCAATTTCGCCTCCTGCCGCAGCGGGTGTCCAGCCTTGCATCAGCGATTACCATCGGCGGCTGGCTGGGCGGCTACCTGACGCCTATCTTCGCTGGCAGCGGGCTCTATATGGCTTGGCTTCCGCTGCTCATCGCTGTTATCAGCTACCTTGTCGATAGTGGCGTGCGCGCCTTCCACGAACGCACCGGCTATCGCTGGTTTGTCCCCTACGGTGCGCTCAACTGGGTAGGCTTCGAGATGATTCGTGGCTTCATTCCCATCATGGGCACTTGGGGCTTTGTTGCCAACACGCTCTACAGTCAGCCGTGGCTGATCCAACCGGTCAGCGTCTTCAGCATCTTTGGGCTCGGTTTACTTATCATGGCAGTCAATTATGGGATTGGCTTGGCAGTGCTCTCCCTTTTTGACCGGCGCTGGAGTCTCGACCCGCACATTCCTATTCTTACCAGCCGCCTTGTGCGCAACTGGATGGGGGGCGTCCTTGTTGCCCTGATCCTGTGGATCGCTCTCAGCCTAGCCCTCTATCGCACGCCGACAACGCCCACCGTGCGCGTAGCTGCCTTGCATTATGACGCTGGCATTCCATGGAGCGCAGTGGACAAATTCAGCCAACTCACCCGTCAGGCTGCTCAAGATAGCGCCCGCATCGTCGTCTGGCCAGAAGGTGCCATTGATGGTGATCCGCAGGTCACGCGCACAGCCGAGTTTCGTCAGTTGGCGGCAGAGAGCGACGCGTATCTAAGCTTGGGCTACGTCGTTCGCCAGAGCGAGCAAGTGTGGCGCAATGAAGCCACCGTGCTCGCGCCTGAAGGGGAGTTTTTAGGCGTCTTCGGCAAAGATCATCCAGTGGTCTTTGCCGGCGAGACTAGCCCGACACGGGGCACTTACCCGGTGTACGACACGCCATTGGGACGCATTGCAACAATCATTTGCTATGATCTCGATTTTACCGGCACCGCCCGCCGCATCACGCGCAATGGGGCACAATTGATCCTAGTGCCCTCGCACGATTGGCCACAGATCGCAACAAAGCATTACACCCATCTGGTCTTTCGCGCCGTGGAGAATCGAGTGAGCTTAGTAAAATCCGACAATAGCGGCAATGATTCCGCCATCATTGACCCCTACGGGCGCATCCTTGCCTCAGCAATTACGCCCGGCGGTGACCGCCAGGGCCAGTTTGTCATCGCCGATGTGCCCTTGGGGACAGGCAACGCGCCGGCTGTCCGACTCGGCGATTGGACAGGCTGGATTGCTCTGGTGGGGATGGCGTTTTTCGTTGTTTACGATCCGCTCACAAAGGCAAGGGCAAAACGAGATACGCCGACCCAAGCCAACTGACAAAGCGTCTATGGCGGTCCCTTTTTGTGACAAAAGGAGAGCAAAAGAATGAGCAAACATCCCATCCTCTGGTTCTACATTCTCGCGTTTGGAATCGCCTGGCTGGGCTGGATACCGGCAGCGCTCGGCTCGCTGGGCGTAACGCCGTTTGACCAACCTTATTTTCAACCTCTTATCATCCTCCCAGCCCTCAGTCCCATGTTGGCAGCGGTGGTAGTGACGCGGGCAGCCTATGGCAAAATACAAGTTGGCGAGTTGTTCAAGCCGTTAGTGCAGTGGCGCATCGATCTGGGGTGGTACCTCGTGGCAGTTTTGGGTCCCATTGTTCTGCTGCTTTCGGGACAAAGCCTAACCAAATGGCTAGGCTTTGCGACGACTCAGCTAGCGCTTCAGGGTGAAATCTTGCCGCTGGCTATCTCTGCTTTTGTCCTCTCTTTGTTCTCCAACCCCTGGGAGGAAGTGGGCTGGCGCGGCTTTGCCTTGCCCCATTTACAAAAGCGATATACCGCTCTGGCTGCTACCCTAATTGTCGGTGTTCTGTGGGGCTTATGGCACATGCCGCTTTTCTTCTGGAAAGGCAACCCAATGGCGGAATACCCTTTTCTGCCGTGGTTTATCGGCATAGTTTCTAGCGCTTTTCTCTACACGTGGCTTTATAACAGCACCCAAGGCAGTCTCTTGCCGGTGACCCTTTTTCACATCACGCTAAATACCTTTGGCGTCGTGATCTCGGGTGTGTCTACCATCGCTCTGGCGATCTTGTATGTTTTGGTTGCAATCGTCTTAGTGATAACATTTGGTGGCAACAACCTAGCACGTTGGGAAAGAGTGCAAGCTGGTTAAGCCGTCATACAGCAAGACTCGCCTTTGGTGACATTTTTCACTTGCCCAACATTCCCATCTTATGGTATGGTTTAACTGTCGCAAGGGTTTTCTTGCAAACCTTACCCCCAAATAAAGGATGGAGAAATGAAGAAATTCTTTTGGCTCGTATCCTTGTTCCTTCTGATCAGCCTATTGTTTGCCGCATGTGCCCAAAAGCCCCAAAGTCACCTCGAAAAGATCAAACAAGCTGGGGTGATCAAAGTGGGCACCAGTGCAGATTATCCTCCCTTTGAATACGTGGACGAGAGCGGCAACAAAGCCGGTTTTGACATCGAGTTAATGGAAGAAATCGGCAAGCGGTTAGGTGTTAAGGTTGAATGGGTTGATATGCCTTTCGACAGCTTAATCGCCGGCGTCCAAGAAGGCAAAATCGATTGCTCCATATCAGCTTTCAACTACACCGAGGAACGCGACAAAGTGGTTGACTTCAGCGAAGCTTACTTCACGGCTGAAGATGCTTTTTTGGTCGCCGAAACCTTTAGCGGCAGTATCACCAAACCTGAAGATGTTGCGCAATATAAAGTGGGCGTCCAAAGCGGCACCACCCAGGACGACTGGCTAACAAACGTTTTGCAAATCCCTGAGCAAAACCTCTCGCGCTACGACCGGGCTGACCAAGCGGCCCTCGACCTAAAAAGCGGCCGCATCCAAGTGATGATGGCCGACGCCATCCCGGCTAAAGCCTTGGCACAGAAGATCGGCGGCTTGAAGATCGTCTATACTGGCGTGCTCTCTAGCGGTCCGATGAACATCGTCTTGCCCGAAGGAGATGCTGAACTCGCCAAAGCCATCAACGACGTTCTCAAACAATTACAACAAGAAGGATTCATCGACCAACTGGCGCAAAAGTACTTCACCGAATAAACTTCATCAACCAAAGGGCAGGGCAAATCCCCTGCCCTTTTCGCCCTTGACTGACGGAATATGGTTAGCCAATTTTTTTCCTATATCCTTCAAGGGACATCAGTTACAGTTGCTGTGACTCTGGTGGCTTTGCCGCTTGGCTTGCTCATCGGCTTATTGCTGGCGTTGTTTTATAACTACGGTGGCTTTTGGGTCTCCCGTCTGGCGGCGGTTTATAGTTTGGTGATGCGCGGCGTGCCACCTATTGCGCTGCTCTTCATTCTCTATTTCCTGCTCTCCGGGCGACTGATCAACCTCAGCCCATTCTGGGCTGGTTCGATCTCTCTCGGAATCATCAGCTCGGCCTATCAGATGGAAATCTTGCGCGGCGCGTTGCAAGCTGTTGGAGAAGGTCAGATGACGGCCGCACGGGCAGTCGGGATGAGCCGGCTGCAAGCCATTCGGTATATTATTATCCCCCAAGCGATCCGCCTCGCCATCCCCCCTTGGTCGAACGAAGCCTCAATTGTCCTCAAGGACTCCTCGCTGGTTTACGCCCTCGGCGTGCCAGAAATTTTGCGGCGTGCCCAACAACTGAGCGCAACCACCCAGCAACCTTTTTTAGCCTTTGGAGCAGCCGCGCTGATCTATTTTATCCTCGTCTTTCTCGTCAATCGTGGGCTTGACCTTCTCGCCGAGAAGACTAAACTTCCTAGTGCAACGGCCTGACCCAAGGAGTCGACGGCATGATCAATCCCACCTATATTCTACAAGCTAAGAACCTGACTAAAATTTACGGCGAGAACGTTATTTTCCAAGACGTTTCGTTGGATGTGCACAAGGGCGAAACCATCGTCATCATCGGTCCGAGCGGCACCGGGAAAAGCACGCTGCTGCGCTGCCTAAATCTGCTTACGCCCCTTAACAGCGGTCAAATCTTCCTCGAAGGGCAAGAAATCACCGCCCAAGGTGTCGATGCCGATCAAGTGCGCCAAAAGATTGGCATGGTCTTTCAGAATTTTCTCCTCTTTAACCACCTAACGGCGCTGGGAAATGTGATGATCGGCTTGACCAAAGTCAAGAAGATGCCGACAGAGAAAGCCAGACAAAAAGCTTTATACGAGCTTGAACGGGTTGGACTGCTCGACCGCGCCGATCATTACCCCGCTCAGCTTTCCGGTGGACAGCAACAACGGGTTGCCATTGCGCGAGCTTTAGCGATGGACCCTCTGGTCATGCTTTTCGATGAACCGACCTCAGCCTTAGACCCAGAACTGATCGGCGAAGTCTTGGGCGTAATGGAGCAACTTGCCCGCGAACATATGACTATGTTGGTTGTCACGCACGAGATGGGCTTTGCTCGCGAAGTGGCTGACCGGATAATTTTTATGGAAAAGGGACGCATCGTTGAGCAAGGCTCACCCGAAGACCTTTTTGAACGCCCACAACACGCCCGCACGCGTGAGTTTCTGGGCAAGATCAGCGAGCTTTATGGAAAAAAAGCGAAATGATCTCTTTCTTTGAGTTCTTCGTCCGCTTTCTGCCAGATTTGTTGAGCGGCATGGGAATGACCTTGCTCCTGACCGCCGAAGGCGTTTTAGCCGGATTCGTTTTAGGGCTAGCAGCGACGTTGGCGCGCACCTATGGGAGTAAATTCTGGCGCAGTTTGGCGATTGGCTATATCGAACTGTTTCGCGGCACTCCCTTGCTGGTTCAGGTATTCCTGCTTTATTACGGTTTACCCGGTCTAGGAATTACACTTAGCCGCGAATGGTCGGCTTTTCTGGCACTGGGATTGAATTCGGGCGCCTATCAGGCAGAATATCTGCGCGGCTCGATCCTCGCGATTGGCGAAGGGCAAATGTTGGCTGCGCGCGCCATCGGGATGTCGAAATGGAAAGCGGTCTTTTATATCATTCTGCCGCAAGCTTTACGCTTAGCCATCCCGGCTTGGGCAAACGAGCCGGTCTCATTGCTCAAAGCCACTTCGGTCGTCTTCCTGATCGCCGTACCGGAGTTGATGACGCGCGCTAAATTGATCGCTTCGCGCACCTATGATCCAATTAGTTCCTATCTGGCAGTGGCAATCCTTTACTTAGTTTTGGTGTATTTAGTGGATGCGGCCATGAAATGGCTGGAGCGACGCACCCGCCTGCCGGGTCTAACGACAGTGGGGGAACATGCCGGATAAAATCTTTGGGTTTCCAGGGCTGTAAAAAGGGCAAGA